>CADAUV010000004.1:5081-63981 GCA_902791235.1 Oscillospiraceae bacterium
TAAAGGGATTACAAAACCGCCTGTATACTTGCGTATTCAGGCGGTTTTTAATGTCTTTAGGGGCAAAAGGTCAAAGCCAAAACCTAACCTTCTTTGCGACGGGTGCCCCAAACCTCGGTGTGTTTTATGCAAGCTTGGCGGCGCCGGTATTAAGCTCATAATACCTTCCCTTCTGCTCCATAAGCTGGGCGTGGTCGCCGCGCTCAATAATCTCGCCGTGCTCAAGCACCATAATTGCATTTGAATTGCGGACGGTTGAAAGTCTGTGCGCAATAACGAAAACCGTTCTGCCGACCATAAGTCTGTCCATACCGTGCTCTATATGCATTTCCGTTCTCGTGTCGATTGACGAGGTAGCCTCGTCGAGAATCATTACGGGCGGATTTGCTACCGCCGCTCTTGCGATTGCAAGAAGCTGACGCTGACCCTGCGAAAGATTTTCGCCGTCGCCCGTGATTTCGGTATTATAGCCGTCGGGCAGATGAGTTATGAAGGAATGTGCGGAGGCAAGCTTCGCTGCGGCGATACACTCCTCGTCAGTCGCGTCAAGCCTGCCGTAGCGGATATTATCCATAACAGTACCCGTGAACATATGCGTATCCTGAAGCACCATTGCAAGCGACCTTCTCAGGTCGTCTTTTTTTATTCTCTTTATATCAATTCCGTCATAGGTGATGCTGCCCTGCTGTATGTCGTAAAAGCGGTTAATAAGATTTGTAATCGTGGTCTTGCCCGCTCCCGTCGAGCCGACAAAGGCAATCTTCTGCCCCGGCTTAGCGTAAAGGCTGATGTTTTTAAGCACCTGCTTTTCAGGAACATAGCTGAAGTCGACATTTTCAAATACAACCTTGCCCTCAACCTTAATCTCCTTATCGCCGTCAACCCAGTACCACTGCTTATCGCCGTTCTCGCCGGCCTCCTCGCGAAGCGTTACCGTGCCTTCGTCAACCTCGCTCTCCATATCCATAATCTCAAACACACGCTCTGCGCCTGCGAGTGCGGAAAAGATGTTGTTCATCTGATTCATAATCTGATTAACAGGCTGTGTGAACTGGCGGAGATTTGTAAGGAAGGTGAAATACGCGCCGATGTCAAGCCCTCTTGTGAGTACAAGAATACCGCCGACAAGCGTAATCGTCGCATAGTTTGCGTTATTAATACCCATTGAGGTCGGGCCCATAATGCCCGAATAGAAATTCGCCTTTGTCGCATTTTGGCGGTAAATGTCATTCAGCGAGTCAAAGTCCTCCTTCGCAATCTCCTCGTGATTAAAGACCTTGACAACCTTCATTCCCTCAATCGTTTCCTCGATATTGCCGTTCATTTCGCCGAGGGACTTCTGCTGCAGCTTATAATATTTCCTCGTCTTTTTTGCAATCTGTGTTGAATTAACAAGCATAATAACAAGGAAAATACAGGCAACAAGGAAAAGCCGCCACTCAAGTATCAGCATTGCAATAACAATTCCGATGAAGGAGAAAACGGAGGACACGAGCTGCACCACCGACTGCTCAAGCATCATCTGGATATTGTCCACATCGTTGGTAAAACGGCTCATAATCTCGCCGTGCGTCTGTGAATCAAAGTACCTCAGCGGAAGCGTCTGCATATGGTCAAACAAATCCTTACGAATAATATTTGTAGTGCTGTAAGAAAGCTTAACCATAATCTTTGCCTGAAGGAAGGTGAACACCGACGCGCCCACATAAAGCGAGGACACTATAATAAGGTTTTTAATAAGAAGCTTAACGCCGACGGTCCTGAAGGTGCCGTCCTGTATCGTCGTCGCGACATCGTTAAGAATGGGTCTGAGCCAGTAGGAAGCGCCTACCGAACAAACCGTAGTCATTATGAGTGAAACAAACACAATCGCCAGAAGCGCCTTGCGCCTGCCGAAATAACTTATAATCCTGAAAAAAGTCTTGCCCGCATTCTTGGGCTTGACAACCCCGGGATTTCTTCCGCCCATTGGTCCTGGCATTATTCAAGCACCCCCTTCTGCTGAGTCTGGTATATTTCCTGATAAATCTCATTGCTTTCAAGAAGCTCCTCGTGAGTGCCTGAGCCCTTGAGCTCGCCCTCATCAAGAACAAGGATTTTGTCAGCGTCCTGTACCGAGGAAATACGCTGTGCAATTATAAACACGGTCGTATCCTGAAGCGCGGTATAAAAGCTCTCGCGGATTTTAGCCTCCGTAGCCGTATCGACTGCGCTTGTCGAGTCGTCAAGAATAAGGATTTTCGGCTTTTTGAGCATTGCCCTCGCAATACAAAGCCTCTGCTTCTGTCCGCCCGAAAGATTAAGTCCGCCCTGCGATAAATCCGTTTTATAGCCGTCGGGCTGGCGCAAAATAAAGTCGTGCGCCTGCGCCCATTTGCAGGCGTTTTCAACCTCCTCGTCAGTTGCGTCGGGCTTACCCCAGCGGATGTTATTTTCAATCGTGCCCGAGAAAAGAACATTTTTCTGCAGTACCACGCCGATAAGCTCACGAAGCGAGGCAAGGTCGTATTCCCTTACATCAACGCCGTCGATAAGCACCTCGCCGCCGACTACATCATAAAGCCTCGGCAGAAGGTTTACAAGGCTTGACTTGCCGCAGCCCGTCGAGCCGATTATGCCGATAACCGAGCCTGCAGGCGCCTTAAAGGAAATATCGTTAAGCACCGTATCGCCCTCGTGATAACCGAAGGTAACATTCCTGTATTCAACCTCGCCCTTCGGATTTTCAGGCACAAAGGCGTTATCGGGATTAACTATATCAATCTCTGTGTCAAGCACCTCAACAACACGGTCGCCGCAAACCTTCGCCCTTGCAAGCATAATGAAAAGCATTGAAACCATCATTATATTCATAAGCACCTGCATAATGTAGGACGCAAGAACGGAAATCTCGCCGACATCCATAACGCCGTTGTATGCGTCGTTAGCGCCCCTGTAATAAATGTAGACGATAACGACATTCATCATAAGCATAAGCATCGGCATTACGGATACTATAATTCCTGCCGCCTTCGCGCCCTGCGCCGCAAGGTCGTTTGAAGCGGTATGGAATTTCTTTTTCTCCCTGTCCTCACGGACAAACGCCTTAACAACACGGATGCCGATAAGGTTTTCCTGTACAACCCTGTTTACATTGTCAATGCGCTTCTGCATTTTCCTGAAAAGCGGAAAACCGTATTTAAGCACGATTGCAACAACTGCGAATATAATAGGTAATAATATAACAAGTATTAAAGAGAGCCTGTGGTTGATACGAAATGCAAGCACCGCCGCAACAAGCATAAGCGCAGGAGCCCTGAAAAACATACGAAGCCCCATCATCAGCGTGTTCTGAAGCGTGGTAATATCATTCGTCATCCTCGTTGTGAGCGAGGAGGTTGAAAAGGAGTCAATGTTTTTAAAGGAAAATTCACTGACCTTTCCGTAAACATCCTTCCTCAGCCTGTAAGAAAATCTCTGGCTCGCAACGGAGCTTGCCTTCATCGTCGCAAGTCCGCCCGAAAGTCCTATAAGCGCAAGCACAAACATACCGACGCCGTATTTTATTACGCCCGAGCTCTGCGCTGCGCCCGTGCTTACATTGTTGTAAACCATATTCGCAAGGCTCGGAAGCGACAGCTCGCAAAGCGCCTCAATAATCATACCTGCTGCGCTGATTATGCAAAGATGCCACAACCCTTTTAAATACTTTGCAAGCTTCTTAATCATCAGGACATTCCTCCTTTGCCATATTTTCTATAACTCTGTCGAGTAAATCAGACAGCTTTAAAATCTCTTCCCCGGAAAGCCCCTTTACAAGCGCGCTCTCCTGCAAATCCATCTTATCCCTGATGTTCTGCGTTACGGCGCTGCCCTTATCGGTCAGATAAAGCCTCTTCGTGCGCGCGTCCTTTTCATCGGGTCTTTTCTCGATAAATCCCGATTTTTCCATACGCTTTACGCTGACGGATACCGTAGCAGCCGTAATATTAAGGCTCTTAGCAAGCTCGCTCAGAGTCATACCGGGATTACATTTCAGCGTTATAATTATATGATGCTGACCCGAAAACAAACCCTCCTCGCACGCAACCTCGTTAAAGCGTTTTTTAAGAAGTCTGCCTGCGGCATTCAGCCTCGGGCCGATAACGCCCCGTTCGGGACGGCGGTGTTCACATATTTTAACGGACATAAACCCACCTCTCGGATTATTAATTAGTCGGCTAATCTTTAGTCGGCTAATTTATTTTAGCACCTTTTTTATATTTGTCAATATTTTTGTTGAACATTTAAAAATATTGTGGTAAAATAACGGAAAATTAACGCAGGAGAGCGCTATGGATTTATGCGATATTCAGACAATTAAAAAGGTTATGTCGCGCCACGGCTTCACCTTTTCAAAGGCACTCGGGCAAAATTTCCTTGTAAACCCCGAGGTCTGTCCCGCAATGGCGGAAAGCCTTAACGCAGACGGGAAAACGGGTGTGCTTGAAATCGGCGCAGGCGTGGGCGTTCTGACAAAGGAGCTTGCAAGAGTTGCAGGTAAGGTGGTCTGCGTCGAGCTTGACAAAAGACTTTTCCCCGTGCTTGACGAAACGCTTGACGGCTTTGACAATATCGAGCTTGTAAACGAGGACATAATGAAGGTGGACTTAAACGCCTTTTTAAGCGAGCATTTCGGCGGCTGTGAAAGACTTATGGTCTGTGCAAATCTGCCGTACTATATCACCTCGCCGATAATTATGCTCCTGCTCGAAAGCCGCGCGCCGCTTGAAAAAATTGTCGTTATGGTACAGCGCGAGGCAGGACAGAGGCTCTGCGCTCAGGTCGGCTCAAGGCAGGCGGGCGCGGTAACCGTTGCGGTAAACTATTACGCTGACAGCGAAATACTTTTCGAGGTAGGCCGCGAAAGCTTCGTGCCGAGCCCAAAGGTTGACAGCGTTGTAATAAGTCTTACCCCTCACGGCAAGCCGAAATACGAGTTAAAGGACGAAAGGCGCTTCTTTACAATTGTTAAAGCGGCGTTCTCACAGCGCAGGAAAACCGCGCTCAACTCGATTTCAAACACGCTCGGCATTTCAAAGGACGCTGTCGGCGAGGTGTTCGACGGACTTTCGCTTGACAGAAACCTGCGTGCAGAAAAGCTCACAATGGAGGAGCTTATTAATATTTCCGAAAGGCTTTGATTATGAAAGATAACACAAAGGTATTTGCCGACTACACGGTACCCAAAGCCGTTATGACAATGGCTGTTCCGAGTATGCTCGGTATGCTTATAAACATTATATATAACCTCGCTGACACCTTCTTTGTGGGTCAGACGGGCGACAGTAATCAGGTTGCGGCGGTAAGCGTATCAATGCCCGTATTCCTGTTTGCACTCGCGCTCGGCAACCTCTTCGGCGTCGGCGGATGTGCGTTTGTCAGCCGTTCTCTCGGCGAGGGCAGGCGCGACAGGGTAAAGCAGATAAGCTCGTTTTGCATTTATACGGCGATTATAACGGGCGTGCTTATAGGAATTCTTTTTTATGCGTTCAGACGACCCGTGCTGTACGCTGTCGGCGCAAGCGACAACACCATAGATTTTGCCTGCGACTATCTGAAATGGATTGCTCTCGGCGCTCCCTTTATTGTTGTTGCGATTACCGCAGGTAATCTCGTAAGAGGCGAAGGCTCCGCCAAGGATTCAATGCTCGGTATGGTTATCGGACAGCTTGTAAACATCGTGCTTGACCCGATTTTCATACTTAACAGCGGCGATAACCTTTTCGGCTTCACGCTTCCGCTCGGTCTCGGTCTGGGCGTAGCAGGCGCCGCTATTGCAACAGTGCTGGGCAATATCGTTTCCGTGCTTTACTTCCTTGTTTATTTCCTCAGGGGCAAGAGTATTCTCAGCATCACGCCTAAGAGATACACGGTTAAAAACGGAATTGCTTCAGGCGTTATCAGCGTAGGGCTTCCTGCGGCGCTCAATAATCTTCTGATGAGCGTATCAAATATTGTAATCAATATCGTACTGTCGGGCTACGGAGATGTGCCCGTCGCAGCAATGGGAATTGCAATGAAAGCAAATATGCTTGTAATGATGCTCCAGCTCGGACTTGCTCAGGGCGTTCAGCCGATAGTCGGCTACTGTTACGGCGCAAAGCTCTACGACAGGATGAAAAAGGTCCTGCGTTTCAGCATTATGTGCAATGTACTCATCGGTACGGTAATGACCGTCTTTTATATCGCGTTCAAGCAGAGCGTTATCGAGGTGTTCATAAACGACCCGTCGGTAATAGAAACGGGCGTAAAAATGCTTATTGCGCTTATGTCCCCCGGTCCGATTATCGGTATTATGTTCCTTCTCAATTTTTCATTTCAGGGAATGGGCATGGGCAAACAGAGCCTTATCCTCTCAGTCGGCAGACAGGGACTTGTTTATGTTCCTCTTCTTTTCATACTCAACAGAGTTATCGGGCTTGAGGGCGCAATCTGGGCGCAGCCCATCGCCGACTTCGTCTGCATATTTATGGCGGCGGCAATGTGGCTTTTGGTAACAAAGAAAATGAAAAACAATAAAGCTGTATAATAACGGCTTTCCGTGGAACCCGATTATTCATTATTAATTTTTCATTTATAAATAAAGAAAGGACCTTTCGTGTATCACGAAAGGTCCTTTATGCTGACAGGCGCTGTGTCCGCCACCTCAATCTTATTTGCCTGCATCCACAGCGAAGGCGTAACGCGCATTTTATAACCGTAGCCTGCGTCCATCTGCCAGTGCGCCATCGGCGCTTCGGGCAGTCCGTAGCAGGAAAGGATTGTCATAAGCACGCCTGCGTGTCCGACAATCGCAATCGTCTGCGTCCCCGACTTTATACAGCCGTTTACCACCTTTTCAAAAGCGGCGCAGATACGCTCTGCAAACTCGGCGTTGCTCTCGCCGAAGGGCGTTTTCGCATTTATGTCGCCGCGAAGCCACTCCTTAAACTCGTCGTTATCTTTAAGGTCGTCGGCGGTCAGACCCTCAAATTCACCGAAATTGTACTCGATAAAATCATCAATTACAATCGGGTTACAATCGGGGTACATAATCTTTGCCGAATCAACACACCTCTTGAGTGGCGAGGAAAACACAGCCTCCACCTCAGGATAATGCTCGTGAGCCTTTATTCGTCTAAGCTCGGATATACTATCTGTTGTGAGCGGCAGGTCCGTATGCCCAATATACTGTGCGTTTAAGTTTCCCTTCGTCAGTCCGTGTCGAAAAAGATAAATCGTAAAGGTTTTCATTCAAAAAAGCTCCTTTTTAAGCCAAATATTACAAAAAAATAACAAATTCTTTTTACTTCTTTACAAATAGTAATATCACGACTATAATACTATTTGTATTAACGAGGGGCAATTACGCCCCTCTCTTTCACGCTAAAAACACTTTTTGTTTCAAAATACACTCGGAAATCAGGTGCAAATCATGGCAGGCAAAGCCGATAAAAAAGATAAAGAAAAACTATCAAAATTCCCGGAAATACTCTGCGCGCTCCGTAAGGAGAGGGGCATAAGCCAGAAGAGAGCCGCTCAGGACCTCGGCATAAGTCAGGCGCTTCTGAGCCATTATGAGAAGGGCATTCGTGAATGTGGCCTTGACTTTGTAATCCGCTGCAGTGAATACTACGGCGTTACCGCGGACTACCTTCTCGGAATAAGCGATAACCGCACGGGCTTTGACGCAAGCTCCTTCACAAACGACGCAACCGGAGAGATGTCGCTTGCAACGCTTGCCGGCGCAACCCAGATGCTTATTGATATGATTGGCGCGTCAAAAAACGAATCCGCAATCGGCTTCTGCTTCGATTACTATACCCTGAGCCTTTACAGAGGCGCGCTGACAATGGCGAAGGCAGGGATTCTCCCGACAGAGCTTTTCAAGCTCGACTTAAACCTCGGCAGAGAGCTTGCCTCGGCTGCCATTGCGGTCGAGGACGCGAAGTTCATCTTCGTCGAGGACAAGTCAAGAACGGGCGGAAACGAGATTACAAACTCGGCGCTCAACACCCTGATTGAATCCGCGGAGAAAAAAATACTCAGCAGTTTCTACATTGAATAAATCACTTTAAGCGTTCCTTCGGGGACGCTTTTTTGTTATTATTTAAACTCAATCTGCTCTTTCTCGCCCTTTATAAAGCCGATAATTATTTTTGCCGAAACCGCTGCCGCAATGCGCTTGAAGGTAGGATAATCAATCTGAGCGTCCTCGTCGCCGCCGTCGCTTATCGAACGGACAACTGCGAAGGGCACGCTGTTTGCAGTGCAGACATGACCGATTGCCGCACCCTCCATCTCACAGCAGATTGCGCCGAATTCATTAATAATAAAATCCTTCTGCTCCTTGCTCGAAATAAACTGGTCGCCGCTGGCAACACCGCCGCGGTGTATTTTTTCGCCGAGTCTGATTGCGGTCTGCGCAAGCTTCTCGGAAAGCTTCTCGTCGGTCGGCATTTTAATCATATTAACTCCGTGGATAAATCCCCTCGGGTCGCCGAGAGCGGTAATATCCATATCATGCTGACAGACATCGGTTGCTATTACAACATTCTTGATTACAACATCGGGTGAAAGCGAGCCGCCCACGCCGACATTTATAACCGCGTCAATATCAAAATTATCAATCATCGCCTGAGTGCAGAGAGCGGCGTTAACCTTGCCGATACCGCACTGCGCAACGCACACGAGAACGCCCTCAATAAAGCCGCAGACAAAATCCGTTCCTGCAATATTCGATGTCGTGCCGTCGCGAACAAGCGATTTAAGCTCGTCCACCTCAACATCCATTGCGCCTATAATACCTATCATATGAATACCTCCATTGTTGTTTAAAAATTTTGCTACGCAATATATAGTGTTATTATAATATATTAATTAAACAATTACAAGATTTATTATTTTTTTGTTGACAAGCCTTATATATTTATAATATAATAAGTGCCGATATTGTGGAGAGGTATCCTTACCGCTCATTTTTACAATACAAATTGCCTGCGTGAAACTGACGCAGAGATTATAAAAGATTAAGACAAGTTTAGTCTTTTGAATGGAGTGAAAAAAATGAAGAGAACTTATCAGCCAAAGAAGAGACACGCTCAGAAGGTACACGGTTTCAGAAAGAGAATGTCTACTAAGAACGGAAGAAAGGTACTTGCTCGCCGTCGCGCTAAGGGCAGAAAAACACTTTCTTACTAAAAACCGAGGTGAGCCGGGTGAAAAGCACAACCTTAAAGGAGAACAAGGATTTTCGCCGTGCATATTACAGAGGTAAGAGCGAAGCCGGCAGCGCGCTTGTAACCTACGCCGTGAAATCACGGCTGCCTTATTCAAGAGTGGGCATTACAAGCGGCAAGAAAATCGGCAACGCCGTTAAGCGTAACCGCGCGCGCAGACTTATCAGAGCGGCATTTTCACAGTATGAGGACAGACTTGGCGGCAGCTTTGACATCGTCTTTGTCGCAAGGACGCATACTACCGAAGTAAAAATGCAGACGGTGGCGGCGCAAATGGAGGCACAGCTTAAAAAGCTGGGTATGTTGGATTGAAAAAAGGCATTAAAAAATTTTTAATCTTTCTTATAAAAAGCTATCAGCTCACTATAAGCCCGTGGTTTTCGGGCGGAAGCTGCCGCTTTACTCCAACCTGCTCGCAGTACGCGATTGAGGCGCTTGAGGTGCATGGCATTTTCAAGGGCGGCTTGCTTGCTGCGTGGCGCATTATCCGATGTAATCCTTTATCAAAAGGCGGCTGGGACCCCGTTCCACCCAAAAAAATTAAAGAGGACAGAGAATGAACAGTATTTTACTTGCCGCTTCCTACAACGGAATCGGCGCGTTCAAGTGGTTATATTGGCTTTTCGGCAAGTGTATGGCGCTGCTTCTTTCGGCAGTTGACAACAGGTACTTTGTAGCGCTTGTTATCTTTACGCTTGCAACAAGAATTATCCTTCTGCCGATTAACATTCACCAGCAGAAGACGATGGCAAGAACCACAAGGCTTCAGCCAAAAATACAGAAGATTCAGAAAAAGTATCCTGACCCGAGGGACAGGCAGAAACTTAACGAGGAAATGCAGGAGCTTTACAACAGAGAGGGCCACAACCCCATGCAGATGGGCTGCGGACCGATGGCGTTCCAGATGGTATTCCTTATGGGTATTATCGGCGCCGTTTACTACCCCCTTTCTTATGTACTCAATGTTCCTAATTTTGCCGAGATGTCAGGCGAGATTGCTGAATTCGTAAAGACCTTCACAGGTACGGAGAGGGTAAGATACCTTAACCTTGAGATTATTCAGAACTTCAGCGACCAGAGCTTTGTTGCTGCACTTCAGGAAAAATTCCCGACTGTTTTCACAAGCGATGCCGTTTCAAGCATCTCCACTTATGCGCAGTCAATGCAGCTTCATCTTTTCGGCAAAACGCTTGATATGTCAATGACCCCTTCCTTCAAGGAGCATAACGGACTTATCATAATCTCGATTGTTGTGCTTATCACCTCACTTGGCACAAGCCTTCTTTCAACCTTTATTCAGAAAAAGAATAATCCCGCCGCTTCCCAGCAGGCAAGCCAGATGCTTATGATGATGTTAATGATGCCTTTCTTCTCATTTTACATCTCCTTCCAGGTACCTGCGGCAGTCGGCTTTTACTGGATTATCTCAAACCTTATCGCAATGGCTCAGCAGGTGTATATCTTCAAGGCGTTCCCGCCTAAGAAAACACAGGCAAGGCTTATGGTTGAAAACACGATTGAACGCCGTTCCCGTGAGGAAAGCATTAAAAAGACAGCGAATAAGTGATTGCATTACAAGAGAGGACTTAAATGAAAATTACTAATATAGGCAAGGGCAAAACAAGGGATGAAGCCATTGCAAACGCGAAGGCAGGCTTAAAACTTCCTGCCGACGCCAAGGAAGAGTTCATCCATATTGAATTAAAAATGCCTGAAAAGGAAAAAGGTTTTCTTGGTCTCTTTTCTAAAACCGTAGAGGTAGCCGAGGCTACCTACGACGACGGCAAGGGCGAAAAAAAGCAGAAGCCGCAGAAGAGCAAGAATAACAAAAATAACGACAAAAAGCCTGCAAAGCAGGATAAAAAGCCCGTCGCTAAAAAAGAAAACAAAGCGCCTCAGCAAAAATCAGAGGATAAGCCCGAGCGTGAAACCATCAGCGAGTCCGAGGTTGACCTCGACGCACTTTGCACTTATGTAAAGACTATGGTTGACGCGTTCAAGGTTGAGGACGCAAAGATTACCGCCGAGTTTAACGAGGGCGTAATCGAGATGAAAATAGACTGCGACGACTACGGTATCATTATCGGTCATCGCGGCGAAACGCTTGACGCTATTCAGTACCTTGCAAGTCTTGCAGTTAAAAACGGTACTAATAAATATGTAAGAGTTGTAATCAATGTCGGCGATTACAGAGCAAAGAGGGAATCCTCCCTCAGAGCGCTTGCCGCAAAGCACTCCGCATATGTTATCCGCACTGGCAGAAGGCACACCTTCGAGCCGATGAATCCTTACGAGAGAAGGATTATCCACACTGCCGTGCAGGAGATTGACGGCGTTACATCACGCTCAATCGGTAACGGTATCGACAGGCGTGTGGTTATTGAGCCTGAAGGCGGCGTAAAGCCGAGAAACAATCAGCGCAGGGATTCGCGCCCGCGCTCATCGGCTAAGAGCGCACCCGTGCAGAAGCCTGCAGGCATAAAGTACGGCAAAATCGAAGTAAAAAGCGATAACGACTAATATTTAAGGGTGGGCTCTGCCCGCCCTTAATTGTTCATTTTTCATTTTGTTTTGGTGATTATATGTCAACAATTGCGGCAATATCCACAGGCAATACCGCCTCGGGGATAGGAGTAATCAGAATAAGCGGCGAAAAGGCTGTTGAGATTGCGGAAAAGGTTTTCATCTCAGCGGACGGCACCCCCCTGTCTTCTCTTAAAGGTTACACCGCAAAATTCGGCAGGGTCTGCGCCGACGGCACGGCTTTTGACAATGCCGTTGCGCTCGTTTTCCGCGCGCCGAGAAGCTACACGGGCGAAAATGTTGTTGAGCTTTCCGTGCACGGCGGAATTTTTATTGTTGAAAAAACCTTACAGGCTGTCCTTGACGCAGGCGCAGCTCCTGCGCAGGCAGGCGAATTCACGAAGCGCGCCTTCCTTAACGGCAAGCTTGATTTAACTCAGGCTGAAAGCGTGGCGGAGCTTATCTCGGCTCAGGGCGAGGAGAGCGCAAGGGCTTCATACAATCTTCTGCAGGGTTCTTTGAGCAGTAAAATTTCACAGGTGCTTGAGCTTTTGCTCGACAGGAGCGCCGATATGGCGGCATGGGTCGACTATCCCGATGAGGAAATACCCGAGCTCAGCGAGGAAAATCTCATCGGCGCACTTGAACAGTGCCTTGAAAGCCTTAACGCTCTGCTTGACAATTATGAGAGCGGACTCGTTATGACGCAGGGCATTGACACGGCGATTGTCGGCAAGCCGAATGCAGGTAAGTCAACGCTTATGAATCTCCTTTCGGGAAGCGAAAAGAGCATTGTTACTCATATCGAAGGCACGACAAGGGATATTGTCGAGGGCAGCGTGCGCCTCGGCGACCTCGTGCTTCACCTCTCGGATACCGCAGGAATAAGAAAAAGCGATGATATTGTCGAAGCCATCGGAATTAAAAAGGCTGAGCAAAGGCTTGAACGCGCAGCGCTTGTGCTCGCAGTATTTGACAGCAGTCTGCCGCTGAGCGCGGATGACGAAATGCTTATAGCGCAGTGCAGCGGCAAAAGATGCGTCGCAGTCGTTAACAAGACGGATTTGGAGTTAAAGCTCGACCTTGACAAAATTAAAAACAGCTTTGAGAATATAGTTTACATCTCTGCTAAAAACGGCGACGGCGCAGAGGAGCTTGAGGGAATCATCAAACGGCTTTTCGGCGCGGAAAATTTCGACAGCACGGCTCCGCTTCTTGCAAATCAAAGACAGAAGGCGTGCGTGAAAAATGCCGTCGCGCATCTGACACAGGCGCTTGACGGCGCAAGGGCAGGTATAACCTTTGACGCTGTCAATGTTATGATTGACTCGGCGATTGACGAGCTTCTCACTCTTACGGGCAAAAAAGCAACTGAGGAAGTCGTGAACAACATCTTTTCACGCTTCTGCGTCGGCAAATAATTAACAGCCATTTTCATTAAAAAAGGAAAACAATATGGAGTATTTCGCACAGCACTATGATGTTATAGTAATCGGCGCAGGCCACGCCGGTATTGAAGCCTGTCTTGCAAGCGCAAGGCTGGGCTGTAAAACCGCTGTCTTTACGATAAATCTTGACTGGGTCGGCAATATGCCGTGCAACCCCTCAATCGGCGGTACCTCCAAGGGTCATCTTGTGCGTGAAATCGACGCCCTCGGCGGCGAAATGGGTAAAGCCGCTGACAGATTTTCGCTTCAGTCAAGGATGTTAAATCTCGGCAAAGGCCCTGCCGTTCATTCGCTGAGAGCGCAGATTGACAGGCGCGCATACTCCGCAGGAATGAAGCACACGCTTGAGCTTCAGGAAAATCTCGATTTAAGGCAGGCTGAGATTGTCAGCCTTGAAAAAACCGAGGACGGACTCTGGAAAATCAAAACAAAGCTCGAGGCTGTTTTTACGGCAAAAGCTGTAATTATCGCAACGGGTACCTTCCTCGGAGGAAGGGTCTACATAGGCGATATATCATACGAAAGCGGACCCGACGGAATGTTCCCTGCAACAGAGCTTGCAAAATCTCTCAAAGAGCTTGATATTCCGCTTCGCCGCTTTAAGACGGGTACGCCGTCAAGGGTGAACAGGCGCTCGGTTGACTTCACGGAGCTTGAGGTGCAGGAGGGCGACGAGCATACGGTTGCCTTCAGCTTCGATACCGACACGCCGCCCGAAAACAAGGTGGTCTGCCACATCACCTATACTAATGAAAAAACCAAAAAAATCATACTCGATAACCTCCACCGCAGCCCTATGTACTCGGGTAAAATCGAGGGCAAGGGTCCGCGCTACTGCCCCTCCTTTGAGGATAAGATTGTCCGCTTTGCCGACAAAAAAAGGCACCAGCTTTTCATCGAGCCCTGCGGACTTGACACGGAGGAGCTGTATTTACAGGGGTTAAGCTCCTCGCTTCCCGAGGATGTGCAGCTCGACTTTATTCACACAATTCCGGGTCTTGAAAATGCACAGGTAATGCGCACGGCATACGCAATTGAATATGACTGCGTTGACCCGACTGCGCTTCGCGCCACGCTTGAATTCAACGACCTCGAGGGTCTTTACGGCGCAGGTCAGTTCAACGGCTCAAGCGGATACGAGGAAGCGGCGGCGCAGGGACTTGTCGCAGGTATAAATGCGGCGCTTAAAATAAAGGGCGAAAAGCCGCTGGTGCTTGACCGCGGCGGCTCATATATCGGCACGCTCATTGACGACCTTGTTACAAAGGGCTGTACCGACCCGTACAGAATGATGACAAGCCGAAGCGAATACCGTCTTGTTTTAAGACAGGATAACGCCGACAGCCGATTAACGCCGACAGGCTACAAAATCGGCTTGATTTCTCAGGAAAGATATGATAAATTTTTATTAAAGCAGGAGCTTATCCGAAAGGAGTACAAAAGAGTGAGCGAGCTTTCGCTTCCCCTTTCCGATACGCTCAACAGAATTCTTGAAGACGCAGGCACAGCCCCTCTCGAGCGCGGCTGTAAAATGCTTGAGCTTTTAAAAAGGCCTCAGCTCACCTATGAGCTTCTCTCCCCCGTTGACGAGAACCGCCCGAGCCTTCCGCGCGAAGTGTTTGAGCAGGTGGAAATCCTCATAAAATACGAGGGCTACATCAAAAGGCAGGAGCAGCAGATTAAGGAAATGAGGCGTATTGAGGGCAAAAAAATCCCCAAGGATATCGACTACAAAAGCCTTAAAGGTTTAAGGCTCGAGGCTGTCGAGAAGCTCGAAAAAATCAGACCTGAAAATCTTGGTCAGGCAGGACGAATCAGCGGCGTAAATCCTGCGGATGTCGCGGCGCTTAATATAATACTGGAGTCATTATGATTAACACTGAATTACTGACTGAAAACTGCAAGGAGCTTGGCATAAGCCTTAACGACTTTGCCTGCGAGCGCTTTGATTCATATGCGGAAAGGCTTGTGAGGTGGAACAAGCATGTGAACATCACCTCGATTACCGAGCCCGAAGATATTGTTACAAAGCATTTCACGGACAGCCTTGCAGTGCTTAAATATGTTCAAATACCCGACGGCGCAAGCCTTGTCGATGTCGGCACGGGCGCAGGCTTCCCCGGGCTTCCCCTTTTGATTGCGAAGCCCGATATAGATGTTACCTTTGTTGACAGCGTCGGTAAAAAGCTCGCCTTTATAAAAGAGGTTGCAAGGCTTAACGGGCTTGTATGCGATATCGTTCACACAAGAGCCGAGGAGCTTGGCAGGGACGCAGATTACCGTGAGCGCTTTGACTTTGCAACGGCAAGAGCGGTGGCGCCGCTCAATATGCTTTGCGAATACTGCCTTCCTCTCGTGAAGGTCAGAGGGCGCTTTGTTTCACTGAAAGGTGCAAACGGCGCGGAGGAGCTTAAAGAGGCGGAAAACGCTATAAAGACTCTCGGCGGCGAGCTTGAAAGCTCAAACGCCTTCACACTGCCAAACGGCGACAAGCGCTTTATTTTTGTGATAAAGAAAATATCGCAAACTCCGACAAAATACCCGAGGCGTTCAAAGAAAATCGACACAAAGCCCCTTTGATTAAAGTAAATATATGTTGAATTTAAAGGATTTCTCACGACGGGAAATCCTTTATTTCATACAAACATTATGTTATACTTTCATTGTTGAGAGGAGCAGGAGGCGTTATGCAGGAAATTATAATGATAAAAACGGAGAAGCTCCTCCCCAACCCCTATCAGCCGCGCAAGCAGTTTAAGACGGAGGACATGCTCTCGCTTTCAAATTCGATTAAGGAGAACGGAGTGCTCCAGCCGCTGCTCTGCAGGCAGATAAACAACTCCGACTATTACGAGCTTATCGCAGGCGAACGCAGACTGCGCGCCTCGATACTTGCCAATCTGAAACAGGTGCCCTGTGTGGTGCTTGACTGCTCATATGAGGACAGCGCTGTGTATTCGATACTTGAAAATATCCAGCGAAGCGACCTCGGATTTTTTGAAGAGGCGCAGGCAATTGCGCAGCTTATGGAGCATTTCGGAATGAGTCAGGCGGAGGTTGCAACAAAGCTCGGTAAAAGTCAGAGCGCGCTGTCAAATAAGCTCAGACTTCTGAGGCTTCCTGTCGATGTTCGGTATTTTATAGAGAAAAACGGCTTAACCGAAAGACATGCGAGAGCTCTGCTCTGTCTGACTAATGAAAAGGATATGTGGACAAGCCTGAAGGTGATTGTTGATAAAAAGCTTAATGTGGAACAGACGGAGGCTTATATCAGTACAATTACCGACAAAAAGGTGAAGCCTAAAAACAATGTTGTGAGAATGTTTAAGGATGTGCGCATTTTCGTCAACACCTTTGATAAGGCGGTTAAGACTATGAAGGATTCAGGCATTGAGGCGCAGGCTGACAAAACGGAAACCGAAGAATACATCGAGTATCGGGTAAGAATACCCAAAAACACTGCTTACGGCGCAAAAACGCAAAAAGCAGTCTGACTTGCTTAAAACGGGAAACCGTTTTAACATATTCTCCTCTTTTCATCACACGGGAAGGACGGGTCGAAAGGCTCGTCCTTTCTGTGTTTTGTGCTTCGCTGCTTAAAAATCACCTGTAATACGCCCATATTTACTTACAAAACACAAAATAAGCATTATAATATATGTTTCATATGAAACAATATACAAGATATTGTTGCTAATTCCACATAAACCATTTATTACCGCAAACATTGTTTAAGACAGTTATTATTATAAACCTGCTCCACACAAACAGAAATTATAATTAATTAGATTAACTTTGCCTGTTTCTCATTGTTTCATGTGAAACAATCAAGATATAGTGTTTTCACAATTCATCACCACAATTATAATAAAATAATTCCCTGCGTTTCACGTGAAACACTTGAACATTAAATGTATAAGTAGTATAATAGCAATATATAATAATTAAGGAATGAATGTGATGAGTAAAACTATTGCAATATTCAACCAAAAAGGCGGAGTCGGTAAGACTACAACCTGTGTTAACTTCGCCGCCTGCCTTGGTTATAAGGACAAAAAGACCCTGCTTGTTGACCTTGACCCTCAGGGTAACAGCACAAGCGGCGTCGGTGTTGACAAATCCGAGGTTAAGCAGTCCACATATGATATGCTTATAAACGAGGTTCCTGCAAAAGATATTCTTATAAAAACGGAGTTTAAGAACCTTGAGCTGCTTCCGTCGAATATGAATTTGGCAGGAGCGGAGCTTGAGCTTGACGAGGTTGAGGACAGAGCAAAGGCGCTTAAAAGAGCGCTTGCGCCGATTTATCTCGAATATGATTACATAATCATTGACTGTCCGCCGAGCCTCGGACTGCTCAGTATTAACGCGCTTACGGCTGCCGACACTCTGATTGTGCCTCTCCAGTGCGAGTATTATGCTCTTGAAGGACTTTCACAGCTTCTCGGTACGGTTCGCACGGTTAAGCAGCATTATAACGAGCATCTTGAATTAGAGGGCGTGCTTTTCACAATGTATGACAGCCGCCTCAAACTTAATCAGCAGGTGCAGGACGAGGTTAACGAATACTTCCCGAATAAGGCATATAAGGCTATGATTCCGAGGAGCGTTAAGCTTGCCGAAGCGCCGAGCTACGGCGAGCCGATAATATACTATGAAAAGTATTCAAAGCCCGCTTTCGCATACAGGAAGTTCACCGACGAGTTCTTAAAGAAGCAGTGAGCCTGCTTGTGTAAAGCGGAGAAGCCCCCGAAAACCCCTTGGTTAAGGGCTTTTTGAGGGATGGGGAAGACGAAAAATATCCCCCTTGTTTCACAGAAATATAAATATCCACTGCATTTATATTTGCTGAGCATTGCATCATTTTCGCTCACGCAATCGTCTGCAGAGGAGCGTATAAAAACAACCGATTAATATAGAGAGAGGAGAAAATATGGCAAAGAAAAACGGTCTCGGCAAAGGACTTAATAAGCTGATGACGGAGAACACCATTGATGAAATGGTCGCAACGAACACACTTCCGCTCAGCGAGATTGTGCCGAATAAAGAACAGCCGCGAAAGACCTTCGACGAGGGTGCGCTGCAGGAGCTTGCCGACAGTATAATTCAGCACGGCGTGCTTCAGCCGCTGCTTGTCCGTCCGCTTCCGACGGGAGGATATCAGCTTGTAGCAGGCGAGAGGCGCTGGCGCGCGTCGAGAATCGCAGGACTTAAAGAGGTGCCCGTCGTAATCAAGGACCTGTCCGACATCGAAACAATGGAGATTGCGATTATCGAAAACCTCCAGCGTGAAGACCTCAACCCGATTGAAGAGGCGGAGGGACTTCAGGCACTTATCGACAGATGCGGATTTACACAGGAGGAGGTCGCAACCTCCGTCGGTAAATCAAGACCTGCAATCGCAAACTCGTTAAGGCTTTTAAAGCTGCCGCCGCAGGTAAGGGATTATACACGCGAGGGCGTAATTTCCGCAGGACATGCGCGCGCACTGCTTGCGCTTGACAGCGAAGCGCTAATCCTTGAGGCGTGCGATAAAATAATTCAGAATAAAATGACCGTAAGGGATGTTGAGCGCCTTGCGAAAATGACGGATAAGCCGAAGAAAAGCAGGAGCGCAAAGCGCAGGGACGGCTTTTATGACGAGGTGGAGCTTTCGCTTACCGAGGTGCTTGGCAGACGCGTCAAGGTTTATAGCGGCAGGGGCAAGGGCACCCTCGAAATAGAGTTTTATTCAAATGAGGATTTAAAGGATTTGGCAAATAAACTCGGCGAAGAGTAATGAAGGAATTACCAAACGGGAAATCAAACAGATTAAAAGACTTTGCTGTTCGCAAAACGGGAAATATTTATACAAGGAGATTAATATGTTAGACATTAAATTTGTTAGAGAAAATCCTGAGATTGTAAAGGAGAATATCAAAAAGAAGTTTCAGGATAAGAAGCTTGCGCTTGTCGACGAGGTAATCGAGCTTGACGCGAAAAACCGCCAGGTGATTGCTCGTGCCGACGAGCTTCGTGCAAACAGGAATAAGCTTTCAAAGGAAATCGGCGCTCTGATGGCTCAGGGCAAAAAGGAAGAGGGAATGGCGCTTCGCGAAAAGGTGGGCGCTCAGGCGAAGGAGCTTGAGGAGCTTGCGGCTCAGGAGAAGGAGCTTGGCGCAAGAGTAACCGAAATACTGATGAGCATTCCCAATATCATTGACGACAGCGTGCCAATCGGCAAGGACGACAGCGAAAATGTCGAGGTGCAAAGATACGGCGAGCCTGTTGTTCCCGACTACGAAATTCCTTATCATACCGATATTATGGAAACCTTTGACGGAATTGACCTTGAGGCTGCAGGCAAAGTTGCAGGAAACGGCTTCTATTATCTTATGGGCGATATCGCGCGCCTTCATTCAGCCGTTATCAGCTATGCGCGCGACTTTATGATTGACCGCGGTTTTACTTATGTTGTGCCGCCGTTTATGATTCGCTCAAATGTTGTTACGGGAGTAATGAGCTTTGAGGAAATGGACGCAATGATGTATAAGATTGAGGGCGAGGACCTCTACCTTATCGGCACCTCTGAGCATTCGATGATTGGTAAGTTTATCGACACAATCACACCCGAGGAGAAGCTTCCGCTCACACTCACCTCGTACTCACCCTGCTTCAGAAAGGAGAAGGGCGCTCACGGTATTGAGGAGAGGGGCGTGTACAGAATTCATCAGTTTGAAAAGCAGGAAATGGTAGTTGTATGTAAGCCCGAGGAGTCAAGAATCTGGTTTGACAAGCTTTGGCAGAATACGGTTGACCTCTTCCGCTCGCTTGATATTCCCGTTCGTACACTTGAATGTTGCTCGGGCGACCTTGCGGATTTAAAGGTCAAGAGCGTGGATGTCGAGGCGTGGTCGCCAAGACAGAAGAAGTACTTTGAGGTAGGCTCCTGCTCAAATCTTACCGACGCACAGGCGCGCCGCCTCAAGATAAGAGTTAAGGGCGAAAACGGAAATTACCTTGCGCATACGCTTAACAATACGGTTGTCGCACCGCCGAGAATGCTTATCGCGTTCCTCGAGAACAATTTACAGGCTGACGGCAGCGTTCTCATTCCCGAGGCACTGCGTATGTATATGGGCGGCAAGGATAAAATTGTGCCTAAGAAATAATGAAACTGTTAATAATTCTGTTTTCGGTATTTGTGCTTTTTATCTTCATTGAGCCTGCTGTTGAGGGCGTCAGGAATGCAGGCAATCTCCTCGGCGCTCTCAGCGGTACGGTAAGCCTTGTACTCGGACTGCATTTTAACAGCTTTGAGATTAAGACAAGGGGAGTGGTGATTTTACTGCTCTCCGTCTTTTACCTTGCGCTGTTTTTTGCGATGTACTGGGTGTATGTCGGAGGGAAAAGCGAGAACGGCGGATATGAAACCGTGCTTGTCCTCGGCTGCAGAGTCAAGGGCAGCACACCGAGTAAAGCACTTGAAAAAAGGGTGGATAAAGCCTTTACCTGCCTTAACCAAAACCCCGATGCAGTAGCAGTCCTCAGCGGAGGACAGGGCAGGGACGAATTTTTAAGCGAAGCGCAGTGTATGAAAAATATGCTTATGCAAAGGGGAATTTCGGAAAAAAGACTTGTACTCGAAACCCGCTCAACCTCCACCGATGAAAATATCCGCTACTCAACAGTGCTAATGCGCGAGGGCGGACTTTCAAATAAGACGGCTCTTGTTACATCGGAATATCATCAGAAAAGAGCGAAGCTGATATGTAAACGGTACGGACTTGAGCCCGTGGCGAAAAGCAGCAGAACAAAAGGAATTTTCCTGCCGACATTTCTGCTGAGGGAAATTCTGGCGCTTGTAAACGAAAAACTAAAAGTATAACGGGAGCGCAGTTGCACTAATAACCCCACTGCTCGACCGAGCCATAGGGATTATACAGGAGTTGGTCGGATTTAAAAAGGAGCGCAGTTGCACTAATAACCCAACTGCCCGACCGAGCCTTAAAAATTATACAGGAGTTGGACGGATTGAAAACATGGAGATTTAATTTGCCTGTTACACTTGTTTTCGGTAACGGCGAAAGTAAGAATATAAAAAAGCATATAGAAAATATAGACGGTAAAAAGGGCGTGCTCGTCTGCTCAAAAAGCTTTGCAAAAAACGGACTTGCAAAAGAGCTTGTAGGGCTGTCGGAAGGAAGGCTTGCGGCAGTCTTTTCAGATATAAGACCCAACCCGACCACCGATAATGTCAACGACTGCGTAAAGGTTTTGCGCGAAACGGGGGCGGATTTTGCAGTGGCGCTTGGCGGAGGTTCTCCGATGGATTGCTGTAAAGCGGCGTGCGCAATAGCAAAGGGCAGCGATGTTATCGAGAGCTACCACTCGGGCGGAAAGCCGATAAATCCTGAGGAAGCGATACCGATGCTCGCAATCACAACCACCTCGGGTACGGCGAGCGAGGTTACGAATATCTCGGTGCTGACGGATTTAAAGCTGAACCTCAAAAACCCGATGAACGACCCTGCAATGTATCCGAAAATTGCAATCATCGACCCCGAGCTGACGCTGACGGTTCCGCCGCAGATTACCGCGTCGACGGGACTTGATGTGCTTTCGCACGCAGTGGAAAGCTACTGGGCGACAATACATCAGCCGATTTGCTCGGCTTGCTCGGTTTACGCGGCAAAGCTCGTCTTTAAATATCTTGAAAGGGCTTATAATAATCCCGACGACCTTGAGGCAAGGGAGAAAATGGCGGAGGCGTCGATTGTAGCAGGCGTTGCCTTTTCACATCCGAGAACGACGGGCTCGCACGCATGCTCGTTCCCGCTTACAAATATTTACGGCGTGCCGCACGGAGAGGCGTGCGCCTTTACTCTCGACTACTTTATCAGGTTTAATGCGGAATTCGCGGACAGCGACGGCAGGATAACCGCGCTTGCCCACGCCTGCGGCTTTGAAAACCCCGACGCTATGGCGGAGGAGATTTTACAAATGAAAAAGCGTATGCATATGCGCACACGCCTGAGTGAAATCGGCTGCGTTACCGACGAGCAGATAAACGAGCTTACGGATAAAAGTATGTCAATGCTGATGACGAGAAATCCGATAGAGCTGAAAAGAGAGGATATATTTAAAATGTATAACGCTTTAAAATAAAGCGAGGCAAATCCTCTGCCCATAAGTAAGCAAAACCCCCTGAATACCGGTGTATTCAGGGGGTTAATTTGTCGGTATAAGTCAACCTTGTGTTTTGAAATCTGCTTTAGTCAGCGGAGGTGGTTTCTTCCTCCTCGTCGCCCGAAAACAGAGTGGTTTCATATGTCGTCGGAACATTGTAATCAAGGTTGTAAATTGACTGACCCGAAGCAAGACACGAGAGAACGCCGTCGTCAAAGTAGCCCTTCTCCCTGCATCTGATAATGTCAACTCTGTTCTGCGCAAGGGTTATTCCCGTCTCGCCGTAGAGGATTGTCTGCAGGTAGTACGCGTCGGCAGGGTAGTCCGACTTCCAGCACCAGAAGCCGTAGTATGTTCCGCCTGCGCCTCTTTCGTTAATGCGGTAGTTCGGCACGGTTGTTGACTGAATGTTAAACTGCATCCAGTCATTTGAAAGAGCGTACTTAGTAATCGAGAGAAGCTCCTTCGTGCTGAAGCCCGTCTTAACATACGGAGCAAGTGTGTTTACGACCTTCAGAAGCTCCGTGTTCGAGGCTTCCTTCGCCTTAACGAGCATCTGATTTAAACAGGTTTTCTGTCTTTCGGCGCGCTGATTATCGGAATCAAGCTTCCTGATTCTGCAGTACGCAAGCGCCTGTGCGCCGTCAAGGTCAACCTCGCCCTCGTCGCCTTCAAAGGTCTTTTCAATATAAACCTCGCCGATATCGCCGTAGCGGTAAGGGTGGTTGTTAATCTCGTTAATCTCAGCCGAGGTCATATTGATTGTAACTCCGCCAAGCTCGTCTATAATTTTGGCAAAGCAGTCAAAATTAACAATCACATAATTGTCAATATCAATCTTGTAGAGATTTTCGATTGTGCTGATATATGTCTCAACCGAGCAGCCGTCAAGCGCCATTGAGGCATTTATTTTTTCATAAACTCCCGTTTCCTCGTTGCCGGGAGTAACCTGCCAGTAGGCATATGTATCACGGAGGATGGAGGTCATTGTAACCGTCTGCGTGTCAATATTAACACTGACAATGATAGCGGAGTCCGCCCTCGTGTCCTCCTCAAGAAGCTCATCGCCCCTCGTGTCCTCGCCGATTAAGAGGACATTAAGCACATGGCTTGCCGAGCAGGGCGCGCCGTTCTGGTACCACTGCTTCATCATATCCTGAAGCGACGAAACCTCGTCCGCATCTGTTTCAATGATTTGGGGGAAATTTCGGATATCGTCATCCATTCCTGCCCACTCAGCGCCGATAGGACTTCCCTCGCCGCGCGGCGTCTTGTCGCTCATATTAATGTAGGGAAGTACAAAATAATAACCGAGCGCTAAAATAATTGCAAGCACGAGCACAATAATTACACCCGTCGTGATTTTCTCCGCCTTTGATTTGGGGCGCTTCTCACGGGAACGGCGAGGAGCTTTTTCCTCCTCCGCCTCCTCCTCGGGCTTTGATTCGTCGTCGGTGTTGAAGTTGAGAAGGTCAACCATCTCTTCCGGCTCGGGCTCTGCCTCAGCCTCAGGCTCTGCCTCTGCTTCGGGCTCCGTTTCCTCTGAAACGGCGCTGTCATCGGGCTCTTCGTCGGAGTTGCCGCTTGCGTCAACCTCGTTGCCAATGTTGTCAGGCTCCGTGTTTTTCTCCTCTGCCGCAGGCGTCTGCTGCGCTTCCTCGTTTTCGGCTGGAAGCTCCTCCGCCTTCGGCTCGGGCTTCGCGGCGCTCTTTTCTGTTTCCCTTATTTCGTTTTCAGGCTGTGCCTCTTGTATCTGCTCGCGTGAAGGCTCTGCGTTTGTTGCCGCCTTCTTTTCGCGGTTTCTTTTGGCTTCGTTTAAAATATCCTCAATGGAATACGATTCCTTCTCCAAGAACGCACCTCTTTTCATCTGTTATTTATCACAATGAGACATTATATACTATTCTTCGCTATATTGCAAGAAAGAAAATTAAGCAAATCGGGCGGTCCGCCGCGGATTATTTCCTGACGGCGAACAGCCTTAGCTGATTATTCGTCCGTTTCCGCGGCTGCTTCGTTTTCAACAGCCTCCTGCGCGTCTGCTTCCGCTTCCTCTTCCTCTTCAAAGCGGTCAACAACGGAAAGCGTTGCGAGCTTTTCGCCCTCGCTCACTCTCATAACCTTAACGCCCTTCGAGCCTCTCTGGAACTCGCTTATCTGGTCGGCATGAGTACGGATGATAATACCGTCGCTTGAAATCATAATTACATCGTTTTCATCGGTAACGGGCGCAATCATCGCAACCTTGCCGTATTTGTCGGTATGGTAGTTGATAAGACCCTTGCCCGCTCTCGACTGAACACGGTAATCTTCAAACTGACTCTTTCTGCCGAAGCCCGTTTCGGTAACGGTAAGAAGGGTGTAGCCCTCGCGAACAACGGCGAAGCCGATTACATAGTCGCCCTCCCTGAGCTCAATTGCCTTAACGCCCCTTGCCGTTCTGCCGATAAGTCTTGCGTCGCTCTCCTTGAAGCAGATGCTCATACCGTCGTGAGTTGCAACAATGAGCTTCTGCTCGCCGTCGGTGATGTCAACCCAGCTTAACTCGTCGTCCTCGTCAAGATTAATGGCGATAATGCCGCTCTTTCTGATGTTCTTATAAAGGTCAAGCGCGCTTCTCTTGATGATACCCTTCTTGGTAACCATGCAGAGATAGCACCTGTCCTCCTCCTTCGGCACCTTAACCATTGCGGAAACCTGCTCGTTTTGCTCAAGCGGCAGGATGTTTACAACATTCATACCCTTGCCTGTTCTTGAGCTTTCGGGGATTTCATAACCCTTGAGCTTAAATACCTTGCCGAGATTTGTGAAAATTAAAATTCTGTCGTGAGTGGAGCAGGCGAACATCGTCTTTGCAACATCCTCTTCTCTCCTGCTCATACCCATAATGCCCTTGCCGCCGCGGTTCTGAGCCTTGTAGGTGTCGACGGTCTGGCGCTTCATATATCCTCTTTCGGTAAGAGTGAGGATACACTCCTCAACGGGAATGAGGTCCTCGTCGTCAACATCGCCGCTGTAAGCGGAAATTTCCGTTCTTCTCTCGTCGCCGTACTTCTGGGCAATCTCCCTCGCCTCAGCTTTTACGATTTCAGCGATTCTCTCATCCTTCTGAAGAATATCGGTGTAATCCTCGATAAGCCTGTGAAGCTCGTCGAGTTCATTCATAATCTTTTCTATTTCAAGTCCTGCAAGCTGACCTAAACGGTACTTGACAATTGCGTCAGCCTGTGGGTCGTCAAAGCCGAACTTGTCCATAATGGCAACCTTGGCTTCAGCCTGTCCGCCCTTGCAGGCACGGATTGTTGCAATTACATCGTCAACTATGTCAATAGCCTTTGCAAGACCCTCTAAAATATGCGCTCTCTCCTGAGCTTTTTTAAGGTCGTACGCAGTACGCCTTCTGATAATCTCCTTCTGGAAGGCAATGTATTTCTCGAGTATCTGCTTGAGCGAAAGCACCTTGGGAACGCCGTCATCAAGAGCAAGCATAATTGTACCGAAGGTAACCTGCATATCGGTCATTTTGTAAAGATTGTTTAAAACAACCTGTGCGTTAGCATCTCTCTTTACGGTTACTTCGATATGCATACCGCGTCTGTCGGTATAGTCCTGAATATCCGCAACGCCCTCGAGCCTTTTGTCTTTAACAAGGTCCGCAATCTTGGTGATGAGGTCCGCCTTGTTTACGCCGTAAGGAATTTCGGTTACAACAATCTTAAAGCGGTCGCCCTTGGTCTCAACAATCTCGGCTCTTGCGCGGACATAGATTTTACCTCTGCCCGTTTCGTAAGCCTCACGGATACCCCTTGTACCCATAATGATACCGCCCGTCGGGAAATCGGGACCCTTGATGTATTCCATAATCTCAGCGGTGTCAGCCTCGGGATTGTCAATGAGAGCGCACATACCCTCGACAACCTCCGACATATTGTGCGGAGGAATTTTCGTCGCCATACCAACGGCAATACCCGCTGAGCCGTTTACAAGAAGATTCGGGAATCTTGCAGGAAGCACCGTCGGCTCTTTCGTGGTGTCGTCAAAGTTCGGCGCCCAGTCAACAGTGTCCTTCTTGATATCCTCAAGCATTTTCATCGAAGCCTTTGAAAGCCTTGCCTCAGTATATCGGTAAGCAGCGGCAGGGTCGCCGTCGATTGAGCCGAAGTTACCGTGGCCGTCAACAAGGATATGCCTCATTGAGAACGGCTGCGCAAGCCTTACAAGCGCGTCGTAAACAGATGCGTCGCCGTGCGGATGATAGTGGCCGAGCACTTCGCCGACGGTGGTAGCGCACTTACGGAAGGGCTTGTCGGGATAAAGCGTGTTGTCGTACATAGCATAGAGAATTCGTCTGTGTACGGGCTTTAAGCCGTCTCTTACATCGGGAAGTGCACGGGAAACGATAACGCTCATCGAGTAGTCGAGGAACGCCTTGCGCACCTCGGTGTTAATCTCGATGTCAATTATCTTTTGGTTGTCATACCTTACTTCATTTGCGTCCATATTATTGCCATCCTTTAGTTGTAAATATCAGTTATAATCTTATAAGCCTGCCCGTCGATTTGAAAAGCTCAAGAAGCTGAGCGTCGTCGCAGAATTTTGTTGCAAAGTCCCTCGGGAAAATCAGCGCCTGATTACCTATTATAAAATAGTAATCCTTGGGCGTAACAAATATTCCTTCAAGCATCGTGTACGGATAAACCGCCTCAAAAAATTTCTCTGCGTTTTCGTCATAGGCACAAAAGCTTATCGCATTTGTTTCAAAGCAAATCTGCTTGTTGCAGCCGTAATATTCGTCCTTGTCATAATACCTGTTTACGAACTTTTGCGTACCTCTTCTGCCCTTTAAAAATTCAAGCGCAAGATAGAGAGCAATCAGGAATGCAAGCATACCGACTACTGCGTATTCCTGCGTTTTGTAAAGCGTGTATGCGCTAAGCGCAGTAAAACAGAAAAGCACGCCGAGAGCCGAAAAAGACGCCTTTCGCCCCTTGAGAAGGAACTCCTCAAATCTTGCGTAGCAGTCCCTGTCCGTCTTATAGGTAATCTTAACGCCGATAAGGTCTATCTCCTCGGGGACGGTATTAACACGCTTGATTTCTTCGGGCTCCTCGGGGGAAGGTGCGGTGATGTCATATTCGTTTTCCATCAAGCTTAACCCCCTTTTCCGCGAAAAGCGCCAGGAGCTTTTCACATTCGTCTGCGTATTTTTCACGGTTAATTACGAACACGCCTCTGCGGTAGGTAAAAAGAATGATAATCTTCTTTTTCGTTACTCTGACCGCAAAAATATCCGCGTAAGCGCTGCTGTATTTTTCAAAGGCGTTTTGCACTTTTATTTTATTTTCGTCGCAGGTTATCTGCTGTACGCCGTAAAGAAAGGGCTTTGCGCCGTACTCCTTGGCGTAAGCGGCGTTAACGCTTTTGCGCTCAAAAATGCCGAAGCCGATAAGTATTAACGGAAGCAGAAAAAGCACGGTATCCGCACCCGTAAGCACAAGCACAAGCAAGGTGGCAAGAGAAAAAACAAAGCTCTTTATCCCTGCAACATTCTTTATGCTCTGCCTGCCTGCACGGTAATTACAGCCAAGGAGGTATTCCTCCTGCGTCATTCTGAAATCAAAGGTCATATTATATATCTAAGTTCTGAACAAATTTTGCGTTTTTCTCGATGAATTCCCTTCTCGGCTCAACATCGTCGCCCATAAGGATGGAGAAGGTTTCGCTTGCTCTCTCGGCGTCCTCAATGGTTACACGCAGCATTGTTCTGTATTCGGGGTCCATTGTGGTTTCCCAGAGCTGCTCGGGGTCCATCTCACCAAGGCCCTTATATCTCTGAATATCACAGTCGCCGCCAAGCTCCTCAATCTTTGCGTCCCTCTCCTCATCCGAGAAGCAGTACGCGCTCTTCTTGCCCTTTGAAACCTTGAAAAGCGGCGGCTGAGCAAGATACACATAACCGCCCTCGATAAGCTGGGGCATAAAGCGGAAGAAAAAGGTGAGCAGAAGCGTTCTGATGTGCGCGCCGTCAACATCGGCATCCGCCATAAGAATTATCTTATGATACCTTAATTTGTTTATATCGAAGTCCTCGCCGATGCCTGTACCGAGCGCAAGCACAACGGGAAGGAGCTTTTCGTTTGAATAAACCTTGTCAATTCTCGCCTTCTCAACATTGAGCATTTTACCCCAGAGCGGGAGAATAGCCATATGCTGTCTGTCCCTGCCGTCCTTTGCGGAGCCGCCTGCCGAATCACCCTCGACGATGTAGATTTCGCATTTTGACGGGTCCTTGCTTGTACAGTCGGCAAGCTTACCGGGAAGGGAGTTGCTCTCGAGCGGCGACTTACGCCTTGCGTTATCCCTTGCCTTTCTCGCCGCCTCTCTTGCTCTTGAAGCTTCAAGAGATTTGTTGATAAGCGTTTTGGCT
Source organism: Oscillospiraceae bacterium (assembly GCA_902791235.1). Taxonomy (GTDB): domain Bacteria; phylum Bacillota; class Clostridia; order Oscillospirales; family Acutalibacteraceae; genus Eubacterium_R. Next base: position 33,887 of record CADAUV010000004.1, read on the forward strand.
ACATTCGGGTTTTCCTCAAAATAGGTCATCAGCTTTTCATAAAGCATTGATGAAACCATACCCGTCATCTCGGTATTACCGAGCTTGCCCTTTGTCTGTCCCTCAAACTGAGCCTCGGTGAGCTTGACGGAAATTACAGCGGTGATACCCTCGCGGACATCGTCGCCGGTGAATTTTGAATCGCTGTCCTTGAGCATACCGAACTTCTTGCCGTAGTCGTTAAACACTCTTGTGAGCGCGGTTTTAAAGCCCGTCTCGTGAGTACCGCCGTCAATGGTGTTGATATTGTTGGCGAAGGACAGGAGTCTTTCTTTATAATCATTTGTATAGCAGAGCGCAACCTCGGCGCTCTTGTCGCCCTTGGTGGTGGAGAGGTGGATTACCTCATCCTGAAGAGGAGTAAGACCTCTGCTTGTATTTATGTATTCAACAAACTGACGGATACCGCCCTCGTAACAGAATTCCTCGCTTACATCCTCGTCGCCGCGCTTGTCGGTAAGCGTAATTGAAAGACCTGCGTTGAGGAATGCCTGCTCACGAAGTCTTTTTTCAAGCGTTTCATATTCGTAAACAGTTGTTTCCTGAAAGATATCGGGGTCAGCCTTAAAGCGGATTGTTGTACCGTGGCCCTCTTTGTCGGCTATAATGTGAAGGTCGTTTACCGCAATACCGCGCTCGAATTTCTGACTGTAAACATGGCCGTTCTGAGTAACCTCAACCTCGAGCCATTCCGAAAGCGCGTTAACAACGGACGAGCCAACGCCGTGAAGACCGCCCGAAACCTTGTAACCCGAGCCGCCGAATTTACCGCCTGCGTGAAGCACCGTAAGTACAACGGTAACTGCAGGCAGTCCCGTTTTTTCATTAATACCCGTGGGGATACCTCGACCGTTGTCGATAACCTCGATAATGTCGCCGTCAAGAATATTACACTCGATATGCGTACATACGCCTGCAAGCGCCTCGTCAATGGAGTTATCAACAATCTCGTAAACAAGGTGGTGAAGTCCGCGCGGTCCCGTTGAGCCGATATACATACCGGGTCTCTTTCTTACCGCCTCAAGTCCTTCAAGCACCTGAATACTTTTTTCGTCGTATTTCTCGGTAACGACAGTGTTGATATCCTCTTCCTCTAACTGTATCTTTTCTTCTGCCATAAAAATATCCTTTCTCTTTTAAAAGGTGTTTTATACATTCTGTAACGGGTGAGGGTGTTTCTCCTCTCCCCGATTATTCATTGTTCATTTAATTTGCCAGCAGCGTTTCCCGCAAGTAAATTTACGCATTGCGAATTCTTTTAAATATAGTGCTTGTGTTATATTCGCAGACATATATTTTTTCGCCGCAGACAACAAAGCTTTTCGGCAAATCATAGCTTGCATATATTACTCTGCCCTCACGCTCCGCCTGAGCGAGAAAGTCCCGTGTTGCTTTATTAACCGTCGAGGTATCCATATCAAATATACCCGATATCTCGTCGCTTTTTACGACAACATCTCCTCCAAGGTCAATATACATTATATTAGTCCTCCGTTTTCAATATGGAAGGTTTTGCCCTCTTTAAGTCTTAATACCGTATTTACATCACAGCAGGTGATAAATACCTGCCAGTCCTTGATATGATTTAAAATATAATCCTGTCTGTGAATATCAAGCTCGCTCATCACATCGTCAAGAAGCGCAAGCGGCTCCTCCTGAGTCATCTCACGCAGAAGGCTTGCCTCCGCAAGTTTAAGCGCAAGCACGCAGGAACGCTGCTGACCCTGTGAGCCGTAGGTCCTCGCACTGTTTGAATTTATCATTATTTCAAGGTCATCCCTGTGAGGACCCTGAGTTGTGATGCGGTTTAAAATATCCTCGCTTCGTGAATTGTCAAGGGCATACATAAGCTCCTTATAAAGCTCGTCAACACTTTTTTCCTCATATTCAAAAACGCCCTTGATTTTTAAATCGAGCTTTTCCCTGCCGCGTGAAAGTCCTTCAAAAACCTCCCTGGCAAAGGGAAGCAGCGCTTCAATATATTTTTGTCTTTGATAGATTATTTTTGCGCCGCTTGCCGCGAGATTTTTGTCCCATATATAAAGCATTTCCTGCATTGACGGATTGCTCTGTAAATCCTTGAGAAGCATATTTCTCTGCGTAAGAGAACGGTTATAATCCTTTAAAATGTTTCTGTAATTAGATTTAAGCTGGCACAGAGCGTTGTCAATAAAATGTCTTCTTTCGCTCGGACCGTCCTTCACCATTGAAAGATGTACGGGCGAAAACACAACGGCTTTAAGCTCCTCGCCGAGTGCTGTCGGACTTTTCTTTTTAATACCGTTTAAGCTTACCTGCCTGTTTTTTTTGATTATTATTTCAGCGTTCTGCTTTCTTGTACTGTTTTCAAACTCCGCTCTGAGCCTTGCGTACTCCTCGCCGAATTTTACAAGCTCCCTGTCGCGCACGCCGCGAAAGCTTTTAGAGCCTGTGAAAAGCTCAATGGCTTCGATAAGATTTGTCTTGCCCTGCGCATTTTCACCGTAAATTATATTTACATCGTCAAAATCTAATTTTAAGTGTGAGATATTTCTGAAATTTTCAATTTCCGTGCTGTTAATTTTCATTTTCCGACACTATATTATAATTGGTACTGAATATTCTTACGGTATCGCCGCTTCGTATTTTTTTACCTCTTGCGGTGCAGACCTCGCCGTTAACCTTAACTATTCCGTCAAGTATAAACTGCTTTGCCTCGCCGCCCGTGAGCGCAATACCCTTAAATTTAAGAAGTGAATCAAGCCTTATAAAATCAGTATTTATAACAACCTGTTCATTCTGTTCAGCCGCTTTTTTTACCTTAATTTTCATTCTTGAGCCTCATCGGTAAAACAAGAAATAAAAAGCCGTCGTCGTTTACAGGTAAAATTTTTGCAGGCGATACGGCGCTGCCAAGCTCAAGCCTTACCTGGTCAGTATCGGCATTGTGAAGTGCGTCAAGCACATACTTTGAGTTAAAGCCTATTTCAACTCTGTCACCACTTACATTTGCATGAGTGTAGTCAACAACTCTGCCGAGGCTTGATACCGTTGAAACTCTCATCTCGTCATTTTCAAAAAGACAGCGGATAGGATTTTTCTTATCATTTTCAATAACGGGAAGAGTTCTTTCAATACAGCTTATTGCGTCGCTTGTATTGATTAAAACAGTTGTGTTTGAGGTTTTCGGTATTGCCGAATTGTAATCAAGAAAATCACCGTCAAGAAGTCTGCTTATAATACTGTAATTTTCAAGATTAAACACAATATGCCTTTTTCCGACACTGATTGAAATTTCACTGTCAGGCTCGTTCATAAGCTTCATAAGCTCCCTTATTGTCTTTTTAGGTACAATAAAGCTGATATCGTCGCCGTCATTCTGTATGGTTTCCGTTCTTATTGCAAGACGGAAGCCGTCAACGCCAATAAGTCTGATTTGATTTAAACTGAGTTCAAATTTAAGTCCTGTGTGAACAGGCTTTGCACTTTCATTATCCGCAACAGCAAAAAGAGTCTGCGACACCATATTAGTAAGTAAGCCCTGATTTAAAATAAGCGGAAAACCTCCCGATACCGACGGAAGCTCAGGATAATCCTCTGCGTCAATACCCATAATATTATACTGAGTCTGACCGCAGCTTATTGAAACCGAAAGTCCGCTTATATCAAAGGTTACGCTTCCGCCTGAAAGTTTTCTTACAATATCGCTTAAAACCTTGGCATTAATTACGATTGCACCCGGCTCGCTTACCCTTGCCTGTAAAGTGGTATTGATACCGAATTCAAAGTCATATCCTGTAAGTGAAAGCGTATCGGAGCCGCATTCAATAAGTATACCTTCTATTGTAGGTATAGTTACCTTAGTGCTTACAGCTCTCATAACATTTGAGATAGCCTCGTTTAATTCTTTAGTGTTGCAGGTAAAATTCATTTTAGTTCTCCTTAACTCACAAATAACATTAGACTTTTAGTTTTATTAGTAGAGTCTGCGGAAATTGTTAAAAACTACCGAAGGCTCAATAATAATGCTTATTTGATGATAAAAGTTTTACAAAATCACAATGTGTAAAATTTGTGTGATTTGATGAAAAATATTTTTTTACACAGCTTTTTTAAAAACTTCTCTGTGCAAAATTAAAAAAAACTACAAAAACTTTGCTTATAATGTGGATTTGATATTATTGATAATATCCTTAACCTGTCTTTCAAGCTTGGGGTCGCGGTCAAGCTCCTTTTCAAGCTCCTGTACATTATACATAACTGAGGAATGGTGCTTGTTAAACTGCTCTCCTATATCCTCATAGGGAAGGTTTAAAACATTTCTTATTACATAGAAAGTAATCTTTCTTGCGTGGGAAACATTTGCCTTTCTTATAGGGCTCTTGATGTCCTCCATAGAAACGCCCGTCATACGCGAAACCTCTTCACAAATTCTTGAAATTGTAACGGGTATCGGTTCCTCGGGAATTGTAACAAGCTTGATTACTGTTTTTGCAAGCGCAATAGTCGGAACATGGTCGCCGAACTGACAGTGAGCATAAAGCCTTTTGGTAACGCCCTCAAGCTGACGGATGTTTGATTTGATATTCTCCGCTATGTAATCAACAATATTGTCGGGAATATCAAAACCTACAAGCTTAGCCTTGCGCTTGATAATTTCACGCCTTGTTTCAAATTCGGGTATCTGAATATCGGCGATAAGTCCGTCCTCAAATCTGCTCCTGAGCCTGTCCGTAATTGAGCGGATTTCCTTCGGCGGTCGATCGGAGGAAAGAACAATCTGCGCGCCGTTGTAGATAAGGGTATCAAAGGTGTGGAAAAATTCCTCAACCGTCGCCTCCTTACCCGAGATAAACTGAATATCGTCAACTAAGAGTACATCAATGTTTTTACGGTATTTGTTGTGGAATTCATCCGTCGTCTTATTCTGAATTGCAAGAACAAGCTCGTTTGTAAATTCCTCAGCCCTGACATAAACGATGTTCATATCGGGAAATTTCTCTTTAATCTCATTACTGATAGCGTTTAACAGATGAGTTTTGCCGAGACCCGAATTACCGTAAATAAACAGCGGATTGTAGTTGTTGAAATTGTTGCCGTGGCTGAGCCTTGCGCCGGGGTCGGCGGCAACAGCCTTCGCTGCGGCATAGGCAAATTTGTTTGAATTGCCTACAATGAAGTTTTCAAAGGTGAACTGCAGATTTTTGTAATCAACAAGATGCGGCTCAAGCTCGTCGTCGTCGGGCTGGCCTATGGGCTCGCTGCTGTCGGCGGTGAGGAGCTTTAAGTCAACACGAAAGCCTAAAACCTCGTTGAAAGCCTCGTTGACCTTTTCCTCGTATTCGCTGACAATTACGCTGAAATGCAGTATATTTGAAACCTCAAGGTAAACTGTTGAATTTTTAAAGTCGACAAATTTCATTGTGCTTATCCACAGTGAGTATGCCGTGTCGGAAACCTGCGTCTTGACCCTGTCAAGCACCGCCTGCCATAAATCGTCGAAAGAATCCATACATTCTCCTCTTTTACATTCTGTGTGCCGTTTTGGTTTTTGTTCGTTTAATAATGCTTTTTTCTGTTCGTTTAAAAGAACCCTTGTAAATAATAAATTTTGTTTTTTCATAGTATTGTCTGATACTATGAGCTATGATAATTTAAACTCGATAAAGTGGGTAAAAGCGCCGAAGGAGCTATGAAGGGCGCTTACAAAATACCCAATTTACATAATAGCAGTATTTCACACAATTGTCAACAATATAATGAAAATATACATATAATATATTATATATAATATAGTATAGTCTATATTATATATAATTCAGGCTATATAAATTCGGAAGCTGCGTGCCGCCGTAAGAGTATGTTTAAACTATTTTTAACTCATCGTTGCAAATAAACCGATTATATATTATAATATTTAGCAAATGAAACAGGAGGTGCGCTTTGAAGCTTTTTAAAAACCGCGGAGATATCTATATTTCAAAAGTGAATAAAGAAAAGTCGATTGAACAGCGTATTCTTCTTACGGCGCTTGTGTTTATAGTGCTTTTCACAATTGTTTTTGTAATCGGTCTCGGAATTAAATATGATTTCAGCGCAAAGGAATTTTTTGCGCCCGAGGAGCCGATAACAACCGTAACCACGGATGTAAACGACGAAATACTCCTGCCCGAAGTGAGCGGAAAAACAAACTTTTTCCTGACCGTGCAGAAGGACGGGAAACTTCTTTTTGCGGCGCTCGTTCAGGCGGACCTTGACAATATTGCGTATAAGGCGACTGTTTTAAAGCCCGAAACGCTGATAGGCGATGCCGCGCTCAGCGATATATATGGCGAAAGCGAACACGCAGCGCTTGCCGAGACGGTTAAAAACGAGCTTGGCATACCGATTGACTATTTTGCCGATATGCAGTCAAAGGATTTTGAGGAGCTTTATAATTCGGCAGGCGTGGTCAGCTTCCCCGTCCTTAACGATATACATTTCAAGGATAACGACAGCGCAGTGCCTTATTCGGTAAGGCTGCGTGCAGGCGAGCAGAAAATCAAGGGTGCGGATTTTGTAAATCTCACAAGGTATTATCTGTCGGAGGATATGACCTCGTCGGCAGGGGAGCTTTTCCTTGCAGGTATGTCGCAGCATTTCAATCAGGAATTCTACGAGAACAAGGAGGAGCTTTTCACCGAGTTTGTTACGAAGGCGGATACGAATATCTCCATAAAGGATTTCTCACTTGCAGACCCTGCGTTTGAGGTGCTGACAAATGAGAAGGTCGGCGTGGGCGTGTATAACGCCTTTGCCGAGTATGACGGAAACGAAATCACTGCAGAGAGCCTTCGCAGTGTTAAGAGCTACTATGTGAAATAAGGAGAGCTTATGGATAAAGAGAGAATTGAAAAAGCCGTAAGGGAAATACTTATTGCGGTCGGCGAGGACCCCGACAGAGCAGGGCTTGAAGAAACGCCGAGGCGTGTTGCAGGAATGTATGCGGAGATGTTCTCGGGTCTGGAGGAAAACCCCGAAAAGCACCTTAAATTTTTTGACGAAAATTCAAATGACGAAATGGTAATCGTAAGGGATATTCCCTTCAGCTCAATGTGCGAGCATCACCTTCTGCCCTTCGTCGGCAAGGCGCATATTGCCTACATACCTGATGATAACAGAATTATAGGACTTTCAAAATTCGCGAGAATTGTGGATAATTTTGCAAAAAGACCGCAGGTTCAGGAAAGGCTTACTCACGACATTGCGGACTTCCTTAACGATAATTTAAAGCCCAAGGGAGTTGCCGTAATCATTGAGGCAGAGCATACCTGTATGTCGATAAGAGGAGCGAAGGCGTCGGGCTCAAAGACGCAGACCTCGGCGCTTCGCGGAATTATGCGTACCGACGCGCGCACAAGGGCGGAGGTACTCGCCCTTCTTGATAAGTAATATGTATTTTTGTTTTAAAGATAAAAAAACGGAGTACGGCAGCCGTACTCTTATTATGGGGATTGTCAATGTTACGCCCGATTCCTTTTCGGACGGCGGAAGGTATCTTGACCCCGAAAGCGCAGTGAAAAGAGCGCTTGAGCTTGAGGCGCAGGGCGCTGATATTATCGACTTCGGCGCTCAGTCAACAAGACCTAATCATACCGAAATAAGCGCAGAGGAGGAGCTTTCAAGACTTATCCCCGTGCTTGAAAGGGCGGTAAAATGCCTCAGCGTTCCGATTTCGGTTGACACATATTATCCTGAGGTGGCTGAAAAGTGCCTTAAAATCGGCGCAGACATCATTAACGATGTAAGCGGTATTGTTTCTCCCGAAATGGCAAAAGCTGTTAAAAACGCCCGCAGCGGCTGGATTTTAATGCACAACGGAGCAGGCGGCGTTGACGAGGTTGCCCGGTTTTTCGATAAAGCGCTTTGCGAATGTGAGCGCCTCGGTGTTGAAAAATCACACCTCTGTCTTGATATGGGAATCGGCTTCGGCAAGACAAGGCAGCAGGATTTGGAGCTTCTTGCGAGGGTGAGGGAGTATAAGCCCGAGGGCGTGCCGCTTCTCCTCGGTACCTCGCGCAAGCGTGTAATCGGCGAATACAGCAAGCAGGAAAATCCCGAAAAGCGCGTGTACGGCAATATAGCCGCCGACACTGCGGCGATTCTCGGCGGAGCGGATATAATTCGCCTGCACGATGTTCAGAATGAAATTCAGGGAATAAGAATGGCGGACGCAATCCGTCTTGCAGGCAGGGCAGAATTAAATGAATAATGAAAAATCAAGGTAAGAGTATGGATAAAATAATTATATCTGATTTAAAGCTTTTTGCGCATCACGGTGTAAACGGGGACGAGAAAATTTACGGACAGAATTTTATTATCGACGCAGAGCTTTACGCCAATCTCGGCACGGCGTGCGAAAGCGACGACTTAAACGAAACCGTAAACTATGCAAAGGTTGTAAAAACTATACGCAGAGTATTTACTGCGGAAAAATATGACCTTATCGAAAGAGCGGCGCAGGTTGTCTGCGACGCGGTGCTTGACGAGTTTGAAAGGGTGGAGAAAATCCGCCTGACGCTTAAAAAGCCCGAGGCTCCGATTAAGGCGGATTTCGGTTATGTTGCGGTTTGTATTGAGAGGGAGAGAGCGTGAGATATATAATCAGCATCGGCACGAATATGGGCGAGCGCGAAAGCAATATAAGGGGCGCTTTAGAGGCGCTCTCGCTTCTGCCGAAAACTCAGGTTTTAAGGGCTTCCTCCCTTTATGAAACCGAGCCCGTCGGCTATGCAAATCAGCAGGATTTTTATAATGCGCTTGCCGAGCTTGAAAGCGCTTTTACGCCAAACGAAATGCTCGGCGCCTGTCTTGGTATAGAGGCAGGCTTCGGCAGGGTCAGGGGCATAAAAAACGGGCCCCGTATTCTGGACCTTGATGTGATACTTGCGCAGGGCGTTTCTCTTGATGAGGAGAATCTGATTTTACCGCATCCGAGATATACCGAGCGTAGATTTATTTTGGAACCCCTACTTGAGCTTTTCCCGCAGGGCAGTGCGTACGGTGTGGAATTCTTACCGTATATTGAGCGCCTGACGGGTCAGGATATAAGAAAAATAAAGGACTTAAAGGAGACTGTTTTATGACGATTTTTGAAGCAGTTAATGCGCTTTGCAAAAAGGCGTGCAGCGACGGACTTATTGAAAAGGAGGATATGGTTTTCGCAATTAACCGCGTGTGCGAAGCGCTCAGCCTTGAAAGCTATGAGGAAAACGACGCTCAGTGCGACGACCTTGAGGAAATCCTCGCTGTAATTCTCGATTACGCCGTTTCCGAGGGGCTTTGCGAGGACAGCGTGGTTTACAGGGATTTGTTTGACACAAAGATAATGGGACTTTTAACGCCCCGTCCGAGCGAGGTTATAAAGCGCTTTAATGAGGAGTATAAAAAATCGCCCGAAAGCGCAACGGATTTTTATTATTACCTTTCGCGTAAGAGCGATTACATAAGGGAATACAGGATTAAAAACGATGTCAAGTGGATTACAAAAACGGAGTACGGCGACATTGATATTACTATAAATCTCTCCAAGCCCGAAAAGGACCCGAAGGCGATTGCCGCGGCTCTCAAAATGAAGCAGAGCGCTTATCCCAAATGTCAGCTCTGCAAGGAAAACGAGGGCTATATGGGCAGGGTAAATCACCCTGCAAGGCAGAATCACCGTATCATTCCGATTAAGCTTGCAGGCGAGGATTTCTTCCTCCAGTATTCGCCCTATGTTTACTATAACGAGCACTGCATTGTTTTCAACAGCGAGCATATCCCGATGGTTATTAACAGGGGGGCGTTTGAAAAGCTCCTTTCCTTCGTTGAGCTTTTCCCCCATTACTTCGTCGGCTCGAACGCAGACCTCCCGATTGTCGGCGGCTCAATACTCACCCACGAGCATTTTCAGGGCGGTCATTACGAGTTCGCCATGGCTAAGGCGGAGGTTGAAACGCCCGTCAGCTTCAAGGGCTTTGAGGATGTCGGCGCAGGCATTGTAAAGTGGCCGATGAGCGTTATCCGTTTAAGCGGTACGGACAAGAGCAGGCTTGTTGAGCTTGCGGATAAAATTCTTACCGCATGGCGTGGCTACACCGACGAGCAGGCGTTTATCTATGCCGAAACCGACGGCGAAAAGCATAACACAATCACTCCGATTGCCCGTATGCGCGGCGGTAAGTTTGAGCTTGATTTGGTGCTCAGGAACAATATTACTACCGAGGATTGTCCGCTCGGCTTCTATCATCCTCATCCCGAATACCATCATATCAAGAAGGAGAATATCGGTCTTATCGAGGTTATGGGTCTTGCCGTTTTGCCGTCAAGGTTAAAGGAGGAGATTTCCGTTCTTGCCGACGCGCTTGTTAACGGAAAGGACATTACCGCCGACGAGAGAATTGCAAAGCACGCGCAGTGGGCTGAGATGATTAAGAGCAAATATACTCTTACAGCCGATAACTGCGAGGATATTCTCAAAAAGGAAATCGGTATTGTGTTCACTTCAATTCTCGGACAGTGCGGCGTATACGAGCGCACCGAGGAGGGCAAAAAGCAGTTTATCCGCTTCATTGAATCGGTTTAATAAAAGCTGTTAAAAAATAAAAGCTACTGAGTCTTTAGACTCAGTAGCTTTTTCTGTTATTATGTTTGTTATTTTATGATTCTTACCTTGATAACTCCGTCAAGTGCGGTGATGTCGTTAACAACCTTCTCTGCAGGCTCGCTGTCAACATCAATTATTGAGTAAGCAAAGTCGCCCCTGCTCTTGTCCTCAAAGCCGGCGATGTTGATGCCGTCCGCGCTGATTGTATTTGTGATTGTCGAAATCATATTCGGCTTGTTCTCGTGAATAACGGTAAGTCTTGCCACGCCCGTTCTTGCAACGGAAACGGCAGGCATATTAACCGAGTTTTTAATATTGCCGTTTTCAAGGAAATCAATAAGCTGTAATGCGCCCATTGAAGCGCAGTTTTCCTCGCTCTCGGGTGTTGATGCGCCGAGGTGGGGAATTGCGATTACGCCGTCAACGCCGATAACCTCAGCCGACGGGAAGTCTGTTACATATGCTGCCATCTCTCCGTTTTCAAGAGCCGAAACAACATCTGCGGAAACTGCGAGGTCGCCTCTTGCGAAATTGAGAACTCTTACGGTGTCCTTCATCTTTGCGATTGTTTCCTTACAGATAAGACCCTTGGTGTCGGGTGTGAGCGGTACATGAACGCTGATATAATCGGCAACAGGATAAATCTCCTCAAGATTGTTGTTAAGAGTGATTCCTGCTTTAAGCTCGGTGCCTTCGGGGAGGAACGGGTCGTAGCCGATTACCGTCATACCGAGGTCAACCGCAGCCTCTGCAACAAGTCTGCCGATTGCGCCAAGTCCGATAACAGCGAGCGTCTTGCCCTTGATTTCGGGGCCTGCGAAGGCGCTCTTGCCCTTCTCTACAACCTTGCCCACATTGTCGCCCTCGTCCTTGATTGTCTTGCACCAGTCGATAGCCTTTGTAACCTTACGGCTTGAAAGAAGGAGGCCGCAGATAACAAGCTCCTTAACAGCGTTTGCGTTTGCGCCGGGGGTGTTGAACACAACGATGCCCTGCTTTGCACAGTCTGCAACGGGGATATTGTTAACGCCTGCGCCTGCTCTTGCGATTGCAAGGAGGCTTTCGGGCATTTCCATATCGTGCATTGAAGCGCTTCTTACCATAATTGCGTCGGGATTTTCAATCTCGTTGCCGTAGGTGTATTTTGCGGTGTCGAACTTTGAAAGGCCGACATCTGAAATTTTATTGAGTGTCTTTATATTAAACATAGTATCTCCAATTCGTAACTGAAGGGGCGAAGCCCCGATTATTATTTGTTGTTCTTTTCAAATTCTGCCATGAACTCAACGAGCTTTTCAACGCCCTCGATAGGCATTGCGTTGTAGATTGAAGCGCGCATACCGCCAACGCTTCTGTGGCCCTTGAGGTTAACGAAGCCTGCCTCGGTTGCCTCCTTGATGAACTTCTTTTCAAGCTCGTCGTCGCCGATAACAAACGGAACATTCATAAGCGACCTGTCCTCGGGAACAACTGTGCCGCGGAACATTTCGGAGCTGTCGAGGAAATCGTAAAGCACCTTAGCCTTAGCCTCGTTTCTCTCCTTCATCTTCTCAAGACCGCCGATATCGTTCTTAATCCACTCAAGCACAAGCTTGCAGATATAGATTGTATAGCACGGAGGTGTGTTGTAAAGTGAGTCAGCGTCAGCCTGTACCTTGTAATTCATCATTACGGGAGTGATATCCCTTGCGTTGCCGAGTAAGTCCTCACGGATGATTGCAACAACAAGACCTGCGGGAGCAACATTCTTCTGTGCGCCGAAGTAAACCATACCGAACTTGCTGATATCAAGCGGCTCTGAAAGAGCGCAGGAGGAAATATCCGCGATAAGCACCTTATCGCCCACATCGGGAAGCTCCTTGTAAACCGTGCCGTAGATTGTGTTGTTCATACAGATATAAACATAGTCTGCGTCGTCGCGGAAATCAGCGGCGGTTGTCTTTGGAATATAAGAGAAGGTCTTGTCGGCAGATGAAGCAGCGGCAACAACATCGCCGTACTTCTGAGCCTCCTGATATGCCTTCTTTGCCCACTGACCCGTGATGATGTAGTCAGCCTTGCCCGTACCGTTCATAAAGTTGAGCGGGATTGCGGAAAACTGTGCCGAAGCGCCGCCCTGAAGGAAAAGCACCTTGTAGTTGTCGGGTACATTGTAAAGCTCTCTCATAAGAGCCTCAGCCTCTTTGATAATGTCGTCAAACCACTTTGAGCGGTGGCTCATCTCCATAACGGACTGGCCGCTGCCCTTGTAGTCGAGCATCTCTGCAGCTGCTGTTTCAAGCACCTTAACAGGTAATGTTGACGGACCTGCACTGAAATTGTAAACTCTAGTCATAATAATTCTCCTTAGAAATAGTTTGTAATACAGAGTGCATTTTTTAAATGCTTATACTATTATATACTTGTTGATTATTTTGTCAATGTATATCTTGCAATTTTGTTAAAAAACACAAGAGATTGATAATAAATTAACAATCGTTGACATTTCTCACAATAACTTTGTGCGCGGTTTGGTAAAAGTGAACAAGTAAGCGCATTAAAAAAGCCGCGCAATCCAAAAATCAGATTGCCGCGGCTTCAAGTTAAATTTTCGCTGTTTTATTTATGCGCCGAACTTAATTCGCATATCCTTCAGCTCGTCCTTATTATATGTTTTATCAAATGTAATTGTCAGCGTGCTTCTGCCGTTCTTCGTTCCCTCGACGCAGGTATAGTCTATCTGCCTTGTGCTGTTTCCGTCGTCGATAACAACGGAGAAAACGCCGTTTTGCAGCACCCTGTCGCTGTAAGTGTAATTCGGAAACGCCGTCAGCACAATTCCGCTCTGTGATATCTCCACTGTGTCGATATACTTGATTTTACTTGTAAGCTTGCTGAAATCCATTTCGGTTTGGTCGCCGAGTGTGGAAACATCAAACTGATTTTCAATCCAGTTGATATCCGCCGAGCTTGCCTTCGGGTCGGCGGCTGAATTCTTAATTGTAATGCTCCAGTCCTTTTCAGCCATATTTCTCGGGTCGACTACGACCTTCTTTGAAAGCGGCTCAAAAATAATCGTCATCGGCACGATTGCAAGCCTGCCGTTTACTATTCCTATTTCGCAGGTAACATCGCCGAGGTATTCCTTAAACTCGTTTTCGCGGTACTCGACAATAATCGACATTGTGAGGCGCAGCTTTTCGTTCTCCTCGTCAAACTTGTAAATTCCCTGATTGAAATGCCAGTTTGCGAGTGTGAAATAGTTGTTCTTTTCGTCGCGGAAGGCGGCTGCGTAGTAGGTATATTTATTGTCGGTCAGTCCCGAGTCGTCGTAGGAAATGCTTCTGTCGGCGTTATTCATTGCGACCTGTATGAATTTTTTACTGCTTTTAAGCTGAGTAACCTCGCATTTAACAGCCTCTGAAAACGGCTCGCGCCAGGTCTGCTTATTTGCGAAGAAAATCTCCAAATCAGGCTCGCCGTCCTTCTCGGTGCCTTTATACATATAAAGGTTATAGACCTCATATTTCGCCGCGTTTGACGCGTCGTCGGTTGAGTACTCAGCAAGTATTCTTACAAGGAAGTCCTTCTCGCCGTCGCCGTCAACATCAAAATAAGAGGTATCGGGCTTATGCAGCTTTACCGACCAGCCCCAGTTACAGTCAAACTCCTTGCCCTCATAAACAATATATGCAAGCTCGGTCTTTTCAATATAATAGAGCTGGAATTTTTTATCTTCACTTTCGCTTAAAAGCTCTGCGCCTGAGCGGTTAACCGTTGTGCTTTCGGGCATTTTCGTAGTTGAAACCGAGGCAATCCTCTCCTCGTTTTTATCCCGCGAATATTTAACCGAATAGCCGAAAACGACGAGCGCCGCAAGCGTTATAGCGACCACTGCCGCCACGGTTTTTTTATTAAGTCTGTACATTCGTGTAAACTTCTCCGTAATCAAACGGCTTTTTCTCGCCGTTTACTATATTAATGCAATTTTTTCCGAGCGAAAAAATAGGTCTGTCGTGCCTGAGCGAGTCCGAATAAACGCTCTCGACCTCAAGCTCGTTTTTATCAAAAACCTCGTAAAGTCTTCTGACCTTTTCCTCGCCTCTGCAGTTTTCGCCGATAATCGCGCCCGTTTTCCTGTTATGGCGCGAGCAGATAAGTCTGTCCACCCTGAGCCTTTTTGCTATATCCTCAAGGAGAAAATCAGGCGACGCGCTTATTACGACCGTATAGTTTTCCCTGTCGTAAAACCATTTATGCACATCTTTTTCATGCCTGTCCCAGAATCCCCTGACAGCCCTGTCAAGCGGTATGAACGGCACGAAGCAGAAACAGAATTTTTTATACTGCGTAAAGGTGATGATATGTAAAACCGACAGGATAATCCCTATCAGCTGGACGGGAAACAGCAACGCTATATACGGATAGTGCAGTGCGCAGTAGCCGCAGAAGAGCGAGCCGCTGTCAAACGGCACTATCGTTTTGTCAAAATCGTAAATATCAATTTTCATAACACAAATTGTTCCTGCGCGTCGGTATAGCTGCCGAAGAGAAACTGCGGCGAAGCACCGCCTATATTGTATCCGCGTTAAAGTCCACGGTAAGCTTTTTCCTGCTTTCAAACTGCGTGAGCTTTACGCCTGCGCTTGTGAGCATTCTCTTACTTGCCTGCACAAGGTCGGTATCCTTATACTTATCGCTTATGTATATTACCTCCTTGATTCCGCACTGTATAATTGCTTTTGCGCACTCGTTACACGGGAAGAGCGCTACATAAATCCTGCAGCCGCTCAGGCTGTTGCCGCCTGCGTTTAAAATTGCGTTAAGCTCTGCGTGGCAAACATACGGATACTTTGTATCGCTCTCCTTTTCGCCCTTGCGCACCCACGGATACTCGTCGTCGCTGCAGCCGCGGGGCAATCCGTTATAGCCGACGGACATTATTCTGTTATCATCATTTACTATACAGGCGCCCACCTGTGTGCTCGGGTCCTTACTTCTTTGCGAAGCAAGTATTGCCACGCCCATAAAATACTCATCCCAACTTATATAATCTTCTCTCTTCATATTTTAAATCCGTCCAACTTTCTGTAAAATCTTTAAGGCTCGGTCGAGCAATAAGGTTATTAGTACAACAACGCTCCTTTTTAAATCCGTCCAACTCTTATGAAATCCATAAGGCTCGGTCGGGCAATAAGGTTATTAGTGTAACTGCGCTTGTGCTGAGCCTTTTATTTAAGTGCGTCGACGAAGTCGTCAAGCTCCTCAAGCTCTGCGTCATACACTCTGCCTTCGTCAACAAGTCTGTTGATTTCGGGGTCTATCGGAAGCTTTGCAAGCACGGGAACATTCAATTCCTTAGCGGTTTCGTCAATCTGCGACTCGCCGAAAATTGCGTGCTTCCTGCCGCAGTCGGGGCATTTGAAATAGCTCATATTCTCAACAAGGCCAAGCACAGGCACATCCATCATTGTCGCCATTTTCACAGCCTTGCCCACTATCATCTTAACAAGGTCCTGCGGTGTTGAAACAATAACAACGCCGTTAATCGGCAGGCTCTGGAAAACTGTAAGCGCAACATCGCCTGTACCGGGAGGCATATCAACGAGGAGATAGTCAAGCTCTCCCCAGCGGACATCCGTCCAGAACTGCTCAATCACGCCGCTGATAACGGGACCCCTCCATACAACAGGGTCGTCCGCATTTTCAAGCAGAAGATTTATACTCATCAGCTTTACGCCGTTTGGCGCAACATTCGGCAAAAGGAACTCGTCGTCCTGCCTTGCTCTGTCCTTAACACCGAAGCTTTTCGGCACTGACGGACCCGTAACATCGGCGTCAAGAATTCCGACCTTTAATCCCTGCTTTGCAAGCTTTGAAGCGAGAAGGCAGGTTACAAGGCTTTTGCCTACGCCGCCCTTACCGCTTACGATTCCGATAACCTTCTCAATATTTGAAGCTGAATTCTGCGGCTTTAAAAAATCCGCTTTGCTCGGCTTTCTTTCAGCACAGCTCTCACCGCAGGTGGAGCAGTCATGTGTACAATCACTCATAATATAATTCCTCCGAATAAAATTAATAATGCTATTTTATCACAACAAATCAAGTATATCAATAATTCCTGACAAGTGTTTTTACTTTGCCGAGCACGGCGCACTCTTTCACTATAATCGGCTCGTACTTATCGTTCTCGGGCTGAAGGCGGAAATGCCCCTTCTCCTTATAAAAACGCTTACAGGTCGCCTCGTCGTTTATCAGCACGATTACGATATCGCCGTTATCGGCAGTGGGACACTGCTCGCAGATAACTATATCGCCGTCGAGTATACCTGCGTTAATCATTGAGTCGCCCTTGATATGAAGCGCAAAAAGACCGTCGCCCGAAACGCCCGAAACCGCGATGAAATCCTCAAACTGCTGCGTGGCAAGTATCGGCATACCTGCGGTAACCGTACCTATGAGCGGTATGCGCGCAATGCTCTCGGTGCCTGTAATACGGATTGTCCTGTTGCGCCCCGAATCCCTTTTTATATATCCCTTGTCCTCAAGCATATTGAGATTATACTGCACGGATGAGGTTGAGCTGAGGCCGACAGCCTCCCCGATTTCACGCACGGACGGCGCAAAGCCCCGCTTGCTTATCACATTTTTAATGTACTGAAAAACCTCGTTTTGCTTTTTGCTTAGCTTTTCCATAAACTCGTCCTCACTTATTATATACAAAAACATTATATATACTTTTGCATTTTGTATATAATAACATTATGGCGGGGCGTTGTCAAACATTTGTACAAATCCTTAGGCGGCAAAGAATTTTTGTACTCGTAGTAAAAAAAGTGTTGACAAAACTAATTTTATAAGATATAATTTTGCTTGCATTTAGATAAGGCTTTATAGCTCAGTTGGCTAGAGCATGCGGTTCATACCCGCAGTGTCACTGGTTCGAATCCAGTTAAAGCCACCAACTAAGCTGAACAGAATAAGCCTGTTCAGCTTTTTATGGCCCGGTGGTCAAGAGGTTAAGACACCGCCCTTTCACGGCGGTAACACGGGTTCAATTCCCGTCCGGGTCACCAAATAAAAACAGACACCCTTATGGTGTCTGTTTTTATTTGGCGTTTCTGTTTCGGAGGGGTACCGCGCAAAAAGCAGCGAAGCGAAATTTTGCGCGGAGAGGAGAAACATTCGGAGTGATTATTAACATAATGCAAAGCGTTATGTTTCAATCACGGAGTGTGTTTCGACGACCCGTCCGGGTCACCAAAAAAACAGTACCTTTGGCTGATGTTTCTTTTTCATTGTATAACAAAAACCAAAGCAGGCATTTCAAAATCGGAGCAATATATTAAAAACACTATGTGAACAATATTAAAATCTAATCTTCCTGAATTTCAAAGGCGACAGCCCTGTTTCTTTTTTGAAAAAGCAGATAAAATTTGCTGTGCTGTTGAAACCGCACTGATAGGCAATTTCGCTGACGGGCAGGTTTGAATTTATCAACAGCTCCTTTGCTTTATCAAGGCGAACAGATAAAAGATAATCGTAGGGTGAAAGCGCCGTGCTATCCTTAAAAATCCTTGAAAAATAGGATGGGCTTAAGTTAACCGTCCTTGCGATTTGTGAAACACTTAAACTTTTCTGATAATTCTGCTTTATATATTCCTTTGCAGCTTCTGTTAACGAGAGTGTTGCTTCGTTTGATGAACTCTGCGTGTCAAGCATACGCATCAGCATTTTGAAAACTGCTTCCGATTGTTGTGCTTCGCTGTCTGCATTTATAACAGCAAAAATGTTTCGGCTTACAAAGTCGGGGCATTTTATTTTTTTACCCTTTGCGCTGATAATCTCTTCAAAAAGTTCACGGGAATTACCGCCGTCAAAATGCAGCCATAAGGTGTGTGCCGATGTGTCAGTGAAATATCTGTGCGGCTTGTAACAGTCAACAAGTAATGCTTCGCCGCTTTGTACCATCAAACTCCCGTGCTTGATTTCGCCGTCCAGCACGCAGATAATCAGAAAGCTGTTGTACTGCTCCCGGTTTACTTCGTATTCATCATTACAGTAAAATTCGCCTGCACACAGCGGATAATAGTAAAGCCGTTTTGCCGTTCCTGACGGCGTGTAAAAATACATATATGAACCGCGCTCAAGTTCGTTTCCTATCAGTTTCATGATACCACAGCAGGATTTCTAAATTTTTTGAAAGATTATCAAAACAAATCCGTTGATTAACATTATATAATGGAAATGTAATAATGTCAACGAAGGTGATATTTATGAACACAAAATCTAAAGTTTGGGAAGAAACAGTGGTTATTCCTACTTATGAGGCGGCAGAGCCTGACAGAAATCCGCTGTTTCTTGAAAAGCGTGTGTATCAGGGCAGCAGCGGCAAGGTTTATCCGCACCCTGTTATTGACAGAATCAGCGATAAAAAGATTGACAAAGAATACAAAGCGGTATTCCTTGAAAATGATTATCTTAAAATTATTATTTTGCCCGAGCTCGGCGGCAGAGTGCAGAGGGCGTTTGATAAAACAAGAAACTATGACTTTGTATATTACAATCATGTAATAAAGCCTGCGCTTGTAGGATTGACAGGACCTTGGATTAGCGGCGGCATTGAATTTAACTGGCCGCAACACCATCGCCCGAGCACCTTTGACAAAGTGAACTATACCTACCGTGAAAATGAGGATGGCAGCGCAACGGTTGTTGTGAGTGAATACGAGAATATGTTTCACACCAAGGGCGAAACGGAGTTTACGCTCTATCCTGACAAGGCGTATTTAGAGCTGAAAAATCATCTCTTTAACCGCACACCTGTTAAGCAGACCTTTCTTTGGTGGGCGAATCCTGCCGTGGCGGTTAACAGCAATTACCGCAGTATCTTTCCGCCCGATGTTACGGCGGTTATGGACCACGGCAAGCGGGATGTTTCCACTTTCCCGATTGCAACGGGAACTTACTACAAGGTGGATTATTCAAGGGGCGTTGATATTTCGCGTTACGACAATCTGCCTGTACCTACCTCTTATATGGCGGCTAAAAGCGATTTCGATTTTGTCGGCGGTTATGATGACGGCGTGAAAGCAGGACTGCTCCATATTGCCGACCATCATATTTCGCCGGGTAAAAAGCAGTGGACCTGGGGCAGCGGTGATTTCGGCAAGGCATGGGACAGAAATCTGACTGATGAGGACGGTCCGTATTTTGAACTGATGACAGGCTGCTTTACGGACAATCAGCCGGATTTCAGTTATATTGCGCCTTTTGAGGCAAGAGATTTTACGCAGTATTTTATGCCGTATCACGACTTGGGGCAGGTGCATAATGCGAACAAGGATTTGTCGCTTCATCTTGATGTAAGCGATATGATAACCGTTACGCTTTACTGCTCCGGTACGCTCGGCAAATGCGATGTTAATATCAATAAGTTTTATAAAAAATCCTTTGACTTTCAGTGCGCAAACACATATGAATTATCTATCCCGAATAACAACCTGAAATTTGAGGATATAAAAATCACCGTTACAAAGGACGGCAGAGAGATTTTAACCTTTGACGGCAATGTGAAAAAGCACGATATACCCGAGCCTGCCAAGGCGGCGCCGCTGCCGCAGGACTGCAAAACGAACGAGGATTTATACCTTTACGGCACGCATATTGAGCAGTACCGCCACGCAACCCGCAGAGCCGGGGATTACTACCTTGAGGGCTTGCGCCGCGATAAAACAGATATGCGGCTGAATAACGCCTACGGTATGCTCCTGTTCAAAAAAGGATATATCAGAGAAAGCGGGCAGTATTTCAGAAATGCCGTTGAAAAGCAAACGCGCTCGAATCCGAACCCGAACAGCGGAGAGTATTATTATAATTCGGGCTTGTCGCTGTTTTATCAGGATAGGTTAAACGAAGCCTTTGACGCGTTTTATAAAGCCGTGTTGAACAGCGACACGCAGGCAAATGCATATTACTTTATGGCACTTATTAAGTCAAGGCAGAAGGATAAGAGGCAGGCGCTTGAATTTGTCAACAAGGCACTGGTTTATAATGCGCACAATTTCAGCGCGCTCAATCTGAAAGCATTGCTGACCGGCGAAAAGAGCGAGGCAGTAAAGTATGACAGCCTGAACATTCTTGCGCTTTTCATTAACGGCGAGGATATTAAAAAGCACATCATCAACCCGAATATGCTGATTGATTTATCGCTGGAGCTGTCCGTTGCAGGCTTTTATGAAAAAGCGGTTGACCTGCTCATCCTTGCAAAAGACAATTTCCCAATGCTTGATTATTACAAAGCATATTATACGAAGGACAACGCATATTTAGAAAAGGCGTTTTCTGATAATCCGTACTGCTGCTTCCCCAACAGGCTTGAGGATATTGCAGTGTTTGAATATGCGATTAAAAATAATCCGCAGGATTTCAAAGCTCCGTACTACCTCGGCTGCCTGTACTTTGACAAGGAACGCCATGAGGACGCGATAAAGTGCTTTGAGATGTCCATAGCCCGAGGCGCAGATTTTGCAACGCCGTATCGCAATCTTGCACTGCTTGAATACAATGTAAAACACAATAACAAGACAGCACTTTCCTTAATGGAAAAAGCATTTTCACTTGATGAGAACGACGCAAGAATACTCTACGAGCTTGATTTACTGAAAAAGAGAATCGGCGTAAATCCGAGTGAAAGGCTTGCTTTTTTGCAAGAGCATTTTGATATTGTGAAGTTGCGTGATGATTTAACTCTTGAATACATCACACTGCTTAATCTGACAGGCGAATACAAAAAAGCGCTTGATATGATAATGAGCCGCAGATTTCATCCGTGGGAGGGCGGCGAAGGCAAAGTGCCTGAGCAGTATATTTTCAGTAATATTGTCCTCGGCACACCCGAAAGCACTTTCACCTACCCCGAAAATCTCGGCGAGGGCAAGCTCTACGGCGCGCAGGAAAACAGGCAGAATTACTATATGGGGCTGAAAACCGCAGACATCATCTATTTTGAAAAGGCGTCAACGGGTCTTTCAGAGCCTGCCTCGGCGATGTACTACAACGACCAACCGCCCGAAACGATATTCTATCAGGGTATGGCACTGCTGAAGCTTGGCAGAGTTGACGAGGCAAATATGCGGTTTAACAAGTTGGTTGAATATGCAGACAGGCATATCGATGATGAAATCCGAATTGATTACTTTGCCGTTTCACTTCCCGATTTGCTTGTGTTTGACGAGAATTTGAATATTAAAAATCAACTTCACTGCCTGTTTATGAAGGCGCTTGGCTTATACGGCAAGGGCGAAAAAGAACAGAGCAAAAAGCTATTTGAAAAGGCACTCGGAATAAACCCAAACACCTTCCAAATCGCAACACATTACAATTTATTATTCTAACCGATTAAGCCTTCCCCCTCGGGGGAAGGTGGCAGCCGCAAGGCTGACGGATGAGGGGAAAAGGAGAACAAAATGAGATTTGATATGACGCTGAACCGCTGGGATTTCACACTCGGCGATTATAAAACAAAAGTTACCCTTCCGCACACATGGAATGTGGACGACGAGGTAATGAAGCACAGAGGCAGTGCCACCTACGAAACTGCTGTGTTTATCGGCTCTGAATTTGAGGGCAAAAAGTGCTTTTTGCAGTTTAACGCCGTTTACCATACTGCAAAGATTTATATGAACGGTGCTTTTGTCGGCGAGCATTCTCGTTCGGGCTTTACGCCATTCAGGATTGATATTACAAACGCAGTAAAATTCGGTGAGAATAACAGCATTAAAGTTGAGGTCGATAATACACACACGGATAATATGCTCCCTCACGGCGATGACTTTGACTGGTCAGATGACGGCGGTATTATCCGCCGCGTTACCCTGCAAATCCGTGAACCTGACGGCATAGAATATGTGCATATTACCGAACAGATTGACAGTATACAAAACGGCTTTGCAAGCGGCATGCTGAATATTAAAACTAATATCGACAAACCCTGCACCGTTAAGTTATATGATTATTCAGACGGTAAGCTTGTTCTTCAAGGCGACGCCCTTAATATACCCTTTGAAAACCTTAAACTCTGGTCGTGCTGCTCTCCGAATTTATATACCGTAACGCTTGAAACCGATAACGATGTCTATGAAACAAGAATCGGTATACGCAAATTTGAAACCAAGGGCGAGAAGGTTTACCTCAACGGCGAAGAAATTTATCTTAAAGGCTGCGAGTGGATGCCCGGTTCACATCCCGATTTCGGTATGGCAGAGCCGCTTGACCATAGCATAAAATGCTTAAAACAACTCAAAACAGCAGGCTGTGTGTTCACACGCTTTCACTGGCAGCAGGATGATGCACTCTTTGACTGGTGCGATGAAAACGGACTGCTTGTGCAGGAGGAAATTCCGTACTGGGGTTATCCGAAGCAGGCAACTCCGCTTCAGCTCAATATAGCAAAGCAGCAGGCAGACGAAATGATGTATTTTCATTTTAACCATCCGTCGATTGTCTGCTGGGGCGTCGGCAACGAACTCGGCGCAGAAACTGAGCCCACTATTCAGTATGTCAAGGATATGGTGCAGTATTTTAAGACATACGATAAGCGCCGCCTTGTGAACTATGTTTCCAACACCCTTAGCAGAGTGGAAAATGCTGAAAAGGACGATGCAACACTTTACGGCGATATCGCTATGTGGAACGATTATCTCGGACTTTGGGAGCCGAGCGACGATATAAAAAATCATATGCTTCGCACCTGCAAGAAGGCGGAGGGAATGCCGCTACTTGTATCGGAGTTCGGACTTTGTGAGCCGCATTTCAAGGGCGGCGATACGGAGCGCGCACGCATTTTGGAAGAGCGCCTTGCGATGTATGCCGAAAGCCCGAACATCTGCGGCTATATGTGGTTTTCGCTAAATGACTACCGCACGCATTGCGGCGAGGAAGGAGCGGATAAACTCCGCCGCCGCGTTCACGGCTCAACGGATTTATACGGCAATGAAAAACCGTCCTACCGCTTGCTTTGCAAGTTGCAGAAGGGATGATATACATTTAAAGGAATATACCATCGATGATGGCACATTGTGTACTTTATCATGCGCTTTTGTTGACTGTTAGGTAAAACGATGATAAAATGTTTAATATATTGTTTTATTTAATATTATCGTGTGATATTGTGCAGGAGGGGATATTTTGGCAGTCCTTTTAGTAACGGTTATAGCTATATTGACAGGTGTGGCGGACTACCGCTTTTTCGGCAAGGAAAAAACGGTGAAAGCATTTGCAGGCTGTATGGCAAGGCATATTCTTCTTGTAAATCAGATTTCTTTTGCTGTTTTGAAGTATGCTTTTAAATATGAGCATTTTTTAACTACGGAAGATTACAGCCTGAAAAGTTATTTCTTGCTTGCGGCAATAGCTGTTATTGTCGGCGTTTTGCTTGCGGTTTTACACAGGTTTTTCAGAGAACATAACGGCTATAAGCCCGAGAACAGAAAAAACTTTATTGCTGCAAAAACAGTCAAAATCCTTTCTTTTATTATTGTAATCGCAGGGTGTATTATATTTTACGCAACAAAGTTTATTATGCACGAGTGGAGCTCGGTTTCGCTTGACCAGTTGATTGTCAACATGATGTCGCCGACCACGGGCACGGAAATGAGTATATATGTTTACGCCTTTGAGGTTCCGATATTCAGCGCGAGCATGGTTATCAGCTTTTTCGGATTTTTGGTTTTACCGTTTTACGATTTTTCTTTTCGCAAAGGAAATCCGAATGAAGGCATACGCAAGTGGCTCAAAATACTGTTTTCCGACAAGGTTAAGCGGTGTATAGCGCTGTTACTCTCGTTGAGTATGCTTTATATCGGCGTTTTATATGTTGATGCGTCTTTTGATTTTGATGAAATGCATAGTCTTCTTTTTGAGGAGTCGGACTTTCTTGAAAAGAATTATGTTGACCCGAAAGATGCAAATATAGAATTCCCGAGCCAAAAAAGAAATCTTATATACATATATCTTGAATCAATTGAGAACACCTATCTTGATAAAGAGCTTGGCGGATATATGGACGAAAATCTGATGCCGGAATTAACAGAGCTTAGTTATGAAGGAATAATGTTTTCAAATTCCGAGCTTAAATTCGGCGGACCGCTTGAAGCTACGGGCACAACATGGTCGCTTGCGTCAATGGTAAATCAGAATCTCGGTATTCCGATGAAGCCCGTTAAAAGCAGCGCTTCGTATGCAACGGAAAATTATTTCATTGTCGGTGCCACGGGCCTTGGCGATATTCTTGAAGAGCAGGGATATAATCAGACTGTTATGGTTGGCTCCAATGCGGCTTTCGGCGGTCTGAATTATCTGTATCAGACCCACGGGGACTATTTGATTTTTGATTATGTGTACGCGAAGGAGCACGGTTATATTCCGCAGGATTATAAGGTGTGGTGGGGATTTGAGGATTCAAAGCTCTATGCCTTTGCAAAAGAGGAAATCACAAGGCTTTATAATGAAGGAAAGCCGTTTAATTTCACAATGGAAAACGCCAATACGCATATGCCTGACGGATATCTTCCTCCGGATGCGCCCCGGCCTTATGAGAGCCCTTATGCAAACGCCATTAATTACAGTCAGAAAGAGGTTGCGGAATTTGTAAAATGGATTCAGCAGCAGCCGTTTTATGAAAACACAACAGTTATACTAATCGGCGACCATCACAGTATGGACAAAAAATTCTTTGAAAACATTAATCCCGATTATTTAAGAACTCAGTATTATTTAATTTTGAATCCCTCAAAGGAAACTATGAATATTTCTGACGGCAGGTATGTAAACCGTCAGTATGCAAATTTCGATTTATTCCCGACCACGCTTGCCGCAATGGGTTGCAAAATAGAAGGCGACAGGCTCGGGGTAGGTACAAATCTTTTCTCCGATAAAGATACTTTAATAGAGGAATACGGAATTGATTATATTAACAGCGAGTTTATGAAAAAGAGCGCTTTCTATTCGGAAACTCTTTGTGAAGAATGATAGTAAAAGACTTGCTCTGACGCACCCTTTCTGTACGGGAGCGCGGAGCAAGTCTTTGTTGCGACGGGAATTGAACCCTAAGAGGGTCTAAGCATTAATAAAACAGCACAAAAAAGCACCAAAAAAAGCACTTCAAAAGAAGTGCTTTTTTTGAAGTGCTTTTTTCAATCTTAATCAATCTTCATTTCGGGATTGTAATTTTTGTTGAGCTGCTGGATTTGCTTGATTGTATCCGCTTCAATTTTGCCGTAGTCCACGCCGTCCTTGCCCGACATATAAATTACGGTGTACTCTGAGGAGTCGTATGTATCCTCGTCGTTTAAGAAGAGCGGAACCTCAAAGCCCCTTGACCTGAACTGGCTTTCGTCATAAAGCCTTTCGCCGTTTATGTAGTAGGTTGACCAGCCGTACTCAACATTCTTTGAAGCGCTGTATGTCGCCTCGAAGCTCTCCCCTTCAAGCGCATAAATCTTTGATGAAGCGTTATATGAGGTCTGCGAGGTGAAGGTATAATCGTTAATACAGATATTCGTATTGTCGCCCGACTTCTGAAGCATCAGATAATATGTTGTGTCGGTGCCATAATATCTTGACAGGCTGTCGGTGTAAAAGAGCTTTTTCGCTATCGTGCCGTTCCAGCCGTAGACCTCGGCGCAGTACGCAGGGCTTTCAATAACGATTGAATTGCCCGTGCGGTTATCCGTGGTGCTCTTTTTAATCATCTTGCGGTAGACGATTATAAGCTCCGTGTTGCCGTCGTTGTTAAAGTCAATCTGCTTAACATAGCTTACGCCGTCGACAAAGTCGATGCCGTCCTCGTGCTTGAATTTCGGATTGCCGTATTTTTTGATTTTGCGGCTTACGACATCGTAATAAGCGGCAGCCTTGAGCTGCTCCTCGCTCTTCGCGTCGTCAAGCAGGTCGGCGCTTGTTGAAAAGCCCTGAATTGTTGTTGTTACAAGGTCAACTATCGAGTCAGCCTTTGAAGACTTTATAACGGAAAGCTTGATTGTTTCAAAGTCGTAGGCGCTGATTTTGCCCTTGATTGAGTAGATATCGTTTTTATAATCATAGTCGCACTCGCTGTGCTTCTTGAAGGCGTCGCCTTTAAGCGCGTAGATAACAACCTTTTCGGGAGTATCGGGCTCGGACTTACAAATGAAATACTTGTTGTTTTTGTGGTAGAAGGAAATCCAGCTTCCGTCGGTTACATCCCCGGTGTGATTTACGCTTTCGCTGTAAATGTTCGTGAAGTCCTTACCTATGTACGACCACACCTCAAGTATGTATTCCGTGCCGTTGTTGTAGCAGAGCATAAGCTCGTCGTTGCCGTCGTCGTCAAAATCCATCTGCCTTGCATAGCAAAGACCTGTGAGATAAGCCATATCCTCGCCGTAGGTTTCCTCATTGAGATAGTCCCACTTGCTCGAGCCGTAGTTGACGATTGCTTCGGTGCAGACATTGCCTGCGTCCTGAAAATATCTGTCGCTCTTTCTGTTCTGCGAATTGATTGTGTGGGCAAAGCCGAAAATGAAAATGCCGACAGCGATTAAAAAGAGTATGAAGGCAAGTAATTTGAGAAAGAGCGCACGAAGGTTAGGCATCTCTTTAAGCTCCTTGATGGTCTCGCCGTGAACGAGGTCGTCAAGTGAGAGTACGCCGCCCTTAGAGTTTTTTAAGTTTTTCGCCCAAGCGCTTGCATACAGCAGTGCGTCGCCGAGCTTGCTTTCGCGCTTTCTGTTGACATCGTCGTCATCGAAATAATTATAGCCTGCCACACCTTCACCTCTTTTCAGCGTCAGCATAGTT
This sequence comes from Oscillospiraceae bacterium, assembly GCA_902791235.1. Classification (GTDB taxonomy): domain Bacteria; phylum Bacillota; class Clostridia; order Oscillospirales; family Acutalibacteraceae; genus Eubacterium_R. The sequence goes on from CADAUV010000004.1 coordinate 61,350, forward strand.
ATAATCATTATAACATAATTTGGTATTTAAAGCAACTATATAATAATATATGCGTGTGCGCAGGCAAAATAGATATTGATTTTTCATACATTTTGTATTAAATTATTCTTAAAGAAAGCAATAGGAGAGGTACTATGAAAAAATATATTAAAGCGCTTATCTGTGCAATGCTTGTTGCGGTGCTTGTCGCTGTCGGCTCGGGCTGCGCAAAGGTAAGTTATGTTACCGGCTCGGCAATGCAGGCTGTTGAGGATGTAAAGTCGGGCGAGTGGAAGACAAAGAATATTAAAGAGCAGAGCACGGAGGATAAGGTGCTTATCGAGGAGCTTACACCGGGTACATACGGCGGCATTGAGTTTAACAATCTTGACGATGTTATGAATTATTACAAAGCCGCTTATGACAAGACAAAGGCTAAGACTGCGCCGTATATTGATGAAAACGGCGCAACTCAGGAGTGGTACGCCTTCGCAGGCTCGCAGGAAATTATTGTATCGGATATTCTCATTGACGGTCAGTCAAACGCAGTTATCAACAAGCTTATTCCGCAGCTTCTTGACTCGCTTTATAAGCCGAGTATTGCAGGACTTCAGCCTTCGATGAATCCGGACCCGAAGCTCGATGTTGACGAGAACAACGAGTCGCTTCTTACTCTTCGCGCAACGGCGGAGGACCTTGTTGCGGGTAATGTAAAGGACAACGGCGACGGTACAATTACTATTGAAATTCAGCCAAAGCTTGCCGAGATGTCCCATGTCGGCCTTGACTCGCAGGGCAAGATTTTCACCTCGCTTAACGATATCGGTTCGGTATATGACGCTGTTGACGCGTTCACATGGGCGAGCGGTACAACCGACGAAAATGTTAAGGTAACCTACAAGGACGGTACTGCACAGATTACAATTGATACCGCAAGCGGCGAGATTGTTGCGGCGAATTATAATATGCGTGCATACGCTCAGGTGCAGCACGCTAACCTCGCAGTCGTTCACGATAAATCGGCAACGGTTACGGTTGACTATATTGTTAAATTCCCTGCCGACGAAGCCTTTTACGATAAGGTTAATGTACATCCTGCAGGATGATAAAAATTCCGGATGCCTGCATTATGACGAATTTTGCTGTTCCAAATTTTTTGAAAAATAAATGTGCGCAACCTTCAAATAATATTATTGCACGGATGTGCAGAAAAATGTAAAAATTTATTTTCAGGAGGTTGTTATGAGCAAAAAAACTCAGTCGGTAATGCTTAAAGCGCTCGGCGGTACGCTTGCGGTCTGTTCGGCAGTTGCGCTTGCAGGCAGTAAGAAAAGCGGTATGATTATTCCGAAAAAGACGGTGAAAAACGCCGCGGATAAAGTTGTGTCGTTTGTGGATACGGTAACTTCAATGATGTAACAAAAGCCATCTCCTTCCGGAGATGGCTTTTGTTGACAAATACGCTTTTATAAATTAGAATTAATTTATACTTATTAACGGCGGTGATTTTACGGACTGGATAATTCTTGCGGTCGGCGGACTTGTCGGCAGTGTTTTAAGCGCTGCGGCTCAGAGAAACAGGGAGAGCGTACTGCTCAGATTCATTTCGCTTGCGGTGCCCTTCGCCTTCGGCGTGCTTTACTGGGTGCGTCGCTTTAAAGCGGACGGCGCATTACAGCTTCCCATAGGCTCTGCGGATTCGCTTGCCTCGGAAATTCTTACCGCTGTTCTGACCTGCGTGCTTGTGTCGCTTGTAAGTAAGGGCATAGGTTACGCCCTTGTCAGCTATTTTGACAGCCGGCAAAACTGAGAATATTTTTGTTGACATTTCATACTTTAAATATTATAATTTATAGGCACTGAAAAATGTCTCAGTAGCTCAGTAGGATAGAGCGTTCGCCTCCTAAGCGAAAGGCCGGGGGTTCGAATCCCTTCTGGGACGCCAAAAAGAGCAAACCACAAATGTGGTTTGCTCTTTTTGAATTTAATGGGATTCGAACCCGCAGGCGAGAGCGTTAAGCAAAACAGTTCGGGGAACTGTTTTGTAGCGAGCGGTGGTGAAATCGGTACCAAAGGCGGAGCCTTGGGTGATAAGCCACGGATTGCGCAGCAATCCTGAATCCCTTCTGGGACGCCAAAACGAAAGGCACACCCTTGCGGTGTGCCTTTTGTTTTGACAATAACACAATAAGTACCGACCGAAAAGCAGCAGTGCGAAATTTCGGTTGCAGCTACAGTAACTCCTGCCACAGCACCGCTTGCTGCACCGACTGCCGCTGAGGTAACAAGACTGCTGATTGAGGTTTTATTACCCTCAATGCAATCCGTGATTACCTGAAGCGAAACAGACATACCCGCACTCAGCAGCATGGACGCGGCAATCGGGTTTGTTACAGCCGTTGCTGCGATAAGCACTGCCGACATACCGACAATTAAGCCGCTGCCTTTTATTGCAGAATCGGAAGGATTCAGCGCTTCCTGAAGCTTATCAAGGAAGTTGCTCGGCATTTTAGCTGTTAAATGCTTAATCTGCGACTGAATTTCATTCTGAACCTTGCTGTTTACAGGTGCAACGGGATTGTCGCCTAAATTAAACAGTGAGTCTAAAAAGCTGAATATGTTGTTCAGTACGGAGAATAACAGCGATAAACCG
>CADAUV010000005.1 GCA_902791235.1 Oscillospiraceae bacterium
TTTTCCCGAACCCTCAGGCTCATCGCCGCCGCTGAAGCCGCCGGGGAACATAACAATCTGTGCCTTCTCAATCTCCTCAACCATCTTATCAATAGTTTCGTTGATTGCCTGTGAGGAAAGATTGTTTACAACGAGGATTGACGGCTCTGCTCCTGCCTTTTCAAAGGCTCTCGCAGTGTCGACCTCGCAGTTGGTACCGGGGAAGGTAGGAATAAACACGCGCGGTCTTGCAACCTTATTCTTTGCAATAAATATCGAGCGTTCCTTTTCAAGCGGAACATCAAACGGCATTGAAGCCTTCTTGCCCGAATCGGTTGCAAAGACTTTCTCAAGCTTGCCCGACCATGCGTCAATAAGCTCGTCAACGGTGTGTACGCAGCCGTCGAGGATAAATACGGCATTGTCGCTCGTCGTGCCGAGGAGGACGCCGTTTTCAAAGCTGTTCCCGTCGGCAAGCTCAACCACGAAGCTGCCTGCCTTTGCAGCAAAAAGAGTTTCCTCGTCAAGACCCTGTGCAAAGGTAAAGCCCGTCTTGTTGCCGAAAGCCATTCTGCATACACACGCCGCTGCGCCGCCCTCTCTTACAACCGTCGCAGAGAGGATACTGCCGTCGCGAACGCCCTCATAAACGCTCTCCATAAGAGCCATAGCCTTCTCGAAATCGGGGAGTCCGCTGTTTTTATCAACAGGTATCGGAAGAAGCTTTACCGCCGTGCCCGTGCGCTTGAACTGCGCCGAAACCGTCTTTGACGCCTCGCTCATACCCACTGCAAAGGAAACGAGCGTCGGCGGTACATCAAGCTCGTTAAACGAGCCGCTCATCGAGTCCTTACCGCCGATTGACGGACATTTATATCCAAGCTGCGCCATAAGTGCGCCAAGGAGCGCCGCAGTCGGCTTGCCCCAGCGTGACGGCACATCGTTAAGTCTTTCAAAATATTCCTGGAAGGTAAGCCTTGCCTTGGACGGCTGACAGCCGACTGCCGCAAGCTTGGCAAGCGATTCAGTAACAGCAAAGGCTGCCGAATGGAACGGCGACCAGCTTGAAAGCTTAGGAATAAAGCCGTAAGCCATTACGGTTGCGGTGTCGGTTTCGCCTTTGAGAAGCGGAATCTTCGCTACCATTGCCTCCTCGGGCGTAAGCTGATATTTACCCGCATACGGCATAAGCACCGTACCTGCGCCGATTGAGGAGTCGAAGCGCTCAACAAGTCCCTTCTGTGAGCATACCTCAAGGCGTGTAAGATTCTTTACAAGAGCGTCGCCCTTGCTCATTCCCCTGAGCTCCTCAGGCACCTTTTCCGTATAATTTTCATTTTCGTCGGGCGCAGTTATCTCAGCCCTTGCATGACCCGTAACACCGTTTGTATTGAGGAAATCACGGCTTAAATCCACAATCTTATCGCCGCGCCATGTCATCTCAAGCCTGTTTTCATCCGTTACAACGGCAACGGGCGTAGCCTCAAGATTTTCCTGTCTTGCAAGCTCTGTAAACTTATCAACATCCGCGCTGTCAAGCACAACAGCCATTCTCTCCTGTGATTCGGAGATTGCAAGCTCCGTGCCGTCAAGGCCGTCATATTTCTTAGGCACTTTATCAAGGTCGATTTTAAGCCCGTCGGCAAGCTCGCCGATTGCGACGGATACGCCGCCTGCGCCGAAGTCGTTACAGCGCTTAATCATCTTAGCGACTTCAGAATTTCTGAAAAGTCTCTGAAGCTTTCTCTCAGTGGGCGGATTACCCTTCTGCACCTCAGCGCCGCAGGTTTCAATCGAAGAGGAGTCGTGCGCCTTTGACGAGCCTGTTGCGCCGCCGCAGCCGTCGCGTCCCGTTCTTCCGCCGAGAAGGACGATTATATCTCCGTCCTGCGGAACCTCACGCTTGACATTCTCCTTTGGTGAAGCGCCGACAACGGCGCCGATTTCCATTCGTTTTGCAACATAGCCCTCGTCGTAAAGCTCAACAACCTGACCTGTTGCAAGACCTATCTGGTTACCGTAGCTCGAATAGCCTGCCGCCGCGCCCGTGGTTATTTTGCTCTGCGGAAGCTTGGCAGGAAGCGTCTTCTCAAAAGGCGTTGTCGGGTCGCCCGAGCCTGTTACGCGCATCGCCTGATACACATAAGCTCTGCCTGAAAGCGGGTCGCGGATTGCGCCGCCGAGACAGGTTGCCGCGCCGCCGAAGGGCTCAATCTCAGTCGGGTGATTGTGCGTTTCATTTTTAAACTGTACAAGCCACGGCTCTTTTTTACCGTCAATCTCCACCTCGACATTAATCGAGCAGGCGTTGATTTCCTCGCTCTCGTCCAGGTCGTCGACATAGCCGCGTTTTTTAAGCACCTTAGTGCCGATACAAGCCATATCCATAAGGCATACAAGCTTGTCCCTGTCGCCGTAAACCTCGCGGCGAACATCAAAATATTTTTCAAGAGCCTCCTCAATTGCCTTTGAGTACCTGCCCTCATCTATCTTTATTTCATCAAGCTCAGTTGCAAAGGTGGTATGACGGCAGTGGTCAGACCAGTAGGTGTCGATAACCTTGAGCTCCGTCAGGCTCGGCTGTCTGCCCTCGTCATTTTTAAAATAATCCCTTACAAAGCATAAATCCTCAACGCTCATCGCGAAGCCCATACCCGAGTGGTACTCGGCAATCTCCGCGTCGCTCATCTCAGTAAAGCCGTCAATACGGATAATATCCGACGGCACCTCGCTTCTGAGCTCAAGCGAGTCGGGAAGCTCGAAGCTTGCAAGCCTTGATTCAACAGGGTTTATAATATAGGATTTAATCTTTTCAAACTCATCGTCGGTGATATCGCCCTTAACGGCTATAACCTTTGCCGAAAGCACATCGGGGCGCTCTCCTGCTGTAAGAAGCTGAATACACTGAGCAGCGGAATCAGCCCTCTGGTCATACTGACCCGGGAGATATTCGGTTGCGAAATACCTGTAATCCTCAGGAATTTCAAGCTCGTAATAAACATTATCGAGGTTCGGCTCGGAAAGAATTGTCCTCACCGCCTGTGAGAATTCCTCCTCGCTTACGCCCTGAAGGTCGTAACGGTTGATGATTCTCAAATCCTCAAGCGCCGTTATGCCGACATTGTCGCGAAGGTCAGCAAGAGTCTGACCCGCTTCTATGTCGTTGCCCTTTTTCTTTTCAACGAAAACACGGTATACCTTTGCCATTTAATTACTCCTTTCGGTGAAAAAGCTTTGATGAAAACATATAATAAAATTATTATTTAATATAATAGCATACTTTGTTATAAATTGATATATCTTTTTTGTAAAAAATTAATCCGCAATTTAATTATTTATTCACACAAAACACTAACACACTTTCAAAAAGTATGATATAATAAAATTAACGAAAACAAGAAAGGCTCAGGCTTTTATGGAATATACGGATAACGAGGGATATGATGTCGATTTTATGAACCTTGTCGTTGACAAGGCGGACGACCTCAAGGTCATAGATTGCGACAGGCATTTTACTGAATTTGCAGGAGTACATATATCAAAAATTCATCAGGGCAAGCTCGATTTAATGGAGCTTATCCTTCCTGTTTACAGGGAAACCGTGTTCAAAACGCTGTGCAAAAAGGATTCGCCCTTCGTATACTTCGACGCTGAATTCATAGACAAAAACGGCGACAGCGTATACATCCACTGCACGGGTCAGAACTACGAACGCTCAACTCTTTGCAGGCTCACCCTTGCCGACATCTCACGCTCAAAGCGGAGAGCGGAGGCTGTGAAGGAGCATGCGCTCAGGCTTGATACTCTTATTGATATGCTTGACGGCGGCGTATGCGTGTTCAAGGTCGACGACGATATGCACATTGATATAACCTATATCAATGACTACGGCTGCAGGATTTTCGGCACGACTAAATCCGCAATGGAGCTTGGTAAGTACAGGCTCGAACAGCTTATCCACAGGGACGACAGAAGCGCCGTTTATCAGGCGATAGGCAAGAGCCTTGCAACGGGCGACAAGCTTGAAATCACCTTCAAGATAAAATCAAGGGGGAATATTCAGCGGCGCTGTATGCTGCGCGGAGGTATTCTCAGATACGAGGACGAGCATCCCATTTTCCACGCCGTGCTGACGGATATAACAAAATAGACTGACATAAAAAAGGTATCGCACCAAAAGGTGCGATACCTTTTTTGTTATTTTTCAAAGAATACTTTAAATGCTTTATACGCCATATAGGTGTCAATTTTGGAAACAATCTCATACGGTGAGTGCATTGAAAGCACGGGCACGCCCACATCAATAACCTCAACATCAAGATTAGCGATATACATAGCGACAGTGCCGCCGCCACCGCCGTCAACCTTGCCGAGCTCGCCGCTCTGCCAGAGCACGCCGTTTGACTCAAGAAGATTTCTCACAAAGCTTACATACTCAGCTGAAGCGTCGCTTGTGCCGCCCTTGCCTCTTGCGCCCGTGAATTTCGTAACGCAAACGCCCTTGTTAATAAACGAAGCGTTTGACGCCTCAAAAGCCGAGGACCATGTCGGGTCGTAAGCCGCGTTAACATCGGCTGAAAGGCATTTTGAATTTGAAAGCACATCCCTGCCCTCAAGTCCTTCAAGCCTTGCAAGGTCCTCGATAAAGTACTTGAGATAACTTGAATTAAGACCCGTGTTACCGTCGGAGCCCGTTTCCTCCTTGTCAGTGAGTACTGCTACCGCCGTATACTCGGGCGTTTCGTCAATATCAAGAATAGCCTGAAGCGCAGGATATGAACAAACCCTGTCGTCATGGCCGTATCCGCCGATAAGACTTCTGTCAAAGCCGAGGTCGTCAACCGTGAATGCCGGCACAAGCTCAAGCTCTGCAGACAGGAAATCCCTCTCGACAATACCGTACTTTTCATAGAGGATATTAAGGAGGTTGAGCTTTATTCTCTCGCTCTCCTTGTCGTCCTTGAAGGGTCTTGAGCCGATTACAATATTAAGCTCCTCGCCCTTTACAATCTCATTCGCCTTCCTTGCCATCTGCTCAGCGCCGAGGTGCGGAAGAATGTCGGTTATACAGAACTTCGGGTCGTCGGGGTCCTCGCCGACCCTTACATCAACATATGTGCCGTCGTTCTTGCAGATTCTGCCGTGAAGCGAAAGCGGAATTGCAGTCCACTGATACTTCTTGATACCGCCGTAATAATGAGTCTTGAAGAAGCCTAAATTGCCGTCCTCGTAAACGGGGCACTGCTTGAGGTCGAGCCTCGGAGAGTCAATATGCGAAGCGGTAAGCCTTACGCCTTCGCCTACACTTTTCCTGCCTTTTACGCAGAGTATGATTGACTTGCCCCTGTTGTAATAATAAACCCTGTCGCCGGGCTGCAGCGGAGCGCCGAACTTATCAAACTCGGCAAAGCCGTTTGCCTGAGCAAGCTCAAGCGCCGAGCGGGCAAACTCCCTCTCCGTCTTATTCTCATAGAGAAATTCCTTGTAGCCTTCGCAGAATTCGTCGCACCTTTCAAGCTCCTCCTCGCTCATAAAGTCAACGCCGTTTTCCTTTTTGTTAAAGAGTAAATCCTTTAACATCTGAGCCTCAGTTTTTTCACTCATAATATTTCCTCCGTTATATTTTCTATTTGCTTATCTATATCCCTGCCGTCATTTATGATGACAAAATCGCTGTGCGCCCTGAAAAACTCCTCACTGTGCTGAGCCGACATACGCTGCTTCGCCTGCTCGCAGCTTATTCCGTCACGCTCGGTAATGCGTTTAAGCCTAATTTCCTGCGGCGCAATTACGGATATAATCTTGTAGCATTTATCCTGCATTTTCGCCTCGAAAAGCTGCGGTGCGTCAAGCACGCAAAGTCCCTTCGCGTCAGCCTCGCAGGCACTTACGACAAAGGGGTGAACAATACTGTTCAATCTGTCCGTACTCTCTCTGTCTGCGAATGCGGCATCGGCAAGCGCCCTACGGTCAATCCTGCCGTTTTCAATAATATTATCGCCAAACTCCGCCCTTAATATTTCACGAAGCCCTGTATTATTTTCATAAAGCTCCCTGACATACTTATCGCAGTCAAGAATTTTAAAGCCCTGTTTTTCAAGCCTTTCGCAAACATAGCTCTTGCCTGCTCCCGTCTGACCCGTAAGACCGATGGTGAAGGGCTTTTTAAGGTCAATGACCTGAAATGCAGCGGCGCGTATCAGCCTGTTATATACCGCCATTCCCACGCCTGTTTTCGACGGAATACGCGCATACACCTTCGTAGCGCCCATTTCGTCAAGCTTCCTCAGCGCGTCAAAAAGCTCTCTCGCCTGTGATAAATCGTCCCTTTCTCTGCCGAAGCATACCTTCGGACAATTCACATTATCTCCCTCAAAGCAAAGCGCAAACGCCTTCTTTCTCGAGTTTACAAACGCCTCGTAGTCCTCCTTGTCGGCATTGACAATAACGACTCTTGCGCGCGGCGAATAGTGCTTATATTTCATACCGGGCGACTGGGCTTTTTCGTTTTCAGCCATACCCTCGGTAACGGCTTGGGCAACCTCAACCTCGCCGATTACGCTTTCAAGCATTTCTTTTGTTACAGCGCCCGGACGGAGTATCACGGGCTTGTCGCCTGCAAGGGTGATAACCGTTGATTCAACGCCGAACTCGCAGTCCCCGCCGTCAACAATTGCGTCCACCTTGCCATTCATATCGTCAATAACATATTTTGCCTTTGTCGGCGAAGGCAGTCCCGAGGTGTTGGCGCTCGGCGCGGCAACAGGACAGCCTGCCGCCTCGATAACCGCCCTTGCTGTTTCATTCTCGGGCATACGCACCGCAACGGTATCAAGACCGCCGCTGACAGTGTTATTTATTCTTTCACTCTTTTTTAAAATTATCGTGAGCGGACCGGGAAAAAATGCATCGATAAGCGCCTGCGCCTTGTCGTTTATACTCTCGACAAGCGGCGCAAAATCCTCCTTACGCGCGATATGCACAATAAGCGGATTATCGCTCGGTCTGCCCTTGGCTTCGTAAATTCTCCTGACCGCATTTTCATCAAGCGCATTTGCGCCGAGACCGTACACCGTCTCCGTCGGGAAGGCGACAAGACCGCCCTCACGGATAATCCTGCCCGCAAGCTTTAAATCAGCCTGTGAGGCAGTTAAAATTTTTGTGTCCATAATATCTTAGTCTGTACCCTCAGCCTTTAATTTTTCAGCAGTATCAGCAGTAATTAGCGCGTCAATCATCTCGTCAAGGTCGCCGTTCAAAAACTGCTCAAGCTTATAAAGAGTAAGCCCGATTCTGTGGTCGGTAACCCTTCCCTGAGGGTAGTTGTAGGTGCGGATTCTCTCGCTCCTGTCGCCTGTGCCGACCTGTGATTTACGCTCGCCTGCAATCTCCGCGTCGTGCTTTGCCTTCTCTGCGTCATAAAGTCTTGCGCGAAGCACCTTCATAGCCTTTTCCTTATTCTTGTGCTGACTTCTCTCATCCTGACATTCAACAACAGTGCCTGTCGGCAGATGCGTAATTCTTATAGCGGACGAGGTTTTGTTGATATGCTGACCGCCTGCGCCGCTTGAGCGGAAGGTGTCAATCTGCAAATCCTTTTCATTTATCTCAAAGTCGATTTCCTCAGCCTCGGGAAGCACGGCAACCGTCGTGGTGGAGGTGTGAATCCTGCCCTGACTTTCAGTCTCGGGCACACGCTGTACACGGTGAACGCCCGATTCAAACTTGAATCTCGAATACGCTCCGTCGCCTTCAACCGAAAAGCTTATCTCCTTAAAGCCGCCAAGTCCCGTTTCATTTGCGCCCAACACCTCGAGCTTGAAGCCCTTAGCCTCGGCGTACATAGAGTACATACGGTACAGCACGCCTGCGAAAAGCGCGCTCTCCTCGCCGCCTGCGCCGCCGCGGATTTCGACAATAACATTCTTGTCGTCATTCGGGTCCCTCGGCAGAAGAAGCACTTTAAGCTCCTCCTCGAATTTTTCCATATCGTCGCGGCTCTGCTCGAATTCATCACGCACCATCTGCGCAAAATCGGCGTCCATACCGCCCTCGTCAAGCATTGCCTTCGACTCCTCATAGGTTTCCTGAGCTTTCTTATACTCCCTGAATTTTTCAACAACGGGCGTAAGATGCTTAAGCTCCTTCATAAGCCTGGTATACTGCTCCATATCCGAAACCACATCGGGTCTGCAGACAAGCTCGTTCACCTCTTCAAATCTTTTCTCAACCTCGTTAAGTTTATCTATCATAAAGTTTCCTCATTCAGAATACTGAAAAACCTTTCTTCCTTCTGCTTTTTCATCTCTTTGTCGGGGGATGAGTCGATAAATATAATTTCGCCCTGCTTTCCGCCGTCGTTCAAAAGCTCCTTCTCGGTAAGTATATCCCTCAGCCTTTTGCTGATTCCGAGAGAGCCGTCAAAGAAATTCACATCCCCTAAAACCTCGCGCATATCCGCCTTTGCAATAGGGTAATGCGTACAGCCAAGCACAACATTCTGCACCCTTCCTCTGTATTTTCCGAGGGTGTCTTCAAGATATTTTTTAAGCTCCTCCGCCCTGTCCTGCTCAATCAAATCCGCAAGACCCACGCAGGCAAGAAGCGCCGTATTGTGATTGTAGTATCTGTAATACAGCCTGCGGAATTTTTCGCTGTTGACAGTACCCCTCGTAGCAAGCACAAGCGTAAAGCCCTCGGGGTTTAAATCGTGTACCATTTTATATGCAGGCTCAATTGCAAAAACAGGTGTGTCCTTATACTTTTTCCTCAGCGCGTCGGCAGCCTTCGCCGAGGCGGTGTTGCAGGCGAGAACAAGCGCCTTGCAGCCCCTTACATCAATCAGCAGATGAGCGATTTCAAAGCATCGGCTTATGATTTCCTCATCGCTCTTATCGCCGTACGGATTGTTCACGGAGTCCGAAAAGAAGATGTAATCCTCGTTTGGCAGAAGTCTCTGCGCCTCTCTCATAACGGTTACTCCGCCGATTCCCGAATCGAGAACGCCGACAGGTCTTGAGCTACTCATCCTTGCTTTTTACCGCCTTTATACTTTTTTGCGCCTTTATTCTTGGTATCATAACCTCGTGGTTACAGCCGCAGCAGCGAAGCTTGTAATCAACGCCGAGCCTTGTCAGCTCAAACTCCTTTGAGCCGCAGGGATGCGCCTTTTTCATAACGAGGATATCGCCGAGCTTTAAGTCCATAATATCACCTGTTATATTATAATCTTATTTATTATATCACTATGAGGTAAATATTTCAACGAGTAATTATCACCCCCTTTCACTCATAAAATTAATTAGTACGATGAAAGAGTGTGATAATATGACTTATTACCCCGAGGGGAAATGCAGACTTTTAAACCGCAGATTCGAGGCATTGAGCGAGGCAAGGGAGGCAATGCGCCGCGGCGATATACTCGAAGGAAGAGTAATCCTCTGCGACGGCGAGCACAATCTCCACATCGACCTCGGAGCAGTGCGCGGAATCATTCCGCGCTGTGAGGGCGCAGTCGGAATCGAGGAGGGCGAGCAAAAGGATATCGCGCTGATATCAAGGGTCAATAAAAGCGTATGCTTTAAGATAACTGAAATTGCCGAAAACGATGTCGGCAGACCGACAGCCTTTCTTTCAAGAAAAGCCGTTCAGGAGGAGTGCATTAAAAACTACCTCGATAAGCTTAAAATCGGCGATGTGATTGACGCGTCCGTTACCCACCTTGACCCCTTCGGCGCCTTCATTGATGTCGGCGCAGGAATTAACGCCCTTATTCCGATTGATATGCTGTGTGTTTCAAGAATAAACCATCCGCGCGAGCGCCTGACCGAAGGACAGAAAATACATACCGTGCTGAAAAACCGCGAGGCAGGAAAGCTCACCTTCTCTCTTAAGGAGCTTCTCGGCACATGGGAGGAAAACGCGGCGCTCTTCTCCCAGGGGGAAACCGTTACGGGCGTGGTGAGAAGCATTGAAAGCTACGGGATTTTTGTTGAGCTTATGCCCAACCTCGCAGGGCTCGCCGAGCTTCAGGACGGCATAAGCGTGGGTCAGGAGGTAAGCGTCTATATAAAGGCAATCATACCCGAAAAAATGAAGGTAAAGCTCGTGATAGTCGAGCGCTTCGACCTCGAGGCAGAGCCGACGCCGCTTAACTGCTTCACCGACGAAAAGCATATTGACATCTGGCGCTATTCTCCCTCGGCTTCACCTAAACAGATATCAACAGTGTTCGGATAATAAAAAAGACATCCCAAAGGATGTCTTTTTTGTTATTAGTCGAATTTATCAGTCGAATGCGTGGCCTGCTGAGCCGAATACGACATCAATTTTATGAGCAACAACCTCTTCGATAAGGTCCCTTGCAGGTGTGAGATACTGACGGGGGTCGAAGTGAGTCGGGTTGTCGTGGATATGCTTTCTGAGCGCTGCTGTCATTGCGATTCTGATATCCGAGTCAACATTGATTTTGCAGACTGCCATTGACGCTGCCTCACGGAGCATATCCTCAGGGATACCGATAGCGTCGGGCATTTCGCCGCCGTATGTATTAATCATCTTGATGTGCTCCTGATTAACGGAAGAAGCGCCGTGAAGAACAATCGGGAAGTTTGGTAACTGCTTACCGACCTCCTCAAGAATATCGAAACGAAGCTGCGGCTTCTGACCGGGCTTGAACTTGTAAGCGCCGTGGCTTGTACCGATTGCGATAGCAAGTGAATCAACGCCTGTTCTTGTAGCGAAGTCATAAACCTCCTCAGGTCTTGTATAAGAAGCGTTATCAGCCTCAACCTGAACATCGTCCTCAACGCCTGCGAGTGTACCGAGCTCGCCCTCAACAACAACGCCGTGAGCGTGAGCGTACTCAACAACCTTCTTTGTAAGAGCAACATTCTCCTCATAAGGAAGCGACGAGCCGTCAATCATAACCGATGTAAAGCCGCCGTCAATACAGCTCTTACAGGTCTCAAAATCAGGACCGTGGTCAAGGTGAAGCGCGATGGGAAGTCCTGTTTCCTCAGAGGCAGCCTTAACCATAGCAACAAGATAGTCGTGCGAAGCGTACTTTCTTGCGCCCGAGGAGCACTGAAGGATAACGGGAGCCTCAAGCTTCTTTGCAGCTCTTGTGATACCCTGTACAATCTCCATATTGTTTACATTAAAAGCACCGATTGCATAGCCGCCCTCGTATGCCTTCTTGAACATTTCAGTAGTGGTAACTAATGGCATAATATTTTCTCCTGTAAATTTATTTGGATTTTCACCGTTTAATATTATACTACACTCATATATAAATATCAATAATTAGTTTTTCTTCCGTGCAAAATCGGTGAAAGCGGCTTATAAATAAGCATTGAAACGGCAACGCTGATAAGTCCCTTCACAAGCGTGAACGGCAGATTGAATATAAACAGCGCCTGCAAAATACTCTTTACGGAGGGCAGAAGCGCCTGATACATACCAAGCACAGCCTGCTCGGGAAAGCCCAGAACGCTGTAATAAAGAGGGTAAATTATAAAATAATTACTCGGCACCGAGATAAGCGCCATAACCGCAGCGCCTGCAATTCCTCCGATAAGAGCGCCCGCTTTGGTTCTGTTTTTTCTGTAAATAAGTCCTGCCGTGCAGGCAAATGCCGCGCCCAATATGAAATTTGAAAGCTCGCCGACAAATCCGCTCTGGCTCACCGCCATATGAATTAAATTCTTTAAAAGCGCGATTACAATTCCCGCTATCGGTCCGTAGGCGAAGGCGCCTATAAGCTCGGGTAAATCCGAAAAATCAAGCTTGATGAAGCTCGGCATAATCGGAATCGGTACTTCAATATACTGGAGTACCACTGCAGCGGCAGTCAGCATACCGCAGCCTGCAATAATCCGTGTGCGTTTGTTCATTCCTTTTTTCATAATCTTCTCCTTTTGGGCAAAAGAGAAGCCCTGACTCAAGGTCAGGGCATTGTGCTGCTATAATAACCCGCACATTTTCTCTCATCCGGACTATACCGTCGGTTGCGGAATTTCACCGCATCGGCTCTTACGAGTTCGCAGACTTTAACTGCCGGTGAGGAATTACACCTCGCCCTGAAAATATTTGGTGATTTCATTATATACCATTATATGCATTTGTCAAGGACTTGCGAAAAGATTATTGACTTGACAATTTCCGCCCCTTCAATTAGAATTTAGTTATACTGATTATATAAGGAGAAATATTATGCCCGAGAAAAAAGAGCTTAATTATAATGAAGAGATAGTTTACGACCTTGCGGATTTATTCAAAGTCTTTTCGGACTCAACAAGAATAAAAATTCTTGTAGTGCTTTTTGAAGGCGAGCTTTGCGTTAACGATATTGCGGAGGCTGTTGAAATGAGCCAGACCGCAGTAAGCCACCAGCTTCGCGTCCTCAAGCAAAGCCACCTCATCAAATACCGCAGAGATGGCAAGAATATGTTTTACTCGCTTGCCGACGACCATGTTGAAAAAATCATCCAGTGCGCAACGGAGCATGTTGAGGAATAACAAAGAGCAGCGCCCCAAGCGCTGCTCTTTTTGAGTTTCGTATTTATATTTATGCTTTAGGCAGCTTTACACAGGCTTTGAACAAATCGCCGTCGATAATGATTTCGAGCTTACCGCCCTGCGCGCTGCAAAGCGCCTTGGCAATCGAAAGCCCGAGCCCGTTGCCCTCCGCGCTTCGCGCCTTGTCGCCGCGGACAAATCTCTGCGTAAGCTCCTGAGGGTCGATATCAAGCGGCTTAGCCGAAATATTCTTAATTTCAAATACCCCGTAATCACCTTCGCTGTATACGCTTACATACACCCTGCTTGCAGGCGCGCTGTACTTGCGCGCGTTTGAAAGCAGGTTTTCTATTACCCGAAACGCCTTTGCGCCGTCGGCAATAATCTCCACAGGCGAGTCGCTGTTTTTAACAATAAGCTCAAGCCCTGCCTTTGTAAATTCTTCCTGTGCGTCAACCGTTGACTGTAAGCACAGCTCGCCGAAATCAAGCTTCTCGGGATTAATTGTAATCACTCCGCTCGTTACCTTTGACGCTTCGATTAAATCGTCGATAAGTCTTTTGAGCCTGCCGCTTTTTTCGCTCAGAACTCCGATGTATTCGCGCGCCGCGTCATCCTCGATATCGCATTTATCAAGAAGGTCAATATATGTGATAATTGAGGTCAGCGGAGTTTTCAGGTCGTGCGATACATTAGTGATAAGCTCGCTTCTGAGCCTCTCGTCCTTAACCGCTCTGTCGACCGCCTGACGGAGCTTCGCATTATTAAGCTTAGTGCTTTTCGCAAGATACTGAAGCGAGGGATAAAGCTCGTCGGGCTTATCGGTTTCCGTATTGTTGACCGTGTTTATAATCATCGTATCAAGCTTATCAACATAATCGGAAAGATAGTAGAATACAAGCGCATTGAACGCCGCCGCAAATATGAATACGAATATCGAAAACGGCGCAAAACGGCTGAGGGTAACGCCTGCTGTAAACAGAAGAAGCATATTTATAAGCAGGTATCCGAGCCCTATCAGAATAATATTTCGCTTAAAGCATTTTGGTCTGTATTCAAGAAGCTTGACAATATGCCTGAAAAGCTTTACCGCAAGCATATATATTAAGGAGCAGAGGAAAAACTTATATGTCTGCCGCTTGCTCTTTACCGCTCTTACAAGCGACGCCGCAAGATATATCAGAAGCAGTGCCGCCGCTGCCGCGCTCAAAGCGAAATATGCAGGGTAGAGCAGGGACGGCCAAACAATTTCAAAGCGCATCTCCTCAAGGAGAACAAACGGAATTGCGCCAAGCCCTAAGAATACAATGAACTGCATCTCAAACGGAATATAATCGGTGAAGAAAAGTCTGACCTCGCCGCCTTCCTTCTTTCTTCCCGTGGCTGTCAGATATATAACGGCAAGCGCAAGCATGGCAAGCATTTCCGCTATTATCACCGTAAGGCTGCGTGAAAACGACTTCATAAAAAAGTGCGCAAACGAATTATAATGATACGCCTGATTCAGACACCAGCAGGAAAGGATATTGTCATATGAATAAAGAGGCAGTGAAGCAAAATTAAAATAATCGCCCTTCGCCGAGGAGTAAAGCTTTTCCATATCCACGCGCATAAGGTACACCGCCTCCTGCGTGTCGCCGAGCCCAAGCTTCACCGAGGAGGTGAGCTTCTCGGCAGTATCGGCGGTGAAATGCTCCTCGTCATAGCTTATCTCGCCGTTGTCGTAGAGATAATAATATCCGCTTTCCTTTGCCTTTTTAAGCTCTGCTTCATAGCCCTCGTAATCGCTTTGGGAAATGAAGGTTTCATTGTCGCCGATATAAATACCGTGGGAAACGGCAAAGTCGCTGCACTGACCGTGCTCATATCCTCCGCGGCTCAGCGCCGAACTGACAAAGTCCGTATAACTGCTTTTAATTGTTTCAAGCGGCGGATAACTGCTCGCCTCTATTTCGGAATACCAGATTTCAAAACGGTAGTCCTGCGAGGGAGTTTCCACGGTTTCGGTTATAATCTCGTCTTCCGAATACTCCCCTTCAAAATTCTCCTGTGAGTCATATGCCCTTTGAAGCGCCTCGTATTTTTTGAGTACCGAAGCCGCAACCTCATCCGCTTTGCTCAGAAGGGTGTTGTAATCCTCCTCATACGCTAAATTTGCCACACCCGAAGAAACAACCGCTTCGGTATCGGAGGCAATAGCCGTAACAACTGCGGAGGAGTTCAGGAAACCCTTTTCATCCTCCGTGGGCTCGAACGAAAGTCCGCACAGGCTTAAAACCCCCTGAAATACCGCTGCGCCCGTAATAACAACGGACAATACGACGCAGAGTATTTTAACCCATACCTTATACTTATATTTTTTCACATTTGTAACCAAGACCGTACACCACCTTTAAGTACTGAGGCTCCTTTGGATTGATTTCAATTTTTTCACGAAGGTTTCTTATATGTACCGTAACTGTTTTCTCACTCGTAAACGACGGCTCGTTCCACACAGCCTCATAAATCTGCGAGGAGGATAAAACCCTGCCCATATTGCGCATAAGATATTCAAGGATTTTATATTCCATCGCCGTAAGACGAACCTCCTGTCCGTCAACGCTGAGGCATTTTGTATCGGTATCAAGCACAAGTCCGCCCGTAACAAGCTGGCTTTCCTTCAGCTCGAGCGAGCCGAGGCTGACATAGCGTCGAAGCTGTGATTTAACTCTCGCAACAAGCTCAAGCGGATTAAACGGCTTTGTAACATAATCGTCCGCACCGAAGCCGAGCCCCGTTATTTTATCGGTATCCTCGCTCTTGGCGGAAAGCAGTATAATCGGGAAGTTGTATTTTTCCCTGATTTTCAGCGTCGTTTTAAGTCCGTCAAGCCCCGGCATCATAATATCAAGCACCGCGCAGTGAATTTCATTATCCTTAATCTGCTCAAGCGCTTCAATACCGTTTTGCGCCGTGAGAACCCGATAGCCCTCGTTTGAAAGATAAATTCTCAGCGACTCGAGAATTGCGCTGTCATCATCGCATACAAGTACAGTTTCCATATTTCCTCCGTTTGTCTGAAGCCTTCATACTCATTATCGCCTGCCATGTCAAAAGCACGGCAAAGAAAAAGTTAAGAAGTGGTAAAAATACCGCCGTTTCGGGCGGCTGTAATCGTCGTTAAAGATATTATACTAAAATAAAGGTTGAAAAACAATCATAAGTGGAGTAAAATATAGGGCGAAAACTTTTTGAATAGGAGTACTTTAATATGAAAAACGAAGTATTAGTTGAAATTTCCGCAAGACATGTTCATGTGTCTCAGCAGGACCTTGAAACACTTTTCGGCGCAGGCTATGAGCTTACCGTAAAGAAAATGCTTTCTCAGCCGGGTCAGTTTGCCTGTGAGGAAAGAGTTAAGGTAATCGGCACGAAAGGCGAATTCCCGGCAGTGTCAATTCTCGGCCCCGTAAGAAAGGAAACACAGGTTGAGCTTTCACTCACCGACGCGCGTTCAATCGGCGTTACCGCACCCGTAAGAGAGAGCGGCGACCTTGACGGCTCGGGCGTATGTAAGCTTGTAGGCCCTGCAGGCGAGGTTGAGCTTACCAAGGGCGTTATCGCAGCTAAAAGACATATCCACGCAACCACTAAGGACGCAGAGGAAATGGGACTTGAAAACGGTCAGGTTGTCAGCGTTGAGATTCCTACCGCTAACGACAGGTCGCTCATCTTCGGCGATGTTGTTGTAAGAGTATCCGACACCTACGCCCTTGCAATGCATATTGACACTGACGAGGCTAATGCGGCAGGTATGAAGCCAAATTCAATCGGTAAGATAATCAGATAATTATTCTTTAAAGAACAAATCTTTAGGAGGATATTATGTTTTTTGTACTTTCGGCAGTTTCCGCTGTTATTATGGCGGTTATTGAAATCTGCTTCTTTTGCAGGAAACGCAATTTCGGCTCCTGCCTTAAAATTGTTGTTAAAAATATTTTGGCAGTTATGCTCTGCTCACTCGCTGTGCAAAAGCATGTAATGCACTATAAGCACTTCATTGACACCGACGCTTACGGCACAATGAATTTTGTAAAATTCTTTATTATGTCGCTTGCCGTAGGACTTGCGCTTCAGTTCATTTTCGCTCTTATCAACCGCTTCATCACCTTTGAGGAAGCCGATAAGCCGAAGAAAAAGGGTGCGCTCGCAGTCAAAATAGTATCCGTTATCGTGTTCTTCCTCGGCTTAGCCGCATATTACGGAACGGTCTGGGGCAAGGGCTCCTTCGGCGATGTTACGGGCGACCAGCTCATCATCAACCTTATGTCGCCTACAACGGGTACGGAGCGCGGCGTTTACATAGAGGCATTTGAAGGTCCCGTATTCCACACCTTCCTTTTCACAGTCCTTTTTGCGATATTTGACTTTTCAAAGTTCAAGCTCGTTTATCACGGACTTAAACAGAATAAAAAAATATTCGGCGACCTTGCAAAAAGGCTTATCTGCCTTGTAATCGCAATCGCAATGCTCATAGGCGGCGTGCATTACGGCTGGACCGAATTCCAGCTCAGGCAGGTATTCAACGCATATTTCATCGACTCTGAGCTTCTTGACGAGGTTTATGTCGCTCCCGAGGATACAAAAATCACCTTCCCCGAGCAGAAGAGAAATCTTATCCACATCTATCTTGAGTCGCTTGAAAACAGTTATCTTTCAAAAGACCTTGGCGGCTATATGGATGAAAACCTTATGCCCGAGCTCACCGAGCTTACACAGCAGGAGGGCATCGTATTCTCCGATACCGACAACTTTTTCGGCGGTCCTATGAAGGGAACGGGCACACAGTGGTCAATCGCTTCAATGGTTAATCAGACAACGGGTCTTCCGATGAAGGCGCCCGGTATCAATAACGACTACGGCTCGCCCGGTAACTTCCTTCCCGGCGCATATACGCTCAACGACCTTCTTACCGATAACGGCTATGTTCAGACGGTAATGTTCGGCGCTGACGCGCGTTTCGGCGGTCTTCGTTACTACTACGAAACGCACGGTGATGTGCTTGTTTACGACTATCAGTATGCAATCGAAAACGGAATAATTCCATCCGATTACAGAGTATGGTGGGGCTTCGAGGACGACAAGCTCTATGAGCTTGCCAAAGAGGAAATCACAAGGCTTTATGAAACAGGCAAGCCCTTTAACTTCACTATGGAAACTGCCGACACTCATAAGCCGGGCGGTTATATCGGACCCAACACCCCGACTCCTTATGAAAACTCGTACGCAAACGCAATCGCATACAGCACGGCGCAGTGCGTGGAGTTCATCAACTGGATTAAGCAGCAGCCGTTTTATGAGAACACAACAATCGTAATCATCGGCGACCATGTAAGTATGGAAACTGATTTCTTTGATTTCTATAACTTCTCCGACGACTATCTGAGAACCCAGTATAACTGTATTTTAAATCCCGCTCCGTCGGTTGAAAACCCGTCAAAGAGCGTTACGAATAACAGAGTATGGTGTAACTGGGATATGTACCCGACAATCCTCGCGGCTATGGGCTGTACCGTCGAGGGCGAGCGCCTCGGAGTAGGCACAAACCTCTTCAGCGGAAAGGATACAATCTTCGAGGAATACGGCGTGGACTTCACCAATGCCGAGTTTGAAAAGGTCAGCGACCTTTATAACGAGAAAATCCTTGCAGGCTATACCGAGCTTGAGGAGGAGCAGAGGAAGGAAAACCACGCTAAGTGGTATGAAATGAATACACCTGATGAATAAATAAAAGCATAATAACCCGGGGTACTCCACCCCGGGTTTAATTTATGTTGTATTCCGTTATTATCTTGCGTTACTCATCTGAAGCATTAATTTGTCCGAAATCATCGCAATGAACTCCGAGTTTGTCGGCTTACCTCTCTGCGACTGGATTGTATAGCCGAAATAGGAGTTAAGAATATCGACATCGCCCCTGTCCCACGCAACTTCTATTGCGTGCCTGATTGCCCTTTCAACTCTTGACGGAGTAGTTTTATATTCCTTGGCGACAGTCGGATAAAGTATTTTCGTAACCGAGCTTAACATCTCGCTGTCCTCAATGCAGAGCTGAATTGCCGTTCTTAAATACTGATAGCCTTTGATGTGCGCAGGCACGCCAATCTGCCTCATTATATCGGAAATCACAACGGCGATATCCTCATTTGCAAAGGATTTTACGCTGCTGTTGCTCCTGCTTTCGCAGAGCTTCATTATCCTTTTCGCAACCGTATTAGCGCTGACAGGTTTGATGAAATAATAGTCTGCGCCCGCGCTGATAAGCTGACCTTCAAGGCTCTCGCTGTCCGTTGCCGTAAGTACCGCGGTAACGGGCTTTTCCTTCATTGTACCTATCTTTTCAAGTACCTCAATCGCGTCGCCGTTTGGCATAAACGCCTCTATAACAACCGCGTCAAACGCAGCCTGTTCAAGCCTCTCTGACACTGCTTTTCCGTCCTTTGCGCAAAGCACAACCTCGCACCCGTCTTTCACCATTTCATTCTGACAATCCTTGCCAAACGGCGTCCCTTCCTCTGCCACAAGCACCCTTACACAATTTTTCATTTTACAACCTCCATTGATATTTTAGTGAATTTTTATCACCTGTTCAGCACATTTTATCACTAAATCTTATCAAACGCAATACTTTTTGTGAAAAAAATATTATTTTTATGTAAAAAATATATTTAGTTGTCAGGATGTGCAACGCTTCAACAATCCTTGATAAATTCTGCAGTTTTACTCATGGCTCAAATTATACCGGCAGACATAAAAATACCCTGATACCTAAGGTATCAGGGTATTTGTTATTCATTGTTATTCTCTTGCGGATTATCGGTTCCCTCCGCAGCGGGGTCGGCTTTTTTCTTTGAAGCCAGCCCGAGCGCCAGAAGCAGCAGCCCGACAAGAATAATAGCCGCCGATATTGCCGTCGTTATCTTTGCGGTGGTACTGAGAGTTGTCTTAAGCTCATTTGGCGTTACAGGTACCGCAAATTCCGTCGTGCTCTGCGTAGTGCTGTTGTCCGCAGTCGGCTCAGCCTCCTCGGCAAAGCTCCCGTTGCCTGTGAATTTAGTTACCTTCTGCGCAGTGCTTTTCACGCTGGTCTGATTAACAACCGTTGCCTTCTGCGCTTTGGTAGTCGTTGCCTTTACGGTTTTAGCTGCCGTTTGCTTTACCGTGGTATAAACCGTCAAATCAAGCTCGGCATCTTCAAAAAGCTTAATATGCCTTCCGCCGTAAAACAGCTCGCAGGCTATACTGTTTTTCTGCGTTCTCGCGAATTTATCCTTAATCTCAAGCGCGGTATAAATCTTACCTCGGTGAGCGCCGGAAAACGCCTCGTCAAAATCACCGGTAACATTTGCAAAGCTGTCCGAAAAATCCTCACTGTCCGTACAGGAAATTTTCCTGCTGCCGCCGCTGTTCGTTACCGTGTAAGTAACTACTATTTCACCGATATCATCGGTGTTAACCGTCCTGTCTTCATAAGTTATATAGGTATAAAGCACGCCCTCGTTCTCGTCCGTTATAACGGCTGCGGTGGCAAATCCCCACTCGTCCTCCACGAGATAACCGTCGCTCACATCATTCCAGGCTTCTGAGTTAAAATACTTTCTGTCAAGCGCACAGACGCTTACACCCTGAAACACAAGCAACAGGGCAAAAGCTACCACACAGACCTGCAACGGCTTCCTCATAAAGCCGCGGAAAATATTATACCTTAAACTCATATATTCTTTTGAAAACCTTTGACGGTTGTAATACTATGCTCCTACTCTGCAAAAAAGGCGCCGCCCCAAGCCGCTGCCTGAAAGCCCGCCTCTCTCACACCGATTAATAAATAAAATATTTACCGTTGCCGAAAAATGCTCATATCATACCGCTTTGAACGGGATAATAGCCACATTACTCGACAATCTGTCTACAAAATGATTATAACAGATAAAACTTAAAAAAGCAATAAAAATATTATAAATTATATCCTATTACATCTACTTTTATTTCTGCATTGTATTTTAATAAATTAAAACAGAGATACATTTTTTAAATCTCTGCCTTTAATTTTTTCATTACCTTAAACTGTTATAGCCATCTAAACTATCTTTTTTATTTTTTTCGAACTATTGCTATTTTTTGCAATCAAAAAGCCAAAATAATTATTAATAACATAAATTATAAAAAGCTCAACTATAAGAACAATTATTGTTCCTATTATCTCTTTAATAAAATGATTACAGTTCAATAATCTATCAACAATAAAAGTTGAAACCACATGAAGTTTTAGGCTCATATGTGTTAACATAACCACAATGCTATTTACCCCAAAATAGCAAATCATTGAACGACTTGTTATTTGTACTTTTTCAAGCACAATGCTCAAGAGCATTAATCCATAAGATCCAATGATTCCGCTGCACAATAAAACTAACGGTAATCTACTTAATTCAAGCATGCTAATATTAAAAGGCCAACAAAGTGATGCCAATGCAAAACTGCCAAATAATAATATAATTGATGTAACAAAAACGAATACAATGTGTTTTTTCTTAAAAAAATCTATAAGACTTTTTGATAAAAATCCAACCAGTATAAAAAACGAACATATTAATGTCCTGCCTATTCCGGCAACAGGATAGTAAATAATATCATAAATATATGTATTACCAATACCCGTTTTTATTAATACTAACATGCGTTCGATTATAATAGCAACAAACACAATAAATACAAAAACAAGAAGTAAAAGATAATTATTTGATATCTTTTTCCTAATAAAAACAAAAATATATTTAGCAAAAAAGAAAGAAGGAATAAACCAAAGCGCTAATATTCCAAAACCGCTTAATGTTTTATAAATATAAACTAATACAGCTCCTGCCCAAGATTTATGAGATAAAACTAAAAACACAAACTCAACTACAATTGATATTAAAGAGAAGTAAATATACGGCAAAAGATACTTCTTTGCATCATTTTTTATTGATGCCTTTTTTATCCGATCATTTTTAGTAAGCAAATAACCTGTAATTATTAAAAACACAGGTACATCAAATGAAGCAATCCACGAATGGATATTTGAAGCAATTGAGCAATGTTGCCAAACGATACATATTATAGCAATGCCTTTTGTAAAATCAATCCACAGCTCACGCTCTTTATACACAGTATTTTGTTTCATAATTTTCACCATAATGAATTAACTAAAGTTTTATAAAAGGAGGTTTATCAAAGATTTAATAACGATTTAATTCTTATTCCCACTCCACTGTACCCGGGGGTTTGGAGGTTATGTCATAGACAACGCGGTTGATGTGGGGGACTTCATTTGTAATTCGGTTTGAGACCTTGGCGAGGATGTCATACGGAATTCTTGCCCAGTCAGCCGTCATAAAGTCATCCGTGGTAACGGCTCTGATTGCGATTAAATGGTCGTAGGTGCGGTGGTCGCCCATTACGCCGACGGTCTTTACATCGGGCAGGACGCAGAAGAACTGCGCAAGGTTTTTTTCATATCCGTTTTTCGCCATTTCATCACGAAGCACCCAATCGGCGTCCTGAACAATTTTAATCTTTTCCTCGGTCAGCTCGCCGATAATTCTGACGCCGAGACCGGGGCCCGGGAACGGCTGGCGCCATACGAGCTCCTTAGGGATGCCGAGCCTTTCGCCGACCTTTCTTACCTCATCCTTGAACAAATCCTTCAGCGGCTCAATTATGCCGAGAAACTCGATATCCTCGGGCATTTTCACCTGATTGTGATGGGTCTTGATTTTATCGGCGTCGCCCTTGCCCGACTCGATTCTGTCAGGATAAATCGTACCCTGAGCGAAGTAGCCAAGCTCATTTTGCCTCCTGATTTCATCCCAGAAAACCTTATAAAACTCGGTGCCGATAATATGCCTTTTCTGCTCGGGCTCGGTAACGCCCCTGAGGCTTTTAAGGAAGCTTTCACCGCAGTTAACGCGGACAAAATTCATATCGAAAAGCGTTGTGAAGGTCTTTTCAACGAAATCACCCTCATCCTTGCGCATCAATCCCTGGTCAACGAAAACACAGGTGAGATTCTTTCCTATCGCCTTTGAGATAAGGCCTGCGGCAACCGAGGAGTCAACGCCGCCCGAAAGTCCTAAGATAACCTTTCTGTCGCCTATCTCAGCCTTCAGCTCATCAACGGTGCGCTCAATGAAATTATCCATTACCCAGTCGCCCTTGCATTTACATATTTCATAAAGGAAATTATAAAGCATCTGCGCGCCGTACTGCGAATGAGTAACCTCGGGATGAAACTGGACGGCGTAAATATTCTTCTCTGTATTCTGCATAGCGGCGCAGGGGCAGTCCTGCGTTGTGCCGATATTCTCAAAGCCCTCGGGCATTTTTGAAATATAATCAGTATGGCTCATCCACACAGTTGAGTGTTCCTCAATATTCTTAAAGAGCGGTGAGCTCTTGCTGACAAATTCAATCTTTCCGTACTCGCTCACGGGCGCTGTTGACACCTCGCCGCCGCACATCCACGCGATAAGCTGACAGCCGTAGCAGATACCGAGAACGGGTATTCCGAGCGAAAGAATTTCCTTGGTATAATGCGGAGAGCTCATATCGTAAACCGAATTGGGCCCGCCCGTAAAAATAATACCCTTGTATTTATTTTTCCGTATAACCTCAAGGTCGGTCGTATAAGGCAGAATCTCAGCATAAACACGGTGGTCGCGCACACGGCGCGCAATAAGCTGATTATACTGTCCGCCGAAATCAAGCACTAATATTTTTTCCATTTCCCGTCCTCCTCAACATTGTTGAAAACATTATATAAAAAACAAAATCAGATTTCAAGATAATTATTAAAATCCGTAAGCCTGAATATTTAAAAAGAGGAGCACAGCGCTCCTCTTTTTACTATTTATTCCTGTAAATAATTGCTTCTCTTTCGGGTCCGTTTGAAACCATTGTAATCGGGTAGCCAAGCTCATTTTCAATAAACTCAACATAATCCCTTGTTTCCTCAGGAAGCTCCTCGTAATTCTTAATGCCCCTGATGTCGCAGTGCCAGCCCTTCATTGTTTTAAGCACGGGCTTACATTTCTTGAGTATAGGCGTTGTCGGGAAGTCCCTGATTACCTTTCCGTCGACCTCATAGCCTGTACAGATTTTGATTTCCTCAAGGTATGAGAGGCAATCAAGCGCAGTCATTACAACCTGAGTTGCACCCTGACATTCAACGCCGTAGCGTGTTGCAACGCAGTCAAACCAGCCGACCCTTCTCGGTCTGCCCGTTGTTGCTCCGAACTCGCCCTTGTCGCCGCCGTGGATACGAAGCTCCTGCGCTTCCTCCTCGTCGAGAATCTCCGAAACGAATTCGCCTGCGCCCACCGCTGAGGAATAAGCCTTTGTAACAACCACGATATCCTCAATAGCATGCGGCGGAAGACCTGCGCCTACTGCGCCGTATCCGGCAAGAGTTGAGGACGAAGTAACCATGGGATAAATACCGAAATCAGGGTCTTTAAGAGTACCGAGCTGACCCTCAAGAAGAATGTTCTTGCCCTCCTTGAGAGCGTTCATAAGATATGTATGTGTGTCGCACACATAGGGGGCAATCCTGTCGCGGTACTCCACACAGGTTTTATAAAGCTCCTCCTCGTCAAGAAGCGGCTTGTTGTATACATATTTTAAGGTAAGATTTTTAAGCGTACAGATATTCTTTATTTTAGCCCTGATCGTTTCATCGTCGAAAAGCTCGTTAACCTGAATACCGATTTTCGCAAACTTGTCGCTGAAAAACGGCGCAATACCCGACTTTGTTGAGCCAAAAGCATTTTTGCCGAGCCTCTCCTCCTCATATTCGTCAAGAAGGATGTGATACGGCATAAGAATCTGCGCCCTCTCACTTACTAAAAGATGGGGGTTAAGACCTGCCTTCTTAACATCCTCAAGCTCAGTTAAAAACTTGTTTATATCAAGCGCAACACCGTTACCGATAATACAGGTTGTATGGTCATAACACACGCCCGACGGCATAAGGTGAAATGCAAATCTGCCATGCTCGTTAATAATAGTATGGCCTGCGTTTGCGCCGCCCTGAAAACGAACGACAATATCGCTCTGTCCTGCAAACATATCGGTGATTTTGCCTTTGCCTTCGTCGCCCCAATTGGCGCCTACTATTGCTCTTACCATTTTAATATCTCCTTTATTACTTAAATACTTATATACTGTTGCGGGTCGACTTCCCGCGGGGCAGTTACCTGAATTTTCACGGCGCATTAAGCGCCTTAAAATTCAGACTGCTACCGAGTTCTTTTTGTTCGCTTCATCTCGCACCGCGAGCGCTCACAAACGAACCATCGCCCCAATTAGCGCCTACTATTGCTCTTACCATTTTTATATCTCCTTTGTTACTTAAATACTTTTATAATGCTATGCGTTCTCAGCTTATTGTCCGAGCGAAGCGAGTTACCACAATTATTCATTGTTAGTTATTCATTTATTTATATCCGCTGTAAGCCTGAGCCCGAGGTTTTTGATAACCTTGACATCGACATGCGAGAGCGGAACGGTGGAATGCATTTCCGCATTTTTAAGGTTTTTAAGCTCGTTAAGCGCCTTGGCTGCATTTTCATCCGTAACCGCAGACATTGAAAGCGCAATAAGCACCTCATCAATATGCAGGCACGGATTCCCGTTGCCGAGATAGTTCACCTTCAGTTCCTGAATAGGTCTGATGACATCGGGGTTAATAAGATAAATACCGTCGTCAATACCTGCAAGGGTTTTGAGCGCGTTTAAAAGCGAAGCCGAAGCGCAGCCGAGAAGGTCGGTGGTCTTGCCGGTAAGCATTCTTCCGTCCGCAAGCTCGATTGCCGCGGCAGGTACGCCGGTTTCCTCCGCCTTCTTTTCAGCGGCAACAACGCACGCCCTGTCGGTAGCGCTTATGCCTGCCTGATTCATAATCAGCTCTATTTTATAAAGCTCCTCACGCTTGTCCTTGCCCTTGTTTACATCCGTTCTGACATTGTAATAACGCCTGATAATCTCCTGCCTTGCAGCCTCGCACACGGCGTCATCGTCGTTAATACAGTTACCTGCCATATTTACGCCCATATCGGTCGGGCTCTTATAAGGACACTCGCCGTAAATACGGTCAAAGGTCGCCTTTAAAACGGGGAAAATCTCAACATCCCTGTTGTAATTAACCGTGGTTTCGCCGTAAGCGTCGAGGTGCCACGGGTCAATCATATTCACATCGTTAAGGTCAGCCGTCGCCGCCTCGTACGCAAGATTTACAGGATGGCGAAGCGGCAGATTCCATATCGGGAAGGTCTCAAACTTAGCGTAGCCTGCCTTAATGCCCCTCTTGTTTTCATGGTAAAGCTGGGAGAGGCAGGTAGCCATCTTTCCGCTTCCGGGACCGGGCGCAGTGATAACAACGAGCTTGCGCTCAGTCTTTATGTAATCGTTAACGCCGAAGCCCTCATCACTGACAATCTTTGAAACATTGGACGGATAGCCGTCGATTACATAGTGGTGGTAAACGGGATAACCCTTTTCCTGAAGGCGCTTCTCAAAATCAAGCACCTTGGGAGTACCGTTATATTTTGTGAGGACAACGGAGCCGACCATAAGACCTATTGCGGTAAACTCGCCGATAAGCCTTTCAACATCGTGGTCATAGGTAATGCCGTAATCGCCCCTGACCTTTTCCTTCTCAACATCCTCTGCGCTGATAACAAGAACAATCTCAGCCTCGTCTTTAAGATGAAGGAGCATCTGAAGCTTGGAGTCAGGCTTAAAACCGGGAAGAACTCTTGATGCGTGGTAATCGTCAAACAGCTTTCCGCCGAATTCGAGATACAGCTTTCCGCCGAATTCGTTAATCCTTTCCCTTATCCTGCTTGACTGCATTTTAAGATATTTGTCATTGTCAAAACCGATTTTATACATTTCTCCGTCCTCACGCACATAAAAAATCCACTAACAATTTTACCACACTATAATGGTAAATATCAATAATAATATAAAAATTTTTATTATAATAAAGAAAAACCTTATATAACAAAAATCCCCAAGGCTTTCGCCCCGGGGATTTTTAATTGTTTTAAATATTGGAGTTGTTATTAAAAAGCAAACGCTCTTCATAAACATTCGGGCACGGTTATGCCGCTTCTCCGCTGTCAGGCAGGGATTATTCGCCGAAGGTTCTCTTAGCCTCTTCCCAGCCTGCCTTGATGCTCTTTAAGCCCTTAGCAACAACCTCTTTAACATCCTCGGATGCGTCAGCAGCTGCAGCCTGAAGCTTAGCTAAATTCTCTTTAGCAGCAGCAATTCTTGCCTCAATCTCCTCCTTGGAGATTGCTTCCTTGTCGTCCTTTGCAGCGTTCTCAGCAATTGCAGCCTGAGCAGCAGCAAGTCTTGCGATAGGAACTCTGAAAGGTGAGCAGGATACATAGTCAAGACCAATCTTATGACAGAACTCAACTGATGACGGGTCGCCGCCGTGCTCGCCGCAGATACCGCAGTGGAGCTCAGGACGGGTAGCCTTACCCTTCTCAACAGCCATCTTCATAAGCTTGCCTACGCCGTCCTGGTCAAGCTTAGCAAACGGGTCGTTCTCAAAAATCTTAGCGTCATAGTAAGCGTCAAGGAACTTACCTGCGTCATCACGGCTGAAGCCGTATGTCATCTGGGTAAGGTCGTTAGTGCCGAAGCAGAAGAACTCAGCCTGTGTTGCGATTTCGTCAGCTGTAAGAGCAGCACGGGGAATCTCAATCATAGTACCTACTTCGTACTTCATATCGGAGCCTGCAGCCTCAATCTCAGCGTCAGCTGTTGCTACAACGATGTCCTTAACATACTTTAATTCCTTAGTATCACAAGCAAGCGGAATCATAATCTCGGGAACGAGCTTCCACTCAGGGTGTGCCTTCTGTACATTTATAGCTGCACGGATAACAGCCTTTGTCTGCATCTTAGCAATCTCAGGATATGTTACTGCAAGACGGAGACCACGATGACCCATCATCGGGTTGAACTCGTGAAGAGAAGCGATGATAGCCTTGATGTCCTCAACACTCTTGCCCTGAGCCTTAGTAAGCTTCTTGATGTCCTCTTCCTCGGTAGGAACGAACTCGTGGAGCGGCGGGTCAAGGAAACGGATTGTTACAGGACAGCCCTCAAGTGCTTCGTAGAGCTGCTCAAAGTCATTCTGCTGATAAGGAAGAATCTTATCAAGTGCAGTCTCTCTCTCCTCAACGGTGTCAGCGCAAATCATCTCACGGAAAGCAGCAATTCTGTCCTCCTCGAAGAACATATGCTCTGTACGGCAGAGACCGATACCCTCAGCGCCGAGCTCTCTTGCTCTCTTAGCGTCAGCAGGAGTATCAGCGTTTGTACGAACCTTGAGAGTTCTGAACTTGTCAGCCCAGCCCATAATTCTGCCGAATGTGCCTGCAATCTCAGCGTCCTTAGTAGCGATAATGCCTTCGTAGATATTACCTGTTGAACCGTCGATTGAAATATAATCGCCCTCGTGGAATTCCTTACCTGCGAGTGTGAATACCTTATTATCCTCGTCCATTGTGATTTCAGAGCAGCCTGATACACAGCAAGTACCCATACCACGGGCAACAACGGCAGCGTGTGATGTCATACCGCCGCGAACTGTAAGGATACCCTGAGCAGCCTTCATACCTGTAATGTCCTCAGGTGAAGTCTCAAGACGAACAAGTACAACCTTCTCGCCCTTGTCAGCCCATGCAACTGCGTCGTCAGCAGTGAATACAACCTTACCGCAAGCAGCACCCGGTGATGCGCCGAGACCCTTGCCGATTGGTGTTGCAGCCTTAAGAGCAGCAGCGTCAAACTGAGGATGAAGAAGTGTGTCGAGGTTACGCGGGTCAATCATAGCGACAGCCTCTTCCTCAGTTCTCATACCCTCGTCAACGAGGTCGCAGGCAATCTGAAGTGCAGCCTGTGCTGTTCTCTTACCGTTTCTTGTCTGAAGCATAAAGAGCTTACCGTGCTCAACAGTGAACTCCATATCCTGCATATCTCTGTAATGATTCTCAAGAATCTCACAAACCTTTGTGAACTCAGCGAATGCCTCAGGGAACTTCTGCTCCATCTCAGAGATGTGCATAGGTGTACGAACACCTGCAACAACATCCTCGCCCTGTGCATTTGTAAGGAACTCACCGAAGAGGCCCTTAGCGCCTGTTGCAGGGTCACGGGTGAAGGCAACACCTGTACCGCAGTCGTCGCCCATATTACCGAATGCCATAGCCTGTACATTAACAGCCGTACCCCATGAATAAGGGATATCGTTATCACGACGGTAAACATTAGCACGCGGATTGTCCCATGAACGGAATACAGCCTTAACAGCGCCCATTAACTGCTCCTTAGGATCAGTCGGGAAGTCTTCGCCGATTTTCTCTTTATACTCAGCCTTGAACTGCTCAGCAAGCTCTTTAAGGTCGTCAGCAGTAAGCTCAACATCCTGAGTTACGCCTCTCTCTGCCTTCATCTTGTCGATGAGCTCTTCAAAGTACTTCTTGCCTACTTCCATAACTACATCGGAATACATCTGGATGAATCTTCTGTAACAGTCATAAGCCCAACGGGGATTGCCTGACTTCTCAGCCATAACCTCAACAACCTCTTCGTTAAGACCGAGGTTAAGGATTGTGTCCATCATACCGGGCATTGATGCACGGGCACCTGAACGAACCGATACGAGAAGCGGATTTTCCTTATCGCCGAACTTCTTGCCGTTGATTTCTTCCATCTTTACGATGTACTCTTCGATTTCTGCCATGATTGAAGGATTAATCTGTCTGCCGTCCTCGTAGTACTGAGTACAAGCCTCAGTTGTGATTGTGAAGCCCTGAGGAACAGGAAGACCGATGTTTGTCATCTCAGCAAGGTTTGCACCCTTACCGCCGAGAAGCTCTCTCATGTCAGCGTTACCCTCTGAGAAGAGGTAACAATACTTCTTTTTTGCCATTTAAGAAATACCTCCTAAAAGAATTTACAAAAAAATTTCTAAATATTATATCGGGCAGGGACAAGCGCAATCCGTCCCTTGATATAACTCTATAAAAGTATAACATACAAATATATAAAATACAAACATTTTTTATTAAATTTTTATCTTTATGCCTAATTGTCTTGAAAAAAAGTAAAATTTGTTGCATAATAGTAAAAAATAACGAGTTCACCGTTAATCTCACATCAGCGGAAAACTCTGTTTCAAGGAGAAAATATATGAAATGTGCAATAATTCTTGCAGGCGGTAAGGGTACACGAATGAAAGCCGACTGCCCTAAGGTTATGTGTAAGGTACTTTTCAAGCCGATGATAAGCTATGTTATCGACGCGGTCAGAGAAGCGGGCGTTGAGGATATCTGCGTTATTACGGGCTACAAGCACGAGGAGGTTGAGGCGTATCTTGACGAAAATATCAAGACCGCTTTACAGGAGCCGCAGCTCGGTACGGGACACGCGGTTATGCAGGCAAACGACTTTATCGCAAGCCACCTTGGCGACGAGATTTTGATTTTAAACGGCGACGGTCCGCTTATGGACGCCGACACCATAAACAAGGCTTACGACTACCACAGAAAGAACAATAACGCAGTAACGCTCATCAGCGCAATCGTTGAGGACCCGACGGGTATCGGCCACATCAAGCGCGATGAAAACGGAACTCTCCTCAGAATAGTTGAGCATAAGGACGCGACTGACGAGGAGAAGCTCATCAAGGAGTCAAACGCAGGCTGCTACTGGTTTGACGGCGGCGAGCTTAAATATGCGCTTGAAAACATCACAAACGACAATGTTCAGAATGAATACTACCTCACTGACAGCGTGGAAATCCTCCTTGGCGCAGGTAAAAACGCAGGAGCATATGTTGTTGAAAACAGCGAGGTTGTACTCGGCGCAAACGACAGAAAGCAGCTTAACGACCTCAATACAATTATGAGAAGGAATATCAATAACCGCCTTATGCTTGAGGGCGTTGATATTCCCTGCACCGACGGCGTAATGATTGGCAAGGATGTTAAAATCGGCAATTCAACCGTAATTCTCCCGAACACAATCATCATCGGCGACACCGTTGTGGGCGACGGCTGTACACTCGGCCCGAACACCTATATTGACAATTCAAAAATCGGCGACGGCGTAATTCTCGACAACTGTAAAATTCTTGATTCAACCATCGAAAACGGCGTTGACTGCGGTCCGTTCGTCAAGGTAAGGGCTAACTCGACGCTCGGCGAAAAGGTGCATATCGGCAACTTTGTCGAGGTCAAGAACTCAAATGTCGGCGCAGGCACAAAGAGCGCTCATCTCACCTATATCGGCGACAGCGATGTGGGCAGGGATGTCAACTTCGGCTGCGGCACGGTTACCTGTAACTACGACGGCAAAAACAAAACAAGATGCTCAATCGGCGACGGCGCTTTCATCGGTTGTAATACAAATCTCATCGCGCCTGTTGAGGTCGGCGATATGGCTTATATTGC
Organism: Oscillospiraceae bacterium; assembly: GCA_902791235.1. Classification (GTDB taxonomy): domain Bacteria; phylum Bacillota; class Clostridia; order Oscillospirales; family Acutalibacteraceae; genus Eubacterium_R. The sequence continues at coordinate 31,050 of CADAUV010000005.1, forward strand.
GGCAGGCTCAACCATCACGGACGATATTCCCGACAAGGCTCTCTCCGTTGCAAGAGCAAAGCAGGTAAACAAGGAAGGCTGGGTTGACAGGAAAAAGCCGTTTAAAAATCAGAAATAATTTAAAGTGATGATAAGAGGACTATGAAAAAAATATTATCCGTTATTACGGTTGCCGTTTTACTTTCGGCAATGCTCGTTTCCTGTAAGCAGAATGCGGATGTTACCAGGCAGGACACCACTGAAAGCACAACCGTAACAACCACGACGGCGACAACGACTGAGGACATCAGCACGACCTTTGAGGAGGCGCACACATATAAAATCTATCCTGCGCTTCAGAAGGACCCCGACGGCAGCTATCCCTACGAGGCTTCAAGCTTTACAACCTACTATCAGCCGTCAAATGAAACGAGGACGACAAATATACAGAACGCCGTTTCAAGGCTTGACGATTTATGCATACCCGACGGAGCGACCTTCAGCTTTAACCAGACTGTCGGCAAGAGAACGGTGCTTGCAGGCTATGAGGAGGCAAAGATTGTCAAGGGCGACGAATTTGTCGACGGGCTCGGCGGCGGTATCTGTCAGGTAAGCTCAACAATCTTTCAGGCGGCGCTTCGCGCGAATCTTGATATAACGGTACGCGCCTGCCACTCGCTTGAAATCAGCTATGTTCCGCTTGGCGCTGACGCAACTGTACAGTGGAATTCACAGGACTTTCAGTTCAAAAACGATTCGGGCAGCGACCTGAGGCTTTCGGTCTACGCCTCAGACGGCAAGCTCAACTGCACAATCTATGCGCAGGACGATATCGCGCCGGGCGACCTCTCGGTCGATATCTCAAAAAGCGGCGAAACCTATACGCTGACAAGAACAGTCAACGGCACGGTGAATTACTCAACCTCGAGTAAATACCAGAAGCCGAAGGAAACAACAACCAAAGAGGACTTAAAACCCTCGCCTTTGGGGCATCCGTCATAAAGAAGTTAAATATTAAGCCTTCCCCTTGAGGGGAAGGTGGATTGCCGAAGGCAAGACGGATGAGGTGTAAATGTGAACAAAACAAATAATCCGACACTAAAGCCTTATGCGCAGAAGTTACGCAGAGAAATGACAAAAGAAGAACGGCATTTGTGGTATGACTTTCTGAAAGGACTACCCGTTACCTTTAACCGTCAAAAGGTTATAGGAAACTATATCGCCGATTTTTATTGCGCTTCATCAAAACTGATTATTGAACTTGACGGCTCGCAACACTACAAAGAAAAAGGCATTGAGTCGGATAAAAAGCGCGATGAGTATTTTAACTATCTTGGTTTAGTAGTTTTAAGATACTCAAACGAGGATGTTAATCATAATTTTGACGGCGTATGCGAGGACATTTTGAAGCGATTATAACACCTCATCAGTTTCGCTTCGCTCAACAGCTTCCCCTCAAGGGGAAGCCTTTTTCTTTTTTGGGATTTGTCTTTACAAATCCTATGCTCGCTGCGCTCTGTGACACATATTTGCCCTTCACTAAAAACTATGATATAATGAACGCAACAAATTGGGATTATTCGAGGTAAAACATGAAACTTGTTTTTATAATTGGTGATGCAGCCGTAGGGAAAATGACCGTAGGTCAGGAACTGATGAAGATAACAGATCTGCGACTATTTCATAATCATATGACCATTGAGCCTGTGATAGAGATTTTTGGTGGATTTGACGGCAAAACGATATCGGAGATACGCGAGGTCATTTTCAGAAATTTTGCAGCCTCCGATAATTACGGAATGATTTTTACATATATGTGGGCTTTTGATATTAAAGATGACTGGGATTATATAGAACATGTGAAAGAAATATTCAGTCCGTATAATACAGAGTTTTATTATGTGGAACTGATTGCACCACAAGAGATAAGATTGCAAAGGAATGCAACGAAAAACAGACTTAATCACAAACCTTCCAAAAGAGATATATCGTTATCAAATCAGCGTCTGATAAATGACGATAAGAATTACAGGTGTGTAAGCTTTGAAGGCGAAATAACTTTTGACAATTATCTCAGGATTGACAACTCTAATAAACGCCCTGAAGAAGTTGCCAAAATGATAAAGAAAGAATTCGACCTGTAACTTTTATTATTCGGCGAAAAACAGACAGACAAATTCTGATTTGTTGAGATAAAAAACAGAGCGGCTGAGTAAAAACTCAGCCGCCTTCTTTATAACGGGCACCCGTTGGGCGAGGTTTTTTATTTATTCAACTTCAGTTCCTGTTGAATCAAATTCCTCAGCGTTTCCTGCAGCGGCATTGACCGAATTGTCAAATTCCTGCGCGGTTTCCTCAAACTGATTCATAGCGTTTTCAAGCTCCTGCTGGGCCTGTTTGTATTTTTCCTTGACCTTCTTTGCTTTACGGATGACCTCGATAAGAGCAAGACTGTCCGTTACGGCATAGAAGAGCAGCGACGCGCCGAGAAGCGTGCCGACAACCATATCCGACCTGCCCGAAAGGGAAACGACACCGACGCCGAGTCCTATCATAATAAGCGACATAATAAACGACACAAGCCATGTGCCGAGAATGAAATGCTTTGAATCGAAAGAGGCAAGCATATTCACAACACCGCTTATAATCAGCCATACGCCGAGCACGAGAATAATTATGCTTGCGATTGCTTTATACGCAAAGCAAACCACTATTCCGCCGATTATCGTGAGCGTACCCATTACCGCAAGAAACGCCGACCTTGCGCCGACAAGATAGAATATCCACGCCGCAATTCCAAGCACGATAAGCGCGCCGCCGATAATCATACTGATTGTGTAAACGCCCTCCTCGGGCTTGGCAAGAAGCACGCATCCGATGATTGCCGAGGCGATGATTGAAACCACTGAAAGATACTTGACTCTGAAAAATAATTCTCTCATATACTCACCTACTTTTTAATATATCTTATATCGTTACCTTCAAGCACAAGCTGGCTGTAAATGCCCGTTATGCGCGAGGTAATACGCTGGTCGTACTGCTCCTCAAGCTCGCTCCAGGTATAATTTGTCGAAATCACCGTGGGTCTGCGTGAGGAAATCCTCGTGTTTATGATATTGTAAAGACAGGCAACCGTGTAGCTGTTTTTAAATTCAGTTCCAAGGTCGTCGATAATCAGCAAATCGCAGCCGAGAACATCCGCCTCGCTGTAACGAAGGCGGTCGGTCCTGCCGAATTTTTCATTTTCAAGGTCGCTTAAAATGTTCTGCGCAGTGCCGTAAATCACGCTGAAACCGCGATTGATAACGGCGTTCGCAATTGCAAGCGAAAGATGGGTTTTGCCAAGTCCCGTGCCGCCCATAAACATAACATTGTTTGAAGCGGTGGTAAACGAGGTCGCATATTTGCGGCAGCTCTCCTTGATTCTCTCCGCCTTCTGCCTCGGTGAAATTCCCGAAGCGCCGACGGTGTCGGGATAATAATTTACATCAAAGCTCTCAAAGGTGCTGTCCTCAAGCGGCGCAATCTCCGAAAGTCTTTCACGCTGAAGGTCCTTGAGAATTTCATTCACGCACTTACATCTGCGGTTATTGATTAAGCCTGTGTCGCCGCATGCCTTACAGTGATAGCTGACCTCAAGCACATCCTCATTGTATCCGTGCTGTTTTAAAAGCTCGACGCGTTTTTTCTGCAGCGCAAGGCTCTGCTCTTTGAGCTTCTCCATATCCGCCTGCTTGTTGTCGCTGAAAATGAACACCTTTGAAATGTTCAGGCCGACCTGCGCAAGCTCCTGAGTGATACCTGCAAGCTCGGGGATTTCCTCATTTATTTTCGCGCGCCTTAAATCCGTTTCCATATTTGCTCTCTCGCGTCTGCGTTCAAGCACCTCTTCGGCACGGCGGTAATCATCCTGTGTGTATGACATTTTATTCTCCTATATCTCCGTGTTGTTAATTGCGTCCTGCTTAATCTTATCAAGGTCGTAGGTAGGCTCGCTCTTCAGCTTACCCTTGGCGCCCTTTTTATCGGCTCTGCTTTTTTCAAACGCCTCCTGCTCCGCCTGAAGCTGAGCGGGACTTGTTATGCCCCTCTTTCGCCACTGCTTAATAATACCGTCCATATAGGCAAGCTTCGGCTCCGAGGTGTTTTCCTTCATAATATCGGAGGCAAGGGTAATCATCGTGATGTCAAAATCCTCAAACCAGCCCTTGACGGTTTCACGCTGCTTCTGAGTAGGTCTGCGGTGGCGAAGCCCCGTAATCGCAACAACCTCATTCCACAGCCTGTCGCTTTTCTCGATATCCTTTAGCTTTTCCTCGGCAAGAGTTACGGTGTCAATGCCCTCCTCAGCCCAGTTTTTTGCCATGGCGTTTATGTATGCTATGCCGACGGAACGGCCCTTCGCCTTCTCGCCGCGGTAAAACTCGAGTATCATCAGCACAACCTCGGCAGGCAGTCCGTAATAGTTTACCATATTTATAAGAAGCTCCTGCTCGGCATGGCTGATTGTCCTTCCGAGTACCGTCTGCGCCTCGTTTAAAAGAAGATTAAGCTCGCTGCTCTCACGCAGAATCCTGACAACATCCGCAGGCGTAAGCGTGGGTGCGCTCATAATCCTCCTGACGGTTTTCACCTCGGTCTTTTCAGGCTCGGCAGGCTTCTGCGGCGCAGGCGAAGCGGAGGTAAAAATACCCTCCTCGCTCCAGAACTCCATAAGCTCATCAACATCATTTGAGGTGAGCCCGAGCGCCTTGGCAATATCCTGAGTTTCAGCACTGCCGCCGTTTCTCAGAACACAGAGAAGCGCCTTAAGCTGATATTCACTTGCTATTTTTATATACTTGTCAACAAGTGCAAAGGGCACGCTGAACATACCCTCCTGCCATAAAGCGCCGAACGGCGCAATCTGATAGGTCATAAAGCCTCCTCGTAATCACAAATCTTAAAATGCTATAAATCCATTTTTTATTGTAGCAAAATAATTATAACTTGTAAACATTTTTATTTTTAAAAAAGCCTTGACAAAAGCCGGTATAATATGTATAATTACTCTTGCATTTGCGGATGTAGCTCACCCGGTAGAGCGCAACCTTGCCAAGGTTGAGGTAGCGAGTTCGAGCCTCGTCATCCGCTCCAACAAAAAAAAAGAACGGCATCAGCCGTTCTTTTTTTGTTAGTGTAAAATAGAACGAGGCTCGAACAGGGCAATTCGGCTTGCCGAATAGCAACAGTCCGGTGGACTGTTGTGGTGCCCGCGTGCGTGTCGCCGCAAACTTTAGTTTGCGACGAGCGAGCCTCGTCTCGTCCAAACACATTTCGCAGTCGAAGCAAAATGCAGTAGCTTTTGCTGATGACTGCTTCATATGTTTCTCCTCTCCCCAAAAAGTCTGCGACTTTTCGGGGGCCCCGAAACAACAAAAAAGAGAACGGCATGGTGCGTTCGTCATAAAGAAGGTTTAAAAAAACTGTCTCCCTTTCTTAAGAGAGACAGTTTTTTATTGTTATAATATTTTTTGACTATTAATCCGCAATACAAATAAAGCCGCCCATATCTGTTCGATAAACCCCTGATGGAATATCTGATAAATCGAATACGGCATAGCCCTCTTTGTGTAATTCGCCTTCTATATTGTACTTGCAATTATTTGTACCTGGCTTAACCCAATTTACATCATAGTAAGGCGAGTCTGCTATCATTTCATATTCATTGTAGGTAGTGCCCTCAAACCAAGATACCGTATACTTTTCTCCTTGTTTTAGATTATAAAAGTCGGGACAATAATAATCAACACCATATTCAGAATACCCAATTACTTGCTGTATATTATTACCGTTACTGTCAGTCATTTGAAACTGTTTAACATTTTTTAAGTTAATGTCAATAATCTCGTTTGGTGATGGTATTAATCTTAGGTAATATTGTGGGTCATCAATAGAATAAATGCGAATAGAATATCCTGCAATTTGGGCTTCATTAAGACCTAGTGTAGTATGATTTATTCCAATAACTGTATCTTGTGGTCCATATTCAGGAACAGGTATGGGGCCAACAGCTTTTATGAACTCACCAAATGTCAGGTATATAGGATACTGAAAATTGACATCATTACGATTCCATCCAACTTGATATTCGTTTGATTTTTCTTTAGAGATATACTGACCCAATGAATAATAATTATCATCTTTTAAAAAATATTCATATCCGCCATTAGAATTTAAAGAAGTTCTATAGTTATCATTCAGTTTTAAAATATCAATACTGAGGTTGTTTGCTTCATTTTCAGAGTATGCGTTTTCTTCAGAAGTGCTAATAAAACTTTCTTCATTATTTTGTGAAATACTTTCAGTTATTTTGCTGTTTGCGCTACAACCAGATATAATTGCAACTACAAATATAAAAATTATAGAAAGTCTAAGCTTATTTGAGATTTTAATCATACTATTCTCTCCTTTAAAATAAAAAATGCGCAGCCGAAGCTGCGCACAAAAAACGCAAGCTCCAACTGTCGCCAAACATATCGCATAAACCCATTAGTTAGTATGCAAATAAGAGCATGCATTTTTATCAGAAGAGATAAAAATAGCATACGTAACCAATGGAAAAAATATTCAATTGCGATATATTTGGCTCTTTTATTTTAACAGTTTTGCATTGCTTAGTCAAGATATATATAACCGTGTCTGCAACATGGGATTCGTACTGCAAAATCCGAAAAAACAGACCGAAAGAGATAATACTCTTTCGGTCTGCAAGTATTCTTTATGACGGACACCTTATCGTGTCTGTTTTTTAGCGGATATATAATACGGAACGATTTATATTTCCATACAGATATTAAATGCGGAATGTACGGCGCTGCCGATTGTTCCGCCGCGAAGCGCATCGCCGACGCACTCGCACTTTATGCCCTTGGTTTCAAGCTTTGCCTCAAGCGAATTGTCGGGCTTCACGCCCATTGCGAGAACCACGCAGTCTGCGTTCATTACGGATTTGCCGTTTTTGTCGCTCAGCTCAAGCTCCCTGCCGTTAATGCGCTCGAGCCTTGTGCCGAGAAGAAACTGCGTACCGTAAGGCTTAATCCTCGACATAGAGTCGTCAACAAACTGGAACCACGCGCCGGGTGCGACGCTGTCAGCCATTTCAATCACGGTTACCCTGTTGCCGAGCTCATTTAGCTTTTCCGTTGTTTCAAGCCCCGTGAGTCCGCTGCCGATAACGGCGACATTCCTGCCCTCGGGCTTGATTTTACCAAGCAGAATCTGAGCCGCTGTATAAACATTTTCTCCGTTTATGCCTTCGATGGACTGAGGTCTTAAAGGCTCGCCTCCGCTTGCGATTATCACGGCATAAGGCTTCATACCCTCAAGCATATTTTCATCCGCAGCCACACCTGTTTTAACGCACACGCCCATATTCTGAGCCTGTCTGAGCATATCCTCAACCGCCCAGCGAAGCTTATCCTTATGCGGACCTGCGGCGGCAATATTCACCTGTCCGCCGACGCTGTCGGACTTTTCAAAAACCGTTACGGCAAAGCCCCTTTTGGCAAGCGTAATTGCCGCGGCAAGACCTGCCGGACCCGCACCGACAACAAGCACGCTTCTGCCGTTTCCGTCGGGCTTCAATTCGTTCCACTGCCTCTCGATACCGACTGTCGGGTTAAGCGCACATTCGCCCACTCCGCCGACGGCGGCGTTAGCAATAAAGGACTTTATGCAGTGCAGGCAGCCGATACAGCGCCTTATTTTTTCGGGATGACCCTCCTGCGCCTTTTCTGCCCAGTGGGCGTCGCAGATGAAATTCCTTGCCGAGCCGACAAAGTCCTGATACCCCTGCGCAAGCTGACGCTCCGCCTGCTCAGGCGAGCGGATAAAGTTAGCCGCTATAATCGGAATACTTACAACGCTTTTTATTTCCTTTGCAAGATATGCTCTCCAGCCCGGCTCAAAGGAGGTCGGCTCAAGCCAGTAATTATATGTGTCGTAGCAGGCGGAGGAAACATTGATTGCGTCCACGCCGAGCTTTTCAAGCTCGACTGCAATCCTCTTGCCCTCCTCAATGTCATAGCCCTTGCCTGCCTTACCTATCCTGTCGTACATCTCGTCGGCGCAAAGGCGGACAATCAGAGGATAATCGCTTCCGCACTGCTTTTTGATACCTAAGATAATCTCGCGGATAAACCTCATTCTGTTATTAAGACTGCCGCCGTATTCATCCCTTCGCCTGTTTGTGTTAGGGCTTAAAAACTGCTGAAGGAGATAGCCGTGAGTTGAATGAAGCTCAACGGCGTCAACGCCCGCCTTTTTACAGCGGACAGCCGCCTGAATAAAATCGTTTATCGTGCTTTTGATTTCACGCCTTGTCATAGCATGAATTCTCGTTGCGCCGTGCGCCGAAAGCTCGCACCTCGACGGAGCCTGAAGCGACATACACAGCCTCTTCTGCTCGAGCGAGAGAAGAAGCGGAGTCGCCTTGAAAAGCAGGCTTGGAAACTGCGGAAATTTCTCCGTAATCGGAATGACGAGCGGAAGCGTATTGATGGAGCTTGCATAGCCCTGCCTGCCGGGGTGATGAAGCTGAATACAGAGCTTTGCGCCGTGGGCGTGAATACGCCTTACCATCTCGCGCATGGGCTCAATATTCTCATCTCTTGACATAGAAAGCTGGGTAAAGCTCGAAGCTGCGCCCATATCGTTAACACGGCAGATACCGGGCGTGATAAGACCGACGCCGCCCTTTGCGCGCTCTTCGTAATAATCCATCATTCTTTCAGTCGGCTGACCGTTCGTCTGACCGAGGCTGAACTCCGCCGCAGTCATAACGACTCTGTTTTTCACTTCCATTGTACCTATTTTCATAGGCGAAAACATTATATCATACATAATTATACACCCTGTTTATTTTTTGCCTGTAAATCTGTCGAGCTTATTCTTTTCAAGCTTCCAGTAAACCGCCCTGACAGGGGGGCAAACGCCCATCAGAAATTTTGAAAGCGTAAAGAGAGCCGACGGCGAAACGCTCCTTTTACCGTTTTCAATTCCGCGCACTATCTTCTTTGCAACAACATCGGCGGACTGCACGGGGAAGGGCTTTTCAAATTCCTTTTCGTTTGCGACCCTGAAGAAATTTGTTTCGGTTGCAATCGGGTAAATACAGGTTAACTGCAGGTTTTTCGGCTTTTCAAGCCTTATCGCCTGCTGGAAGCCCTGAAGGGCAAATTTCGTTGCGGAGTAAATTGCATAGCCGGGCATTGCCATCTGACCGATTGCGCTTATCGTCATTGCAAGCGCGCCCTCTCCTCCGTTTAAATGCTCAAGATATCTTGAGTAGGTATATATGGGCGAAAGGGTGTTTGTGTCAAACATTTTCCTGACTCTCTCCCAGTCGGCATAATTATACTCTTCGTAATAAGGGAAGCCTGCGTTGGCGATGAAAATATCAATTTTACCGCCGTCAAAGACCTCCTCCGCCTTTTTGAAAATACTGTCAACGCCCTTCGCAGAGCCGACATCGGCATTAAAGGCGGTTACGCTTTTGTCGAAGCCGCCGAGCTTTTCCTCCGCCGTTCGCGACACCGCAAGAATATTATTGCCGCCCTTAACAATTAATTTGAGGACCTCAAGGCCTATTCCGCTTGACGCGCCTGTCAGCACTATGTTTTTGCCTGAAATCATACAAATCACCCCTTCTGTATTTAATCCTATTATACTGTCGGCGCACTGCGTTGTCAATCAATGCGCTTGACTGAAAATAACCGATTTGATATAATTTCATTGTAAAATGTTATTAAAGGAGAAAGAAAAATGGCTTACAACTGCATTATCGACGGCAGAAAGTATGTACCCTTCGAGGAGAGAACGGGTAACGAATCCATAGTCTATTTTACAAGGGATTTATCAGCCGAAGGGCTTTTGAAAATTTACAGGAAGGTCAACGCAAATATCACGGGCAAGGTTGGCATAAAGCTTCACACAGGCGAGAAAAACGGACCTAATATCATTCCGCGTCCGTGGGTTAAGTACCTTATTGAAAAGGAGCTTCCTGACGCCTCGATTGTTGAAACAAACACCTACTACGAGGGCGACAGATACACCACCGAGCTGCACCGTGAAACTCTGAAGATAAACGGCTGGACCTTCTGCCCCGTTGACATTATGGACGAGGACGGAACAGTCGCTCTGCCCGTTAAAAACGGCAAGTGGTTTACAGAAATGTATATGGGTAAAAACATCACGAAGTATGATTCCCTCCTCGTGCTTACTCATTTCAAGGGCCACCTCATGGGCGGCTTCGGCGGCTCAAACAAAAATATAGGCATCGGCTGTGCCGACGGCAGAATCGGCAAGAAAATGATACACACGGAAAAGGGCAGCGACAATATGTGGAGCATTGCCGAGGAGGAGCTTATGGAGAGAATCAGCGAATCCTCCAAGGCTACCGTTGACCACTTCGGAAAGAATATCACCTTTGTAAATGTGCTTCGCAATATGTCCGTATCCTGCGACTGCGAGGGCTGCGCCGCAATGCCCGTTGTTACGCCGAATATCGGTATTGTTGCTTCAACGGATATTGTCGCCGTTGACAGCGCTTCCGTGGACCTCGTTTACGCTCTTGATGAGAAGGACCACGCGGACCTTGTTGAGCGTATCCGCTCAAGGCACGGACACCGCCAGCTCAGCTATATGAAGGAGCTTGGTATGGGTAACGACAGATATATCCTCATCGACCTTGATAATGACGAAAAGAGGATTTACCCGAAGGAAGCGGTAAAGGATGTTGTACCGTTTGAAAACGAGTAATTTTAACCGTATTAAACGAGCAACCTCAATTTTTCATTTAATACAACGGGGAGGGCTTTGCCCTCCCTTAATTGTTCATTATTTATTTTTCATTTAAAAAAAGAGTTCCGATTTCTCGGAACTCCTTTTAATTATTGTGATTTATACCGGTTCATCTTCAATAAGTCTGCCGTGTGAATCAAACTCATATTCATAACCGTCAATTGTCTGAGTGCCTGTTACCATTGCGCCGTTATCGTCAAGATAATAAACACCGTCTTCAAGGCTAAGCCAGCCTGTGTGCATAAATGAATAGCCGTAATCAGGTACGAAGTAATACCATACATTCTTAATTCTCTTCCAGCCTGTTACTGCAGCGCCGTCCGAGCCAAGATAATACCAATGGTCGCCTTCATCGTCATACTTCTTGTTAAGAACATCGCCTGAGATATATTCTGTGTCAGCCTTATCGAAATACCATCTGTCGTGAAGCATCTTGCCGTCCTTGTCGAAGGCATACTTCTTACCGTAGTTAGTAGTATCTACTTCTCCGATATAGCCACGATACTCATCGCCGCCGATTCTGTAAATATCATCGGCATACATATAGCCCCAACGACTAAGGTAGTACCACTCGTTATGGAAACGGAGCCAGCCTGTCTTTAAGGTACCGTCTTTAAGAACATAAAACCAGTCGACATCATCATGTTTTATGCTGTCTTCATCGGTCCAGGAATAAGTGAGCTTAGCCCAGCCCCAGGTGCTAACCCAAGCGCCGTTCTTGTCAAAGAGATAAAGCTTTGCGCCTTCTTCATCGCTGTATGTTTCTTTGCCGTCAGCGCCAATCCAGTATGTATCATAGCAAGCCATTTCGCCGCAGCTGTCAAACCAGTACCACTTGTTGTTAAGCTTTCTCCAAGCCTGTGTTACTGCAGTACCGCTTGCACGGAGATAGTACCACTCTGTATAGGAATCGCCGTCAGAATATGTATAAACAAGCTTTCCCCAGCCGTTAGACATCATAGCGCCGTTCTTGTCAAATACATAAACATTCTCAGTACCCTTAGCGTTTGTGATATGAGTATGCTCGTTGCAAGCCATTTCGCCATTCTCTTTAAACCAGTACCACTTACCCTTAATCTGGCGCCATTCACTGGTAACAGCGTCGCCGTCCTCATAGTAAAACCATTCGCCCGAATCGTTCTTATACCAGCCGTTTTCAGGTGTGTCGGAAGCAAATGCAGTGATGTTAAGACCTGCAAATAATGTGAGCGTCATAACCGCTGCAAGCATCAAACTAATAATCTTTTTCAATTTTTTTCCTCCTTTTATAAAAGCTTTTAAAAGACTATATATCTGCAAGCTTATATAGCATATACTTTTTGATTTGTATATACATTTTCTTAGAAATATACAAATGTCCATTATAACAAAATATCCGCAAAAGAATCTGACAGACAACACAGCCGTACAATACCGCACAATACTGTTTATATAATTTATGCGTTATCTCTGTGCTTTTCAATTAATTCCCCGAGCATTTTGTCGTGCTCCTTTTTCGTTATCTCATATTTAATTGTCGGGATAACGGCGATTGCCATACCGATTGCAGGCGGTACGGTAAGAAGAAACCACATTGCGGAGGAATAGCTTTCATAATCCCGTGCAAAATTCGCGCCGTTTGCAAGCGCCTTATTCATAGCGTCGATATTGACATCGGTATAGCCGACGAACTTAAACACATACGCCGAAATGATTGAGGCGATGCCTGCCGAAAGCTTCGTGATAAACGACTGACCCGAGAAGAAAATTCCGTCAGGTCTGTATCCGTTATGGTATTCCTCGTAATCAATACAGTCTGAAATCATCATTGACTGGCACACCATAACAAGTCCGAAGCCGATACCGCCGAGAAGAATCAGCACACCGAGAACCGCAACCCATTTAATCTCGTCAAGGTCGTACGGCGCAAGCTTATATATAAGGAAAATAAGTCCTGTCGGTATACCCGAAAGCCCCGTGAGATTGTAAAGCGTTTTAGTGTCAAATTTTTTAATAAGTATCGGGAAAATCGCCATTGCGCCGAACTGCCCGATAAAAAATCCGCCGCCCACAATAACTAAAATAAGAAGCTTTTTAGGGTCAGTAAACGCCGTGTTCATATCGCCGTCGCAGTAATAATAGGTAAAGAGCGTTACAACAACAATCGTCATAAGCTGCATGGGCGCTCTGAGCACGCCCGAAATAAGTATACGGCGAAACGGCTTACAGCTCCACATAAGCATAAAGCTCTGCTTCATACTCTTGGGCTCGCTCTCGATATTAACCCTCTCTTTAACGCCGAGCCCTGCAAGCTCAAAGAGAAGCGACGCTACAACCGTCATTGCCATACCCACAACGATAAAGCCCTTCTGCGCATTGTCGCTCTCGCCGAAAGCCTTGTTAGCCGACTGCGAAAGAGGGATGATTGCAATAACAACCGCAGCCGCACCGATTGAAGCTACTATTCTTGAAAAAGAGATAAGCTTCGCCCTGTCGCCCTCGTCCTCGGTAAGCCTCGGTATAATTCCCCAGAGAGGAATATCGCCGATTGTGTAAGCCATTCCCCAGAGGATGTAGGAAATCGCAGCCCACGCGGTAATAAGCACCATGGCTGTTGAATTGCCTGCGGTTTTAGCAGCCGCGTAGTTACCGTTTAAAAATGTAAGGCAGGTTATAACGCAGATAAGTATGGGGCAGAAGAGAAGATAAGGCTTGCACTTGCCCCACTTCGTCCTCGTCCTGTCAACAATAGAGCCCATCATAGGGTCGTTGATTGCGTCCCATACTCTTGCTATCGCAAAAATCCAGCCAAGCGCAAGAGCGTTAAGACAGATTACATTCTGAAAATAATAGTAAAGACCCGTTGCGACAATGTTATAAATCATATTCTGACCGAACATACCCGTAAGGTACATTGCCGCCTCTCTGCCCGAATAGGTGTTTACGGATTTCGTTTTATTGCTCATATCAATCACCCTTTAACTCTGTAAAGATTGCCTTCAAACGGATGCAGGAATTCGGACCTGCTGCCCATTGTCGAAAGCACAAGCTCCATATCCTTTACGGGAAGCGTGCGCATTCTGTTTTCGGGAGAGAGATTAAGCTCTATGTAAAACTTTTCTCCGTCAAGCTCACGCTCGTAGCAATAGATATGCTCCTTCTCGTAAACCGTTTTAAAGCTGCCGTAAACAAGGGTCTTGTTCTCCTTGCGCACCGCAATCGCTTTTTTATAAAAATTCAGCACGCTGTCGGGATTTTTCGCCTCATCCTCAGCATTATAGCGCCTGTAATCCTTGTTGATTTTGAGCCACGGCTCGCCCGTTGTGAAGCCTGCATTCTCGCTGTCGGACCAGTGAAACGGCGTTCTCGCATTGTCCCTCGTTCCCGTCTTAACACGGAAAAACGCCCTGTCCTTATTGCTCCTGTTTTTCTTTACAAGCTGGGAATAAACGCCCAGAGCCTCACGGTCGTTGAGCTGGTCAATCGAATCAAAATCGCCGTTGCCCATTGATATTTCCTGACCCTGATAAATGTAGGGCGTACCCCTTAAAGTCATCTCTATAAGCGCGCACACCTTAGATATATTCTCACGGTAAGCGCCCGTCTTGTCGCATTTTGAAACAATACGCGGATTGTCGTGATTTTCAAAAAATACCGTCGGCCAGCAGTGATTCGTGTAGCCCGTCTGGAACTTTGCAAACTCCTGCATAACCTTGAATAAGTCATAGGTGTAATAGTCGTAATTCGTGTGTCCCTGATTAATCAGGAAGTCGAAATTGAAAATCGTATCAAGCTCTTTTCGGTTGTCGGCGGTGAGCATCTTGCCCATTTCAATGCCTGCTCCGCCGCACTCGCCGACGGTGTAAACATCATAGTTACCGAAGCTCTCGCGCCTCATCTCACGCAGATATTCATGAAGGCGCGGACCGTAGAAAAAGTACTCAGCGCCCTTGTAGCCGGTAAGCATACCGAGGAAGGAGTTGGCGTCGGGAAGCCCGGGGGTCTTGCTGATGAAATTGATTACATCCATTCTGAAGCCGTCGATGCCCTTGTCAAGCCACCAGCGCATCATTTTATAAATCTCCTGACGGACCTTCTCGTTTTCCCAGTTTAAATCCATCTGCTTTTTTGAAAAAATATGCAAAGCCCAGCTATCGAGATTTTCATAATAATTCCACGCAGGACCTTTAAAGAAGGACTCCCAGTTGTTCGGCGGCGTTTTAGCATCCTTGCCGTCGCGCCAGATGTAGTAATCGTGATAGGGATTATCCTTCGACTTCTGCGCCTCGACAAACCACCTGTGCTCGTCGCTCGTGTGATTTACAACAAGGTCAACAATGAGCTTCATTCCCCTTGCGTGAATTTCGTCAAGAAGCTTGTCAAAATCCTCCATAGTGCCGAATTCCGCCATAATTTTCTGGTAATCGCGGATATCGTAGCCGTTGTCATCGTTTGGCGAATCGTAAAACGGAGAGCACCAGATTGCGGTAACGCCAAGCTCCTGAAGGTAATCGAGCTTCTGCCTGATACCGTTTAAGTCGCCTATACCGTCGCCGTTGCTGTCGCAGAAGGAGCGCGGATAAATCTGATAGATTATGGCTTCCTTCCACCACTTCTCGACCATTTCGCCCTCGTCCGTAACACGCTCATCCGTTTCAAGATTAAACATATCACAGAGCTTGCCCACGGTCTTTCTGTCAAGAAGCCCTGCCGTAAGCGTCGTCAGCGCCTTGAATTTAAGCCTGCCGACTGCGCCGTTTTCAGCGGAATCGGGCGGCATACGGAAGGCGAGAAAAAGCTTTTCAAGCATATCCTTCGCCATGGGATTTGCAAGCGCTTCGCGCAGCGTAGTTTTCGGAGTAATCTTCTCCACTCTTACCACCTCTTATAATAGGAAATAAATATGCAAAAATATTATAACACAGAAGGCTTTGCAATGCAAAGCCCCCAAATTAAACGAATAATTAAAAATAAATAATGAACAATTAAAGCAGAGCATCGCCCGCAATTTTTCATTTTCATTAAAAAAGGCGCCCCGAAGGGGAACCCGTTATAAAGGAGGCGGCTGAGAAAAACTCAGCCGCTCTGTTTTTTATCTCAACAAATCAGAATTTATCGCTCTGTAATAATTACTTTTCCTTCAGAATCGAGCAGCGGAGTAATGCCTCCGGCATAGCCGGATTTCCACACAAAGTAGTTTACGCCGGTTTCTTTATCCACAACAATTTGACGCATCCCTTCGTCTTTTATCTGTGAACCTTCCTTAAATATAACTTCGAATCTGTTTTCTTCTTTTGACATTTTTATACCTCCTAAACAATTCCCGATTTGTCGGGTTAATTATATCATAGTTTTTAGTGAAGAGCAAATATGTGTCCCAAAGCACAGCGAGCATAGGATTTGTAAAGACAAATCCGGAAAAGAAAAGGCTTCCCCTTGAGGGGAAGCTGTTGAGCGAAGCGAAACTGATGAGGTGGAAATAATCAAGAACAATTAAAACTTACACCTCTTCCGTCTTGCCTTCGGCAATCCACCTTCCCATCAAGGGGAAGGCTTATTTTTATAAACTTCTTTACATATTATCCGTTAAGACCATTATTGCGGTGAGCGCCGCAGTGGGTGCTGTCTGCGTTCTGAGTATCCTCGGTCCGAGCGTGGCGACAACTCCGCCGCACTGCCTGATAAGCTCAACCTCGCTTTCCTCAAAGCCGCCCTCGGGTCCGATATAGACGGAAATGCTCCTGACATCTTTATTCACCAAATCCTTCAGCGCCTGTCCGCCGCCCTCATAAAAGAGTATTTTAAGCTCTGCGCCGTCGTTTTTCACCGCCTGTGAAAGCTCACACATCGGATGGATTTCGGGAACAATTCCCCTGCCGCTCTGCTGTGCGGCTTCAAGCGCTATTTTCTGATAGCGCGCCTGCTTTTTCATAGCGGCTTTGCCGTCGGGTCTGCTCACGCTTCTGTGCGTCAGCACGGGCGTAAGCTCCGCCATTCCGAGCTCCGTGCATTTCTGTATGACATCCTCGAGCTTATCGCCCTTGGGCACGCCCTGATAAATATGCACACGCACGCCCGGCTCGCTGTTATTCGCCTGTTTATAACAGCGTTTAAGCACGACATGAGCTGCGTTAATCTCCTCAATCATACAGCCGTAATCACTGCCGTCGCCGCAGGAAAGCATAAGCATATCGCCCACTCTCATACGAAGGGATTTAGCAATATGCCTTGACTGCTCCTCATCAAGTTCAATAATTTCCTCGGGTGTAAAATCTACAAATAATTTCTGCATAAGCCTATCCTATATTATTCTCCCTCGCCCAGTGAAAGAGGTACTGCTGAGCAATTCCGCCGATACCGTCAAAGCACTCGGGCAATCCGTTAGGGTAATATTCCATAACGCGCTTCATCCACACATCAACGGGGAACGCGTCGTAAAAGCCGAAGCCGAAAAGAAGCGCGCAGTTTGCGACCTTAATGCCGACGCCGTAAATATCAAGCAGCGCCTTTCGCGCCTGTTCAAGCTCAAGGGTTTTTATTGCCCCGAGGTCAAGCTCGCCGCAGGCAACAGCCTTCGCAAGCCTCTCAAGATACCTGGCGCGGTAGCCCGTCCCGAGCGCTTCAAAATCCTCCACGCTGAGCTTACTGAGCCTCTCGGCTGTCGGGAAGGTGTAAAGTCCGCAGGAAAGCCTCTCGCCGTACTGCGTACACAGCCTGTCAATAATTCCTTTTATCCTTTTTATATTATTCTGCTGACTGATAACAAAGGAGAAAAGCGCCTCAAAGCTCTCCTGATTAAGTATTCTTATACCGTAATACTCGTCAACCGTCGGCGCTATAAGCGAATCCCTTTTAAGCCTGTCGCAGATTTCAACATAATCCCTGTCAAAATCAAAATAATTCTTCCACACCTTTTCATATGTATCAAGGTCGGTATCCCTCATAACGACCGTGGAGCCGTCCTGCTTTATATAAAGCGGCGTACCGAAGGCAACGCCGTACCAGAAGCCGTCAGCGTCCTTCTTCCACCTGAAAGCCTGACCGCAGTCAAGCGACAGGTCAAGGTTAAGGCACTCCACACCCTCGATTATAAGATTTCCGTCTTCCTCTTTTATCCTCATTTCATATTCCCCTTAGTACTTTTTGTATAAGTCAAGTATAAGTTTTTCACTCGCAAAAAAATAGCAGTTTCACCAAAAATTTATGTCAATTTTGTAACTTTTAAAAATGTTAAAAACTATGTGTAAATTCTTAAAAACTCAAGGTTTTTAACCGAAAATCAGTTTTTAACATAAGAAAACTTGCTGATTTATGGGGTTTTATACTTAGTTTTAAACATTTTCCACAGACTTTTCCACAACAAAAAATCGCTGCTGTCAATATACATTCCGTAATCAAAAACCTTGTCAAGTATTATTTTTATGGAAAAATAGCCAAATTTAAAAAAACATTTTTAGTATAATTTTCAGCGGCTCGTCCTACACTATTTGTATAAATCTCAAATACAAATGTGAGGGATGCAAATGTTGAAAGGTGTAAACAGACAAATTCTCGAGGTAACAAATACCGAGAATCCGTATTTTGAAAGAGTAATTTTTTTCGTCAAGCCCGAATACAGGAACGAGGAGCGCTCAAAGCTGAAGCGCGAGGCGGAGGCTCTTTGCACCGCAGTACAAAAGCCGCCGAGGCAGAAGCGCACCAAAAAGGAGCTTGCAGGCATAATCACTAAAGGCGTGCTTTTCACCCTTACGGGTATGGCTTTAAGCTACCTGCTTTACGCAATTCTGTGAGGTGTAAATATGACTGTATATAAGGCTTTTAAAAATTTTCTTATCGTCTTCACCGCATTCTGCATAGCGCTCTGCGCCGTAACCGTCGGCGGCGGTGTATATCTCTTAAAGGAAAGCCGCGAGCAAAGCGCCTATGCGATTTCAAGGCTCGGCTCGACGGGCGACGAGGTAAAGGCAATCCAGCGAAAGCTCAGCTCCCTCGGCTATTACAAGGGCGCAATCGACGGCATCTACGGCGCGCAGACAAAATCCGCCGTTACTGCATTTCAGCGAAACTGCGGCATAACCGTGGACGGAATCTGCGGTAATCAGACGCTCCTGTACCTCGGTCTTTCGGGCAGTAGCTATTCAAATAAAACGCCGTATTCAAGCTCCGATATCGACCTTCTTGCAAAGGTGATAAGCGCAGAGGCGAGAGGCGAAAGCTACGAAGGTCAGGTGGCAATCGGCGCGGTTATTCTAAACCGTGTGGCGCACCCCTCCTTCCCTAATTCAATCAGCGGAGTGGTGTATCAGAACGGCGCCTTCTCCTGCGTTTACGATTCAAACTGGTATGCCTCGGTAGCCGACTCCGCAAGGCGCGCCGCACTCGACGCTATTAACGGATGGGACCCGACGGGCGGAGCAATATACTATTATAATCCTAAAAAGACAAGCAATTCCTTTATGCTCTCGCGCAGGGTTATAAGAGTAATCGGCAATCACCGCTTCTGCGTATAAACGCTATCTGCGCACGCTGATTTCGCCGCTTCTGAGCGTTCTTTCCACGCCGTCATCAAGGCGCACGACAAGTCCGCCTCTTTCATCTATCGCAACGGCGAGCGCCTCGGTAACCCTTGAGTTTTCCATAAACTTAATGCGCTTGCCGAGAAGCATTGAGTGGCTGCGGTAATAATCAAGTATTGCGCTGTAATCGCCGAGCGTTATTTCAAAAAGCTCATTGATTACGGCAGCCACAAGCTCGCTTCTGCTGATATTAACATCAATACAGCCCGCTCCCTCGACATCCTCGGGGAAGTCGGCTGTTTTTATATTTATACCTATGCCCACAATCACCGCGTCAACGGTGCCGCTCTCAAAATCGGAAACCGCCTCGGTAAGAATACCGCAGACCTTTTTGCCGTCAACAAATACATCGTTGACCCATTTAATCTGCGGCGTAATATCCGTAAGCCCCTCAAGCGCCCTGCACACGGCAACCGCCGCTGCGCTCGTAACTGTTACGGCGCTGCTGAGCTTCATATCAGGTCTGATAACAAGGGAGAAGTACACTCCCGTTTTTGCAGGGGAGTAAAAGCTCTTGCCCTGCCTGCCCCTGCCTGCCGTCTGCTCCTCGGCGACAACGAGGAATTCGCCCTCCCTGCCCTGAGCAATCAGCTTTTTGCAGTAGGTATTTGTCGAGTCAATGCTCGGGAAATAAATTACATCAAGCTTCCTTTTAAGCCTTGCGGAAACCGAACGGGCGGAATATACCTCGTTTTTTTCGCTGAGCATATAGCCCTTGTTGGTAACCGCGTCAATGCGGTATCCGTCCGCGCGAAGCGACTTAATCGCCTTCCACACGCCTGCGCGGCTCTTGCCGAAACGCCTTGCAAGTCTTTCGCCGCTTATATATTCCTTCTCGGTGAGAAGTGCTTTTAATATCTCATCCTTTAACGCCATAAAATGCCCTTCATATCTATAATGTATATATAATATATAACATACCGCCGTGATTTTCAAGGTGCAAAGCACACATTCAAGGTATTTGAATTTTGCTTAACGCCTTTTGCCAAGTTGGTTTTCAATATATTTATTGACTTGTTTTCTTGTTATTGCTAAAATGTAAGTGTCAAATAATTACACAAGTGAATATTTCAGCATAACATCCTTGCTATATTGATTCTATCATATGCATTTAATAAAGGATGAATAGTTTTGAAAAAGTGGAAATTATTATTTATTCCAATAATAAGCATTTTATTAATTGTTTTGCTGTATAATGCCGCAACATTTCTGTTTTTTGAAAGCAGTGTTAACAACAGAATAAAAACAGATATAAAAAGGATTGATTTATCCACTCTCAATAGTATAACAATAAAAAATGATGGTAATGAAGAAACACTTTATCCGCAGGATGAAAGATTTGATATAGTTAAAAAGACTTTCGATAAAAAAAGGCTAAAAAAAGAAACCGTTCATTATTACGAGCCGGAAGAGGGTCACTATGAAATCACTCTTCATTGTGAGCAAAATGATTACATTTTATACGGTTGCCCTTACAGTTATACTGACGGCAGTATTGATACACCGGTTTACTTTATTCTTTATGACTATTCAAACTACAACACTATGTCATATCTCTATTTGTATGTAGGAGTATCTGAAAAAGAATTCAGAGAGATATTTCCTATTAATGACAAGTGACGGTTCTGTGTCACATAAGAATAGCAAAATGCCAAGCAACTTCCTTGATAAGGTCGGAAAAAAGCTGAATTCATATAAAATATTGCGTAGCTGCAATATTTTTCAAGTGGCCAAATAAGGCTAATATAGGGCACGCCGCTATTAGTGGTCAGGTTGTTAACTATAAAAACCTTTATGATGTTTATTATTACGCTCATACTGCTCCAAGAAATGAGAAACGCTATTATGGACATACAAGGAAATACAACTCATTAAAAGACTTTTTATACTACTATAATGGTGCAAGAATATATGTATGCATTTTAAAATGAGGTGGTATTATGAAACGCAAAAGTTTATTATTCATAGTTTTAATTATTACTTTGGCACTTGTTTTTTCCTCATGTGCAAGATTTACCGGTAAAGAGGCAAAAGAGGCAGCAGAGCAAATCACTGCAACAATTACATACAAAGAGGTTGCAACAGAAAGCGATTTTCAAAGAATGAACAACGCTTATTCTGACCCGCCAAGAGAAGTTCCTCTTGAAGAAGACGATTATTACTTAGTAAAGTTTAGTTGCACTTTTAATAACAACGCCGCAAAAAATATTTCATTTATAAGTTTTAAGCCTTATAGTGACGGCGTAGTTAATATTAGTGACGAGGCAATAGATATCTTCCCGACATATTATATTGAACCTAATAGCAGTGAATCATTTGATGCCTATATCTATATTGACAAATCATTGGACAGTGAAGAAAAAATCAATGAAAAGTTAAGCGGTATGACCTTTGATTTTGAAGCGGATTACTCTAAAGATGAGTTTGAAAATCCATTGAAAATATCATTTAAAGGCGAATACAAAGCATCGTAAAAACATATTGCAGGTTTCCCTGTCTGTGTAATAATATGGTACGCATATATATTTTCTATATAAAAGGTTAAAAAGCTATTTTAATGAAAACTAATAAACTGATTTTAATAACAAGTGACGGTTATGTGTACAAACACCACTAAAGAACATTTATTCAAATTACAATATTTTGCTTAACGCCTTTTGCCAAGTTGACTTTCAATATATTTATTGACTTGTTTTCTTGTTATTGCTAAAATGTAGGTGTTAGGAAGTCAAGGCATTCAAGAATTGATCTCTTTAGGCATTTGGGGAGGTGATGAAGTGTTCGAAAAAATGTTTAGACTGTCACAGGGGAAGCCGATTGTTTATAATGGCGAAACAATTTTTCGCTATGATGCGATTAATGTTAATAAACATTTTTCAGGAATTATTAAACTCAATGCCGCATCCTCCGTTTGGAGACAAGGAATCAAGTTAAAAGTTGATAATTTTCTTATCATTGATGAGACTAAAAGAAACGAAATGGCGTTATGGGCTGACTATTTTAAAAATGATATACCATTTTATGGTGAAACAAATAATGGATTATTGTATATAAACAATATTTGGGATACTGGCAACGGAGTTATCGAAAGTTGGTATAATGGAGCAGCTATGAAGAAAAAAGTTTTGACCTTTAATCATATTAGGTATTTTTGTAATGATGGTCACCCAAATGATGATTTTAGCGATATAGTTTTTGAAATAGTTTTAGATAGAGAACCAGTAATGGATAGAAGCAAGTTGCCAAGTTGCTGGTATATAGAATAACACAACCAGGGGCATATCCCCTGGCTGTACGGATTGTATTGAGGGTAATAAAACCTCAATAAGCAGTCTTGTAACTTCAGCGGCAGTCGGTGCAGCAAGCGGTGCTGTGGCAGGAGTTACAGCTGCGGCAACCGAGATAGCAATAACCGAACTTGGCTACAACGCTGCGTCTCATTTCGCTGTTGCGACGGTATCAGCCGCAAGCGGAGCGACGTATGATGTAACGACGCAGTTGTTAACAACGGGCAAGGTCGATGCAAAAGAGGTTATTCTTTCAACCGCACTTGCCTTTGGAACGGGTTATGCCCTCAGTAAAGGCTCTGAGGTCGTTGCTAATAAGCTTAATTCTAAGGCAAAGATTCATGCCAAGAACGAACAAGTTTTCAATCTGGAAAACGAACAAGAATTACACTCGGATGAGTTTTATAATTATATTAAACTTGTTGATGAACTAGATGTTTCAACGGAGGCAAATACAGCAGTTTTCTATTCAGGAAGAGGAAATAGAACTATGGCAGAAGATTTTGCGGTTTCTAATAATAAAACCACTTTAGAAATGACTAAAGGAGGTAAATACTTAGATGATTTAAATCTTTTTAATAATGATAAATTATTAGACGGTGAAGCAACAATTATTTGGAGGCGACTTTCACAAAGATATGCCGAAAATGCACAAGG
This sequence comes from Oscillospiraceae bacterium, assembly GCA_902791235.1. Taxonomy (GTDB): domain Bacteria; phylum Bacillota; class Clostridia; order Oscillospirales; family Acutalibacteraceae; genus Eubacterium_R. Next base: position 54,370 of record CADAUV010000005.1, read on the forward strand.
AAACGCTTATTGTTTTGTGCGGAATTCAAAACCAGAGAGTATCTTCAATACTACTGAATATCCTGCTCTAACTAATAATAAAAATGTTACAAACATTTTTTCTGAGGTTTTTTATTAAGGGAGGTCATCTTGGTGAGAATTCGCGAAAAAAAACGAAACTATTATAAAGTTATAATTGAACACTTTTATCGTGTTAAATATATTGAAGATTGTAAATCAATGAGCATAGAAATAGATTTAAGAGAGCCTTATTTTGAGTTTTCATTGGATATCATTACTCACTGGGATCCACCATATGAAAAGGAAATAATTACCGATAAAGCTAAGCGTATTATTTTACAAAATTTAATTGATTATTTAACCAAGCAATTTCCTGATAAAAATGTTTATTTTGAATAAGTGGTCTGTATATGAAAAAAGATAGCGATACGGAATGTGGTTCTTTGTCCCATTGAATTTGGATATCAAAACCATCTGAAATTGGGGTAGATGCAGATTAATATCTACCCTAATGATGATGTTTGGTATTATGAATTAACTTAATTCAATATGCATATTGCAAAGGCAATCCGTTAAGGTATATTGACCCGACGGGACACAGCGCAGAGGAAAGTCAGGATGGTTTATCGCTTTTATTCTCCGTACTGAACAACATATTCAGCTTTTTAGACTCACTGTTTAGTTTAGGCGACAATCCCGTTGCACCTGTAAACAGCAAGGTTCAGAATGAAATTCAGTCGCAGAGTAAGCATTTAACAGCTAAAATGCCGAGCAACTTCCTTGATAAGCTTCAGGAAGCGCTGAATCCTTCCGATTCTGCAATAAAAGCCGGCGGATTAATTATTGGAATAGGATTAATCGCAGGAAGCATTGCTGTTACCGCGACAAATCCCCTTCTCGGCGCAATGTTAATGAACGCAGGTATGTC
>CADAUV010000006.1 GCA_902791235.1 Oscillospiraceae bacterium
AGCTGTACATTATCAATACCTGTGGGAATAACGCCCATATCCTCAAGAGATACAATCAGGGAAAACAGTCTTGCATAATCCTTAACGCTGATGGCGTCGTCAGGCAAAAGCTTAGGTAATATGTCAAGAATATTCATAACACAGTCCCATACATTACCCTGAAGCATTGCAAGATAAGTGTGCCCGATGTTGTTGAGAAAAGCGGCATTTTCTCTTATTCTTCTGTCCGCTTCAAAGTATATTATTGTATTGTAAAGCTCTTTTGAAATATCTAAGACATTCTTATTTTTTACAGCTTTTTTAAATGAAAGAATGGGAGCAATCAGCTTTTTTCTGGTGCAGTTGATTGCCTCAAGTCTTTTCTTATCCTCATCGTCAATACTGTCAGTAAAGCCCTTAGTGGATTTTTCAAAGTCGTTTTTCCATGCGCTTCCGTTTATATTCCACATATAAACATAGTTTTCAAGCTCGTTAATCTCGCTTTCGGTAGCGCTTGTCAGCCCTGTTTTGGCAAGGCTTATAATGTCATCGCTTCTGAGCGAGAGATGTACGCAGCGCAAAAGATACTCGCAGAATACTACAAGCGGCTGGTTTTTTATCGGTTGTCTTTCATCGTTAAAATAAGGGATTTCATACTTTTTAAAGTTCCACAGAAGCTCATCCCTGTACTTATCAAGGTCCCTTGTAATAACAGTAATTTCGCTTGCTTTGTAGCCGCTTCTTAAAAGTCCCCTGATTCTGCGCGAAACCTCTTCACATTCATCCGAGATGTTCTTTGCAACATAAATGCTGATATTTTCGGGATTGCTGTACGGCTTAAAATTGCCGTTTTCAAATATATGTTTTTCTGCAAATAAAAGCTCTTCGTTAGCCGCTCTTTTATTTTCACTCAGATAAACTGTTTCGCAAGGTATTCCGGCTTTAAATGCAATTCTTTCAATTATGCTGATTGATTTATTAACATATGTAAAAATTGAAAAATCGTTATCACGGATTTCCAAATTATCCGAGCAAAGAGTTATATCAACTTCCCCGGCTTCTGCGATTATTAACTCAAGAATCTTATATTCCTGCGCTACAAAGCCGTTAAAGCCGTCAATGAAGATATACTTATCCTTAAAATAATTCTTACCCGATATTTTTTTATAAAGCCTTGTCAGCTCGTCAGAAGGGTCAAGAAAGCGTTTTTCTATAATATTCTCATATGCGCTCATTATTTTTGAAATATCGCCCATTTTGGATTTCAGGGTAATATTTTCAATATCCCTTGTCTGCTCAAAAACCTGCTCAGCCGTCAGGTCGCATGACTTCATCTCATCATAAATCTTCATCATCGAGCTAACAAAGCTAACTGAATCAAGCCTTTTATTAAACAGCTCAAGACCGTCCTTACACTCCTCTATTGCCTGGAGCATAAGCACAGCCTTACTGCCCGGGGAAAGAACGGGTATACCCTCTCCCCCAAGCTCCTCCTGTACCTGATTTGCAAGCCTTGTAAAAGTGCTGTAATTAACGCTGTTAATACCCTTTGTCCCAAGGTCTTTAAGAAGCCTTTTTTCAGCCTCCAGCGAAAACTGCTCAGGAGTGATTAAAAGGATATTATCATTCCCCTGATTTACAAGCTCTCTGATACGCGAGAATACATATTCGGTTTTGCCGTAGCCTGAACGGCCTAAAATTAATTTCAGCATAAATTATCTTTCGTAATCTTCAATCCTGATAATGCCTTCGCTCATCATATTATCGTAAGCCTCAATAAAGAATTCATACATAGGTCTTGCTAAATCAAAAGCAAGCTTAAGCTCGTCAATAAGCGCGGGTGTATTTATTCTTTCAAGGTCATAGCTGTTATAAGAAAAAGACATATTCTTAGCTTTGAGGTAGGGCTTTAACTCCTCGGGAGCATCAGGGTACTGTTCCTTCTTGTACTCTTCAAATGCAGAATAAGTAAATCCTGCCTGCTTACAGGCTTCAACAGCGTCAAGCCATCTGTCAGGATGCTTCAATATATGCTTGTGAACCTCTTTAAACGCACTCTTTTTCCAAGTCCAGAAGGCAAGCCCGTAGCCAAAGGAATTTGGGTAAAATTCAAAATAGAAAAATGGTGCGCTCGGAAATTCATTCTTATAACGCCTGAAAAACATCCACATATTTTCCCTGTACTTAATTTTATCTCTTCTGCCCCTTGTATCCCTGTAAATCCTTGAAACACTCCTTACAGGGTCTGTAAGCATATATTCGTCAATATCGAGCATTAAATCGGAAAGGTCAAGCATAATCTGCCTCATCGGGATTGTTATGCCGTTTTTAAGCTCCTCCTTATGCTCCTCATAAAACTTTCTCGAATCCTGAAATCTGTTTTCACAAAGGAGCTGAATACTCTCAGGGCTTATTCCTTTGAAATTATATTCGTTCATTTTAAAAGTCCTTTATCCTCCATGCTCTGTGCTGCAAGCAGTGCGCAAAGCTTAGCGCTGTGAAAGTTTAATCCGCCCTGAATCCACGCATAATAAGGCGGTCTGATAGGCGCGTCCGCTGAAAGCTCGATGGATGAGCCAAGCGTAAAAGCACCTGCAGCCATAACAACCTTATTATCGTAACCCGGCATATCCCATGGCTCGGGAAGAACAAAGCTGTCAACAGGGCTTCCCTTCTGTATGCCCTGACAAAATGCAACAAGGCTTTCCTCGTTTTCAAGTCCTAAGGACTGAACAATATCGTGTCTTGTTTCGTTATACCTCGGAGTTACAGAATAACCGAAATGCTCAAATAATGCGGAGATAAATACAGCGCTTTTCAGCGCTTCCCCGACTGTGTGCGGCGCATAGAAAAGCCCGAGATAAAGTTCCCTGTTCATATCAATTGTGGCGCCGACCTCCTTGCCGAGACCAGGTGTTGTAAGCCTGTATGCACATTTCTCAACAAGGTCATGCCTGCCTGCAATATAGCCGCCTGTTCTTGCGATACCGCCGCCTGCATTCTTAATAAGAGAGCCCGCAATTAAATCAGCGCCGACCTCTGTCGGCTCGGTTTTCTCGGTAAACTCGCCGTAGCAGTTGTCAACCATAATAATTACATCAGGATTTTTCTTTTTTGATATTTTAACAACCTTTTCTATTTCAGAAACAGAAAGGCTCGGGCGAAGCTCATAACCGCGGCTGCGCTGAATATAGACCATTGTTACACTTCCGTCAACAGCGCTTTCAATAGCCTCATAATCAAGTCTTTCGTTCTTAAGCGGTACTTCATCATATAAAACGCCGAAATCCTTTAGCGAGCCCATTCCTTCGCCTTTAATGCCGATTACATTATGTATTGTATCGTACGGGGTGCCTGTAACGCAGAGCATTTTGTCGCCGGGTCTGAGCACACCGAAAAGCGCAGTGGCAAGCGTGTGAGTACCGCAGGTAAAGTTATGCCTGACAAGCGCATCCTCAGCACCGTAAACCCTTGCCCATACCTTATCAAGAGTTTCCCTGCCTCTGTCGCCGTAGCCGTAACCCGTACTGCCGACAAAATGGGATTCGCTGATACCGTATTCAATAAAAGCACTTAATACCTTTTGCTGATTATACTCTGTTATACTGTCAATATTATAAAACTGCTCACGGCACATTTTCAGTGCATCGTCAGCCGCTTTTTCGATTCTTTCATCAATTTTAAAAAAAGGATTCATTTATACATTCTCCATAGTCCGATATTCTCAAAGCCGAGCCTTTTATAGAAGCTTTCATTTTTATCAGCTTCACGCATAAGATAGACATCGCCGTTAAAGTCGCAAATAAGCTCAGACACAAGCGTGCTTGCGTATCCCATATTTCTGAACTCGGGATTAGTGCTGACAGCGCTTAAAATTGCGTTTTTTTCATAAATTGAAGAAAACATTGCGCTTGATACAATTTCACAGCCGACATTTAAAGTAAATGCCTGTGCGCAGCCGTGCCTGATTCTGTGGCTTGCGTCAACATACCACGCTTCAAAATCAGCAGTCGGATAATCAAGCATATTAAACATTTCCATAAGCTTAGGATATCTGTCAATGCTCGCATAGCTTTTGTGAAGCTCAAGCTTTTTACAGCTTTTCATAACAACGCCCTCAGAATACCTGAAATTAAAGCTTATGCCGCCGTCGCAAAGAAGCGACGAAAAACCCGTAACTGTGAAAAACTCCTCAAGCTCAAGCAAATCCGCATTTTCCGCAATGCTCAAGGTTACATCATTATCAAGGCGCGAAAACACAGCTGTTATCTCACCGTCAGTTATCTGCCTGTAAAATGAAGCAAAATCATACTTAACCGAATAAGCCTTCAGAAGCGACATAATGCGGATACTGTAAATATCCGTATTACCGAAGGAAAAAAGCTCATTTTCACTCTTAATCTTTTCAATCATACAACTTGGGTAATAAGGCGCTTAAAAGCCTTCTTGTGCTTTTTATATCATTTTCATCAACCACGCTTGACGGCGAATGAATATATCTGCAAGGAAGAGATATTGCAAGAACTCTGCTTCCCTTACCGCTAATCTGAATAGCGCCTGCATCGTTTCCGCCTGCAATAGCAGTCTTTGTCTGCGCACTTATGCCGATTGATTTTGCGGTATCCATCGCAAGGTTATAAAGTGCTTTATCATAAATCGTCCTGCCGTCCATAAAGGAAACCACGGGGCCTTCGCCGAGAACGCATACCCGGTCTCCGCCCTTTACACCGCAAAGGTCAGCGGCTGTCGTGGCTTCAAGTATTACGGAAATATCGGGAGCGACAGCATAAGAGGTACATTTAGAGCCTCTAAGTCCGACCTCCTCCTGCACATTAAAGCAGAAGGAGGTGTCAAACTCAAGATTGCTCTTAATAAGCTCGATTAAAAGCATACAGCCGATTCTGTCATCAAGCGCCTTTGCCTTAATCAGATTTCCACCGAGTCTTGTATAATCAGAGCAGAAATAAGCATAGTCGCCGTGACTTACATATTCAAGAGCCTCCGCCCTTGTTTTAGCACCGATGTCGATAACAAGGTCGTTAAACTTAGATGCGGTATTCTTCTCGTCTTCACTTAAAAGATGAACGGGCTTTACACCGACTACTCCGTTAATATTATTTACTTTAAGGACTCGGTCGATTACCACCTTAGTATCAATACCGCCGACTGCACTGAATTTGAGATAGCCTTCTTCGGTGATATCTGTAATAATAAAGCCTACCTCATCCATATGTGCGCAGAGCATAACCTTTTTTTCAGGGGTACGCCTGCCTTTCTTAAAAGCAATAACCGAACCAAGCGGGTCAACACTGTACTCGCAGTAATCCTTAATCTCACTTATAATATAATCTCTTACTGCTTTTTCATCACCTGAGGTTGAATTAAGCATACAAAGTTTTTCAAGCATTTAACTCACCCACTCTCTCAGTAATGTAAGCTACAATAAGATTGCTTACAGCATTTATATCGTCAATGTCAACTACCTCAACAGGCTGATGCATATATCTTTCGGGTATTGACAGAAGAGCGGATTTAATACCGCTTTCATTTACGGATATGACATCGGCGTCTGTACCCGTTCTGCCGTTCATAATCTCCTGCTGATAAGGTATGCCGTTTTTCTCTGCAAGCTTTACAAGTTTTCTTGACATCTCACCGTCAAGACTTGGGGAAAAGCCAATCATAACTCCATTTGAAAGCTCGCCGCAATCGGCTTTATCACAACCGTTACTCATAGCAAATGAAACATCAACGCAAATTGCTTCATCAACATCAAGTCCGAACGGAGCAACGCTTGCGCCCCTTGTGCCGACCTCCTCCTGCGAGGTAAAAGCAACGGTGATTTTACAATTTAATTTCTTTAATCTGTCAAGGGCTAAAAGTACAGATGCTACGCCGCTTCTGTCGTCAAGCACGCTTGATGAAATTCTGTTATTGAGAAGTTTTACAAAATTCTTTTTTAAAGTAATCCTGTCGCCGCGCTCAACAATCTCTCTTAACTCCTCCGATTTATAACCTGTATCAATTGCAAGGTCGGTAATTATCGGCGCTTTTTTCTCGTCATCAGCGCTTTGAAGATGCGGTGGCTTTGTTGAAATAACGCCGCGTATTTTTTCTTTTGAATGAATGACTACCTCGTTTGCAGGAAGCATTCTTGTGTCAATTCCGCCGCATTTATCAAATTTAATAAACCCGTCGTCCGTTATATCAGTAACTACAAAGCCGATTTCATCGAGATGTGCGTCGAGAAGAAAATGATACCCTTCGCCGAAGGTACAGTAAACATTATTTAAATTATCTCTTGTAACCTCGCCGTATCCGCTGAGTATATCCTCTAAAAAAGCACATACATCCTCTTCGTTACCTGATACGCCGTTTACCGTCGTAAGCTTTTCAAGTAATTCGTATATTTCCATCATTTATCAAATCCGTTCACTAATTCTTTAAATCTTCTGCCCCTATATTCAAAGGTTTTAAACTGGTCAAATGCGGGACAGGCAGGGCAAAGAGAAACGATATCCCCTGCCTCGCTGTTTTCTTTTGCATATTCAAGCGCTTCCTCAAGGTCTTTGCACTTAATTACCTTAACGCCCGATTCCTCAAAGCCGTCATAGCCTGTAACAGCACTGTAAATCTTGTCGGCAGTCGCGCCGTTAAGAATAAGAAGCTTTACATTTTTCAGGATTTCAGGCACCATCTCGCTCATATCATTGCCCTTGTCAGAACCGCCCATAATAACATTTATCCTACGGTTAAATGCACGAAGTCCGCTGATAACTCTTGAAGGCGAGGTGGCGATTGAATCGTTGTAATATCTTACACCGTTATATTCTCTTACAAATTCAATTCTGTGTTCAACTCCGCCGAAGGTACGCGCTATATTTACGATATTATCAATATCAACAAGTCCCCAGACAGCACAGATAGCAGTACAGTAATTTTCAACATTATGCATACCCGGAATTACTATTTCATCCTTATTCATAATGAATACTTCATTGCCGAACTCGGCATAAACAATATCTCCGTTTTCTTTCATATATGCGCCGTTTTCAACGGGATGCTTTACGGAAAACTGGTAAAGCTGTCCGCGCACATCAAAGCGCATATCATGGTAAACCCTGTTACCGATTGAGTAATCACAGTCGGCATTGAGTACTGTTTTACTGTTTTCGCTCTGATATATAAGAATATTCCTCTTCGCATCGACATACTCGTCGAGGCTGATATGATGGTCCTGATGCGTGCACTCAATATTTGTAACAACTGAAATATCGGGCCTTTCAACCATATTTCCCATTGTGAGAAGCTGGAAGGAGGAGAGTTCAACTACGGCAATATCATTTTCAGTTATATTCGCAAGTTCAGGCATAAGAGCTTTACCGATATTACCGCCGAGAAAAACTCTGTTACCCTGAGCTTCAAGCATCTTTGCGATAAGAGTAGTGGTAGTCGTCTTACCGTTTGAACCCGTAACAGCAATAATCTTTGACGGACACAGTCTGAAAAACACTTCCATTTCTGTGGTTACGGTCTGACCTCTGTCTATGCACTCATAATACCAGGGATTCTGAAACGGCAGTATACCGTGCGAACGGAATATCAAATCCATTTCAGGAAGAACGCTTAAATAATCATCACCAAGTGAGAAATGCGCTCCGAGCGCTTCAAGCTCATTACAATCTTCAATCCCTATATATTCCTTATCTCTCTTATCACAGGCGTACACCTCTGCACCGTATTTTGCAAGAAATTTTGCACAGGGCAGATTAGCTACGCCCATACCTACAAATGCAACCTTTTTTCCTATAAGCGAGTCAAAGTACTCCTTAGCTTTTTCGTTCATATTTTAATCCTCCTAATGAGCAAAAAATGTTCCGTTATTAAAGCCCTCAGGCGTAAAGCTTTTCATATGCTCCTCAAGTTCTCGCTGTACATCGGTTTTTTCACTGCAAATATACTTTTCCTTTAAAGGAAGCTCACAGTTTAAAATATGTTCCGCGATAATACTTCTGCATTTTGTATTCATATTTCCGAGGAAATACACGGTGCCGAGCTCGGTATTCACGATGGCATTTGCTATTTTAATCTGTTCTTTCTTACCGAGTGTAGTAATATTTTTACTTAAAGCAAGCGCCGATTTCTGCGCACTGTCAGTGATAAAACACAATACTGCGTCCGCCTTCCTTTTAAGCTTATGTGCGGTTAAATCGTTAAGAACAACATCGGTGTAAGCAATAATATCGTTTTTATCCAGTGATGAAACATTTACACAGTATAAAAATGAATTACCCTTATGCGCGACAAATTCAAAATCAAACTCATCAATTTCGCACTTGCCGTCAATGGCGTATCCGCAGCTTTTCATATCCTCAAGCACAGCAGCGGAATAACTCTCGCAGGTCTTTTCCTCTCTTGAGGTAAAGTAATAACCGTTGTCGTCAAGCTCATGCTCGATGTAATTTAAAAAACTGTCGGTTTTACCGTATTTTGAATAGTATACAAAAACAGTTGCAAGCACCGCAATTACTGCGCCGTCAGCTAAATATCTTAACACCGTATCAAGAATATTATTAAACTCGGCAATATACGGCTGTACGCCGATGTATACGAAAATATAAACTGCTGATGCAATAACAACCGCACGCATAATATTATAAAGTCTTTTCTGCTTTTTTCTGAATTCTCTCATTTAATCATTTCCAAAAATCTTTCTTCGCTTATTACTTCGACACCGAGAGCGTTTGCTTTATCAAGCTTCGAGCCCGCCTCTTCACCGGCAAGAACATAGGTGGTTTTTTTAGAAACTGAGGACGAGGTTTTACCGCCGTAGGACTCAATGAGCTTTGATGCCTCACTTCTCTTCATAGTGGGAAGCGTACCTGTCAGCACAAAGGTCATACCTTCAAATCTGTTATCAACAACCGTAGAAAGCGACTGCATATTAACGCCTGCTTCCCTGAGCTTATTGATTAACTCCTCAGCTTCGGGCTTACCGAAATAATCGACTATACTTTCTGCCATTGTTGCGCCGAAGCCCTCTATTTCAAGAATGTCATCAACATCAGCGCTCATCAGAGCGTCCATTGACTTGAAATGCTCCGAAAGAAGCTTACCTGCCTTGGCGCCGATATTCCTGATACCGAGTGCAAAAATAAGCTTTGAAAGGTCGTTACCTTTAGATTTTTCAACAGATTTTTTTATGTTATTTGCGCTTGTTTCCTTAAAGCCCTCAAGCTTTGCAATGCTTTCGTAATCAAGCGAGTAAATATCATATGTCTTTGTTATAAGACCTTTATCAACAAAATTCTCAATTATTGCAGGGCCAAGTCCTTCAATATCCATAGCGTCCCTTGAACAGAAATGAATTAAATTTCTCAGGAGCTGTGCAGGACATTCCGGGTTGATACACCTGATGGCTGCTTCATCATTAAGTCTTACAACAGGCGAATTACAGGATGGACAAACGGTCGGGAATTTGAATACCGTATCACTGTTATGCTCGTTAACACAAAGAACTTCGGGGATAATATCCCCTGCTTTTCTGACAGTTACAATATCGCCGATATTGATACCTTTTTCATTAATAAAGTCCTGATTATGAAGCGTTGCCCTGCTTACGGTAGTACCTGCAAGCTGGACGCTTTCGAGAACTGCGGTAGGAGTAAGCACGCCTGTTCGTCCGACTGCTATTTCAATATCAATAAGCTTTGTCTGCTTTTCCTCGGGCGGATACTTAAATGCAACCGCCCATTTAGGAAACTTAGCAGTTGAGCCAAGTTCCTCACGCTGTGAAAAATCATCAACCTTTATAACTGCGCCGTCAATATCATATTCAAGGCTTCCCCTGCTGTCGCCTATTCTGTCAATCTCAGCAATTGCATCGTCAATATTATCAACTCTCACATATGACGGTATTGTATTGAATCCAAGCTCTTTAAGAAAATCAAGGGACTGCTTATGCGAATTAAGGGTTACGCCCTCAACCTGCTGAATATTAAAGACGAAAATATCAAGTCCCCTCGTAGCCGTAACTGCGCTGTCCTTTTGTCTTAATGAGCCTGCGGCAGCATTTCTCGGATTTTTAAAAGGCTTTTCGTCATTTAACAGTTGACGGTCAACGACCTTTTCAAAGCTCTTTTTGGCATATATACCTCTCCCCTTACTTCAATAAAGGGAATATTCTTTTTTTTTTTTATAGGTATATTGTGAATCACTCTGAGGTTACCGCTTACATCCTCGCCGACATCGCCGTCGCCTCTTGTTGAACCGCGATAAAACACGCCGTCGCGATACTCAAGACTTACTGAAAGTCCGTCTATCTTAGGCTCAACAACATAATGAACTTCATTCTGACTCTCTTTAACTCTTCTGTCAAAATCGCGAAGCTCATCCTTTGAAAAAGCGTCCTGCAGGCTTTCCATCCTCACGGTATGCTCTACGCTTTCAAAGCTGTTATCCGCCTTGCCTCCAACCTTTTTTGTCGGTGAATCGGGCGTATCGTACTCGGGGTACTTTTCCTCGAGAGCCTTAAGCTCCCTCATCATCATATCATATTCGTAGTCCTCAATTTCAGGTTCGTCCTGATTATAGTACTTGTCCGAATGATACCTCAGTGTTTTTCTTAAATCATTAATTTTATTCTCAATATTTTCCATAAAATCACTCCGAATATAGTTACTTATATATTAACATTATCGGTTGATTAATTCAATATTATTATTATAAAAATATATAATTAAGGACTACCGTTATTAACAGTAGTCCTTCAGAAACTATTTTACAAATTTGTGGAAGGTTTTCTTGCCTTTCTTTATAATTACTTCGTTTTCAAAATCGGAAGCAGTGAGTGTAGCAAAAACATCGTCAACCTTTTCATCATTAAGCTTAACACCGTTTTGCTCAATCAGCCTTCTGCCCTCTCCTCTTGACTTGATAAGCCCAGCCTTCTGCATCATATCAAGCACGCCGATTTTGCCGTCGGTAAAGTCATCATCGGTAAGAGTAGTTGTCGGCATATTCGAGTTATCTCCGCCTCCTGCAAAAAGTGCCTTAGCGGAAGCCTCAGCCTTAGCAGCCTCCTCCTCGCCGTGAACGAGCTTTGTAAGCTCAAATGCAAGGATTTCCTTAGCTCTGTTAAGCTGACTGCCCTCCCAGCTCTCCATCGCCTTAATCTCATCAAGGGGAAGGAAAGTAAGCATTCTTATACATTTGAGAACATCTGCATCCTCAACATTTCTCCAGTACTGATAAAACTCAAACGGACTTGTTTTATTCGCATCAAGCCAAACAGCGTTGCCTGCGGTCTTGCCCATTTTTCTACCCTGTGAATCGGTAAGAAGTGTAATCGTCATAGCGTGTGCGTCCTTGCCGAGCTTCTTTCTTATAAGCTCAGTACCGCCAAGCATATTGCTCCACTGGTCGTCGCCGCCAAACTGCATATTGCAGCCGTAGTGCTGAAAGAGATAATAGAAATCATAACTTTGCATAATCATATAGTTGAATTCAAAGAAGGAAAGTCCCTTCTCCATTCTCTGCTTATAACACTCAGCACGAAGCATATTGTTAACGGAGAAGCAGGTGCCGACCTCTCTTAACACATCCACATAGTTAAGGTCAAGAAGCCAATCGGCGTTATTTACCATCTGTGCTTTACCTTTGCCGAATTCAATGAAACGCTCCATCTGCTTTCTGAAGCATTCTGCGTTATGGTCGATATCCTCACGGGTGAGCATTTTTCTCATATCCGTCCTGCCCGAAGGGTCGCCAATCATTGTAGTACCGCCGCCGATAAGAGCAATCGGCTGATTGCCTGCCATCTGTAAGCGCTTCATAAGGGTAAGCGCCATAAAATGACCTGCGGTAAGGCTGTCAGCAGTACAGTCGAAGCCGATATAAAACTTCGCCTTGCCGCTGTTTACCATTGTTCTGATTTCTTCCTCGTTTGTTACCTGAGCAATTAAGCCTCTTTCAACGAGTTCCTCATATACTCCCATTCTAAAGTCCTCCGATTATATGAATGTATAAAATAATTAATTAGTTTGTCAATAACTCCTCAGCGCTTTTAAGAAGCGTGTCGGTAATAACCGCACCGCCCATAATTCTTGCAAGTTCCCTTTTTCTTCCTTCAAAATCAAGAAGCGATACCTTCGTATAGGTACTGTTTGAGGTAAATTCCTTCTGAATAAGAAAATGGTCATCCGCCTTTGAAGCAATCTGCGCCGAATGTGTAACACAGATAACCTGTGTGTTTTGTGAAACAGATTTGAGCTTAAGACCGATTTTATCGCTGGCGCTTCCGCTCACTCCTGTATCAATTTCATCAAAAATCAGCGTTCCGATTATGTCATTATACGACAATATATTTTTGATTGCAAGCATAATTCTCGAAAGCTCACCGCCCGACGCTATCTTTGCCATGGGCTTAGGCGGCTCGCCAACATTTGTGGAGATTAAAAACTCAATCTTGTCAAAGCCATTTGAAGACAAATTTCCCTTTTCAAACCTGACAACAAATTCGAGCTTAGGCATATCAAGAAAGGTGAGTTCTTCCTTGACCTCCTTTTCAAATTCCTTTGCAAGCTCTTTTCTGTGATTTGAAAGCTCCTCAGCAAGCCTTACGGTTTCACCAAACACCTTATCATACTCGGCATTCAGCCTTTCAAGCTCCTCATCGGAATAAATAATTGCATTGGCTCTCTTTCTCGCATCATCTAAAAATGCGAGCATTTCCTCCTCAGTATTGCCGTACTTATGAGAAAAACGGTAAAGAAGGTCAAGCCTTTCCTCGATTTCTTCAAGCTCGCTTTCGTCAAAAGAAAGATTGTCCGAAAGTTCCTCAAGCTTATCTCTGAAAAGTTCAAGACCGTCGCTCACATTTTCAAGTATATCGCTTGCCTGCCTGCACTCGTTAAAATGCATTAGCTGCTTTTGAACATTTGCGAGTACGGATGAAACGCCGTCGCTTTCATCATCACCGTTTAATGCACCCAGTGCTATATTAAGTGCTTTAGCAATGCTTTCACTTTTCTGAATCAGCTCGCGCCTTTTGGTCAGGCTTTCTCGCTCGCCGATTTTGATATCCGCTTCTTCAAGTTCTTTTATCTGATATTCAAGAAGCTCAAGCTCCCTGTCCTTATCGTTTTCACTCATAGTAAGCGATTTTAAAGCACGCCTGATAGACAAAAGCTTTTTGAAGAAAGCCTTATAATTTGCAAGATAGCTTTCGTCCTTTGAAAGCATATCAATATAATTATACTGAAGCTCAGGGTTTAAAAGCGCCTGTGAGTCGTGCTGGCCGTGAATGTTCACAAGTAAACCGCCAAGCTCCTTAAGAATTGTAACACTTGCACTTTTCCCGTTAATTCTGCACTGCGACTTACCAAGAGAAGATATTTTCCTTGAAAGCACAACGGAATTATCCTCATCAACAGGATAACCCAGCTCCTCAAGCTTTTTATTCACTTCATTGTTAACATCCTCAAAATAAGCGCTGACATAAGCATTTTCGGCACCGTGCCTTACAAGCTCCCTTGATGTGCGCTCACCGAGGATTGCATTAATTGAATCGACCACGATTGATTTACCTGCGCCCGTTTCACCCGTCAGCACATTAAGCCCGTTTGAAAATTCAACCTCAGCCTTTTCAATTACAGCAATATTCTCTATCTCAAGAGTTTTTAACATTTAAAATCTTCTCCAAATTCTTTGTGAAAACCTTTGCAAACTCCTCTGTTTTACAAAGAACAAAAATTGTATCATCACCTGAAATTGTACCGACAACACCGTTCCATTCCATAGCGTCAACCGCAGTACAAACTGCGCTTGCCATACCCGGAAAGCACTTTACGCACACAGTGTTCATAGCGTAATCAACGCTGATAATAGATTCCGAGAAAATACCGCCGGCGCGTCTTATTGCGTCCGTTGTACTCTTTTTGCCCGTCGAGTAAACATATCTGCCCCTGTCGGAAAGCTCCTTAACAAGCCTGAGCTCTTTTATATCCCTTGATATTGTCGCCTGAGTTACCTCAAAGCCGTCTTTCTGAAGATAAGCCTGCAGCTCCTCCTGCGTTTCAATATCATGATTATTTATAAGGTCGAGAATTCTTGCATGTCTCCTCTTTTTCATTGTGCTCTCCTCTCAATTAGCTTTTTCTTAAGTATTTCATAAAAGTTTTCGGGTTTTATCTTAATAAGCTTTGTTACTTCGTCGGAAGCTGAAATAATAACCTTGTAATCACTTTTAAGTGTGAAGCCCTCCTGTCCGTCAACGGTGAGAAGCGGCGGGTCATTAAGGTCATTTTCCGCTGTGATAATCAGCTCTTTGTCGGTCGAGAAAATTATACTTCTGTCCATAAGTGAATGAGGACATATCGGCGTCTCAATTATACATTCCGCAGACGGACTTACAACCGGACCACCTGCAGCCATGGAGTAAGCCGTTGAGCCTGTCGGTGTGGATATAATAACGCCGTCAGCGCGCATATCAAGAACTGTTCTTCCATCACATTCTATCGTTATATCAGTAAGCCTTGCAAAATTACCTCTTGAAATAACCGCGTCGTTAAGGCACTGATAGCTTGCAATTCTTTTCTCATTTTCATCTAAAACATCGGCTTTTAACATAAGCCTGTTTTCAATTTCATACTCGCCCGTTACAAGCTTTTCAAGGAGTCTCAGTTCATTTCTTTCAATACCGCTCATAAAGCCAAGTCTGCCTGCGTTAATTCCGAGAACAGGCTTGTTATATGGAGAGCATTTCTTTGAAACATTAAGCGTAGTGCCGTCGCCGCCGACTGCGATAGCAATATCACAGATAACGGGAAGCTCAGCCTCGTTGGTATAATTTACAAAGCTGCAGTTAAATTCATCTTTAAGCTTATCGCTGAGAAAGACCTCGGTATTAAGCGATGATAATACAGTGAATATTTCGCCGCAAAGCTCTTTAACACCTTTATTATTCAGATTTGGAAAAACAGATATAATCATAATAATTCCTCGTGTGATTGCAATACAAGCGACCTTGCGTCAACGCCTTCGCTGACCGCAGGCTTTTCTGACTTAACAAGATATATCAGATATTCAATATTGCCCTCAGGTCCTTTGACGGGAGAAAACTCAAGTCCTGATACGCAGAAACCGTTTTCCAGGGCTAAGCCTATAACCTTATCGCACACTTCAATATGCGTATCAAGCAAGCTTACAACACCCTTTTTTCCAACCTTTTCCCTGCCTGCTTCAAACTGCGGTTTGATAAGACAAACAGCCTGTGCGTTGTCATTAAGAAGCATATGTAAATTAGGAAGAATATGACTAAGGGATATGAACGAAACATCAACAGAAGCAAAATCAATACCGTCGGGTACCTGTTCGCTTGTAACATATCTGAAATTTGTTCTTTCAAGATTTACAACTCTTTCATCAGTCCTGAGCTTCCATGCAAGCTGGCCATATCCTACATCAATAGAGTAAACCTTGACCGCGCCGTTTTGAAGCATACAGTCGGTAAAACCGCCTGTCGAAGCGCCGACATCCATACAGATTTTACCCTCAAGGCTAATAGGAAAACACTGCATTGCCTTTTCAAGCTTCAGTCCGCCGCGGCTTACATACCTGAGTGTGTTGCCGCGCACCTCAATGATGTCGTCCTCTTTAACTTCCCTGCCTGCTTTATCGGACTTCTGATTATTAACATAAACTATGCCTGCCATGATAATAGCCTTAGCCTTTTCCCTGCTCGGAGCAAGTCCCTTTTCCACCAAGGCAATATCAAGCCTTTTTTTATCCTTAGGCATTTGAAACCTCTCTTATTACCGAATTTGTATCAAGGCTGTACTTTTCAAGCTGTCTTGAAACGCTTGCCTGCTTTACAAATTCATTATTAACAGCAAAATGCTTAAATTCAGCCTTAATACAGTTTTCATAAAGCAAAGCCTCAAAGCTCTCACCGATGCCGCCGCTCTTTACGCCTTCTTCAAAAAAGAAAATTTTTCTTGAATTTGCCAGTACTTCGCAAACGGATTTATCAATCGGCTTAATTGTATTAAGCTTGATTAAGCATATATCCTCCAGCTCTTCAAGAGCCTTAATGCACTGCGAAAATTCTCTGCCGTAGGTAACAATAAATTTTTCAGCCTCGGGATTACCGAAAACCGAATAGGGCTCGTGGTTATACTTGTATCCTTCGGGCTTATATCCCTCGGAGCCTCTCGGATATCTTACTGCTACTGCGCCTTTAATCTTATAGATTCCCTCATAAAACATTGCCTCAAGCTCGTCATAGTAGCAAGGTGCAAGTATACTCATATCAACAACGGAATTAAGAAATGCGGTATCAAAAACGCCCTGATGACTTTCGCCGTCCTCGCCGACAAAGCCCGCTCTGTCAATGCCGAATATTACCTTTAATCCCTGCATTGAAACATCGTGTATAAGCTGGTCATAAGAGCGCTGAAGGAAGGTTGAATAAACTGCAAAAACAGGAATCAGACCGTTTCTTGCAAGTCCTGCGCTGAATGTAACAGCGTGCTGCTCTGCAATACCGACATCAAAAAACCTCTTGGGATATTCCTTAGCAAAATCACATAGTCCCGTACCCTCAGCCATTGCGGCAGTTACACAACAAATACGGCTGTCATTTTTAGCAAACGAACACATTGTCCTGCCGAAAGCTGATGAAAAATTATCCGAACTTGACAGGGGCTCGCCTGTATTGATATCAAACTTACCGATGCCGTGAAACTGCGTCGGATTCTTCTCTGCAGGATAATATCCCTTACCTTTAACCGTATTTATATGAAGCAGTACGGGATGATTATGCGCTTTTGCAGCATTTAATGCGTCGATTAGCGCCTGCATATCATGCCCGTCGATTGGTCCGTAATACCTGAAACCCAAATCTTCAAAGAAGGTAGCGTTATATACTCTCTTTCTGATTTTTGAATTAATCAGAGTAAAAAATCTGTTGAGGTGTACTCCGACCTTGGGTATTCTTGAAAAGCCGCGCTGTACCTTTGACTTGAAGGTTACATACCCCGGTGATGTACGGATAGTTGTAAGATTTCTTGCCATTGAGCCGACATTCGGGCTTATAGACATATTATTGTCATTAAGTATTACTATGAGATTTGAGCAGCTATGCCCTGCGTTATTAAGCGCTTCATAAGCAAGTCCGCCGGTGAGAGCACCGTCGCCTATAACGGCAATAACCTTGCCCTTCTCACCCTTTAGCTGCTTTGCTTTTGCAAGACCGACTGCCGAGGAAACGGAGGTAGAGCTATGCCCTGAAGAAAAAATATCATGCTCGCTTTCTACGGGTCTTGTAAAACCGCTTATGCCGTTTTCACTCCTCAGTGTTTCAAACCTGTCTTTTCTCCCTGTGAGAATCTTATGGGTATAGCACTGATGACCGACATCGAACACAAACTGGTCAACAGGACTTGTAAATACTTTATGCATAGCGACTGTCAGCTCAACCACGCCCAAATTCGACGCAAGATGTCCGCCCGTCTGTGAAACGGTTTCAATCATAAGCTTTCTGACATCACTGCAAAGCACATTAAGCTCGTCAATATTCAGTTGTTTAACATCCTTGGGTGAATTAACCCTATCAAGAACTGACATATATTATTTATCCCTGTTTATAAGTCTGATTGCAAGCTCCTTTAAAAACTCACTGTTTTTAAATTCGTCAAGCTGGCTGACAGCGTAGTCAGTGAACTTTTTTACATCCTCTTTCGCTCGTTCCATTCCTACAAGCTGAACATATGTTGTCTTGTTATTCTCGGCATCGGAGCCTACGGGCTTGCCGAGCTTTTGCTCATCGCCGATAACATCAAGGATATCGTCCTGAATCTGAAAAGCATAGCCGAGTGCGTATGCAAATTTAGAGGCAGCCTCAATCTGACCGTCAGTAGCTTTTGCAGAAATGCAACCGAGAAGGCAGGCTGCGGAAATGAGTGCGCCCGTCTTCAGCTTATAAACCTTTCTCAAATCGTTAAGAGTAGGATTACCCTGCTCGAAAAGAAGGTCGATAACCTGACCTCCTATCATACCCTGAACGCCCGCATTCTGCGAGAGAAGCTTAACTGCGTCAACCTTTTTGTAATCCGAAACATCGGAATCACTGATAATTTCAAAAGCATGAGTTAACAGTGCATCACCTGCAAGAAGCGCAGTTGCCTCGCCAAATCTCTTATGACAGCTTGGCTGACCTCTCCTCATATCGTCGTCATCCATACAGGGTAAATCGTCATGTATAAGACTGTAAGTATGCACATACTCAACAGCGCAGGCAAAGGCAAGAGCGTCAGCCTCCCTGCCTCCGCAGAGCTTGGCAAACTCAAGGACAAGAACGGGTCTGATTCTTTTACCGCCGTTTACAAGACTGTATCTCATAGCCTCAACTACACTGAACTGTCCGTCCTTAGCGTCGGGCAGATAGGTTAAAAGATGATTGTCAACCTTACTTGTGTAGTAGTGCAGTTTATTTTCAAAATCAAAATCAGTCATTATTATCTGTAAGCTCGGTGATTTTCTGTTCAGCCTTTTTCAGCTCCTCGTTACAGAAAGCCGTGAGCCTTGAACCCTCCTCAAATAGTTTCATACTCTCATCAAGAGAAATCTCGTTCTTCTCAAGAAGTGAGATTATCTCTTCTATTCTCTTTATCGCCGTTTCATAGGTCATTTTATTATTGCTCATTTTTCACCTCTTCAACACAGCAGTCAATACTGCCGTCGGAAAGCGTTATAGTTATACTGTCGCCGATACTAACATCTTTAGCGCTTTTTACAATTCTGCCCTTATGCTGCGCAAGCGAATAACCCCTTGCCAGTGTAGCAAGCGGACTGTATGCATCAAGCATGGATACAACCTTGATAAAATCATTCTTCCTGCTGTCAACAAATGCTTTATAACAATTGTTTAAGTCATCATACATAACATCAAGCGCATCTCTTTTCTGCTCAATAAACATATGAGGGTCGGAAAAAACGCTTTTATATGTTATTTGGTCAAGCCTCTGATATTCAAAATCAATTTTACTTCTTATGCTCTTTTCAATGATATTCTGAGCTGAACTGATATAAGCAAGCAAATCAAGCTTATCCGGTACCGCAAGCTCCGCCGCTTCGCTCGGAGTTGAAGCTGAAATGTCGGCTGTTTCATCACAAAGCGTTCTGTTGATACCGTGTCCGACAGCGGAAATAATCGGCGTTTTACAGTTGAATACCGCCCTTGCGACAGCCTCGGTATTAAAGGCGCTCAAATCCTCTTTCGAGCCGCCTCCCCTGCCGATGATTATAACATCAACATCAGGAATACTGTCGAGCCTTTCAACAGCTTTTACAAGCTGCTCTGGCGCACCTTCGCCCTGAACAAGCGTCGGCGCAAGCACAATTTCACAAAGCGGGAAACGCCTTGCACACACATTTTTTATATCCTTAATAACCGCACCCGAGCTTGAGGTTGCAACGCCAAGCTTTCTCGGATAAAGCGGAATATCCTTCTTATATTTTTTATCAAAGAGTCCTTCACGACTGAGCTTTTCCGTCAGGATTTCAAGAGCCCTCTCCTGCTCGCCAAGCCCGTCGGGAATAATTTCATATACATAAAACTGAAGTCTGCCGACAGGCGGATAATAAGAAAACTCACCCTTGCAGATAACCTTCATTCCGTCCTCGGGTGTGAATTTAAGCTTGTCCACATTACTTGAATACATCATACAGCCAAGCTGACTTTTTTCATCCTTGATTGAAAAGTAGGCGTGATTTGAGGGAAAATGTCTTTTGTAATTAACAAGCTCTCCCTGCACTAATACATTATGCAAATTTTTATCAAAATCAAGTATTGATTTCAAATAATTACTTATCTGTGTAACTGTATAAGGTTTAATCATAAACTGTCCTTTAAATACGCGTAAATTGCAACGCCTGCTGCATTATCACAGGAAAATGACGGGTGAGCAAAATATGCATTATACCTGCTTGAGATATACTCTCTGAGCAGTGAATTTGAAGAAACGCCGCCTGAAAAGACTATCGGTAATTCGCCGTACTTCTCCGTTACTGCGAGTAACATACTGTTAACCGTTTCACAAAGAGCATCAATAACGAACTTAGCAACATCCTCATTAGAACTGCCCGATGAAATCAGATTCTTGACCTTGTTTTCAATACCGCTCATCGAGCAGTCGCAGCCCTTCATAGGGACTTTGTATTTAAAATGCTTATCGCTTTTCCTTGAAAGCTCGTCAAGCTCGGCACCGCAGAGAAATTTCATTCCGAGAAGCACGCCCGTTCTGTCAATAGCCTGTCCTGCTTTCAGGTCGAGGCTTTCAGCGATTATCTCAGCCTTTATTAGTTCATCGTTATCGGGCGTAACATAAAGCACCTCGGTTGTGCCGCCGCTGAGATGAAGAGCAATAAAAGGGTTATTGATATATTCGAGAATATCTGCAGAGTATAAAGCCGCAAGAATATGTCCGACCTGATGAGATGTCTTATAAAGAGGAACGCCGCAAAATTTACTTAAAGCTGTCGCACTGCTAACACCTGCAAGAAAGCACGGCATATAGCTTCCCTCTATATTTCTCGGTTTTGCACTAACGCCGACAGCGCTGAGTTTTCCGTCAAAATCAAAGCTGTCGACAAGCTGCGGCAGGTTAACTGTATGCTGAAAAAGTGCATCGCTCTGCCTTAGTCCTTTTTCTCCTTCCTTAACCGAAAGAAGCTTTTTTGACTGAAAAATTTCCTTGCCGTCAAACAGCGCCAACGAGGTTGTATAATTACTTGTATCAAAACCTAAATACATTATCTGCCTCTTGATACCGCACCGAGAATTCCGTTAATATATGACGCGTCTTCGGTATAGGAATACTTTTTTGCAAGGTTAACAGCTTCGTTAATCGCTACGCTTTCAGGCACTGACTCAACATATTTCATCTCGTAAAGAGCAACATACAGTATTGCGAGAGTAACCTTTGGCAATCTCGAGGTTTTCCAAGCTTTGGAGTACTCGTTAATAATCTGCTCAAATTCGTCAGTTTTGCTCTTTATACCTTTAAAAACTTCCTTTGCGTAATCGCTCACCTCTTCAACATTTTCACTGTAAAGAGCGATAAGCTCGTCAAGCTCATCCTCCGCGCCGAAAAGGGATTCAAAGGTAAGAAGAAACGCCTGTTCCCTCATATCATTTCTTTTCATAAAAACTCCTGTAAAAAAGCCGACAGTAGTATATCAAAAGATAGCTAACTGCCGGCCTTAATTATTTATTCTTCACTTTCTGAAGGTGCAGTTTCGTTATCATTAGTATCGGCAACGCGCTCATTATCAATGCCGGCACCGATAACATTAACCCTGTTAACAAGCTTTCCGGTCATATTCTGTACAGCCTCTTTAACAACAGACTGTACCTCTGTCGCAACATACTGGAATTTCTTGTTAGGCTCAAGATTGATATATATGCTTATAACGAATTTATCTCCGTCCTGTGTAATTCTGACAGGGCTCATAACCTTTAAGCTGCCGCTTTTAATTGTGTTTACGACATCAACAGGCTTCGAGCTAAAGGACGATACGCCGTCAACATCCTTAGCGGCATTAACGGCAATAGCGGCAATTACCTCATCGGAAATAATAAGATCACCCATGGAACTCTGTGAATTTATCTCCATAAATAACAGCTCCTTATATAATGTATTATATCTTATAGGCGCTATTATAACATAGAGTGAATAAATATACAAGTTTTATTTACTTTAATTTGACTGAATTATTGTAACATTTTCATAAGTACAACCAAGCTGAGAAACCGCAATCTCCTTAATCTGCAATATTTGGTTTTCTGTTAGCTCTTCAGAATCAACAATTATATCAACCTTGCTTCCGTCCTCATTTGAAACAGCTATACAGCTATTGATTCCTTTTGCGCACACAAGTGTTTCAATTTTATTTTCAGCATTTATGATATTGCTGAGCTTTGCCATTGCCTCGCCTGCCTGCTTTTTTATGTCCTCGTTTTCCTCCGCTGAATCAATAACGCTCTGGAGCTTTTCCGCGCTTTCATCCCTTGCCTTTTGTCTTTCGAGTCTTGCGTCGGAAAAGTATTCGCTTTCGCTTACGGGCTCTGTCGTCGCGTCAACATATTTTGCCTCACCGAGAATTTTTTCCTTGGCTGCAGAAATCGGGCTAACCTGTGAGGAAAGACCGTTATTCTGAATATACCAGTTACCCATAACGCCGACAGCAAGAAGCAGAACAAAGAAAGAAATCCCTATTCTTGTCTTTCTTGCTTTTCTCTTTTCCTTCTTCTCATCTGTAAGCACATCCTGAATTTGTGCAGCTCTGCTTTCATTTTCACTGTTCATTTAATCACCTTATCATTTTATTTTTGAAACAGAAACTCTGTTTGCATTTATATCAAACAGCGCTGTAACACAGTTGACTATCTGCTGTCTTACTGCACTGTTATCACCGCCCGAGCAAACTACCGTAACGCCCTGAACTTTCGGGTATTTTTCCTTAATAAGCACAGGCTCTTCGCTACTTCCGTAATCTGAAAAGACATATTCTTCTTTACTTGTGTTCGAGGAATTATCATTCCTGCTTTCACTGTCGACGGCATAAACACTTTCTTTTGTTGCTTCGAGGGTTATCATAACTTTGCACTTCCCTACGCCGTCAATCGACGAAATGACGCTGCAAAGCTTATCCTCAAGCTCCTTAGCATATTCGCTGTTGTCGGATACCGCGCTCTGTTTTTCAGCTTTTTTTGATGAGCCGCCGTCATTGAGTCCCGAAAGTCCGAGAAGCAGAATACCTATTAATCCGATAGCAATAATTACAGGAATTTTTCTGTCCTCGCCTTTAATGAATTTGTTTAAAACATCCTTTATGTTATTCACCTGTGTAATACACCTCTGCAAAATACCCGAGATTGTCCGCTATATAATCCCTCACCTCGCTAAGCTCATAATCATCAGGAGATGATACCGAAATACTTTCTATATAAATTTCATCACCGTACACTCTTACAACAGAGTTTACATTGCAGCCGTTATATCCGCCCTGCTCAAGCGTGGTTTCAACCTGAGAGTTAATAATATTTTTATAACTATCCTGCGAGCTTTCATAACTTAACGCTTCACTAAGGTCAGGTATTTTTATTTTATCGGTTTGTGTAAAAGGAAAAATAAATGTAGTGAGAATAAGAAGGCTGACAGCAATCTTTATCTGCCTGAAATTCTTTAAGCTCCCAGAAAGCTTAAGAAAAACAGAGCTGACTATCAGCGTAATACACAGGCAGAAGCACCACTGTTTTATGAAATCCGTTTAACTCACCGTCCTTGACGCAACAAGTATTCCGATTGAAATAACAGTCGTGAGCATAGTTAAAATAATTAAAACCTCACATATTCTCAGGACATCACGAAAGGCTTTGATAATATTACTGATTGTAATAATTTCAAATACATCTGTAACCAGACCGCAGAGCATAAGTGCAAGTCGCCAAAGAATTATCTGAATAAGTGCCGGAAGAAAGGTAATGATAACGGATACAATACCGACAACGCCGACGCTTGTTTTAATCAAGCCTGAATACATCTGTATTGAGGTAAGCCCTTCGCTCACACTCGGACCTATTACGGGAACAACGGTGTTAATGGCAAATCTGAGTGAACGGATACCGAGGGAATCCGCCTTGGAAGCAACCGCTGTTCTTATTGATAAGACGGTTATAAAAGCAGATGAAATCAGGGATAGTCCAGTTATCAGGCACCTTTTGATGAGCTCTGATATTTTATCCGTTTTGACTTCCTCGTTAATCGCAGAGCATATACCGAAGGCGAGAACACAGTTAAGTACGGGAACCACAAAATTACTGCAGAAAAAATTGATAAACTGCGCCATACCGAGAAGCAGAGTATTTGTACTAAGCGAAGTAAGTGTGCCGCCCGAAACGCCCACAATAATGCAAAACGCAGGAAAAAAAGCGTAAGCAAAATCAGAGCAAATCTTAATAGTTGAATATGTGATATTTATACAATCTGTAATATATGTGCATAGTATTACAGTTATTATTAAACTTGATGCATAGGCGTAAAATTCAGAATATCGGTTACTGTCTGCACTTTTAATGATTGCGGTAAGCACTGATACGGCAATAATTATAAGCAGAAATCTAAGCGGTGCTTCCAATGAATCTGTAATTCTGTCAGATATGAAAGCGCTGACATCCGATAACGAAAATGAGGACAATGAATCAATGCTGAAGCCGTCAATTCCGCTTTCTTCAAGAAAGCTTTTCGTGTCCTCCTCCAACAGCTCGAAGGCTGATGTATCAAAGCTTTCAAGATAGTTTTCATAATCATCCGCATATGTAAAAATCGGGATTATCAGAAGTAGTATAAGTGTTATAATAAATCTTTTCATATCCTGTTTATCAGTCCGAAAACAATGTTACAAAGACTGCTGATTAGCGGTAAAAGCATAACCGTCATAACAATCCTTGAATATAGAAGCGTCTGAGCAGAGAGCATTTTTTCTCCTGCATCATCACACATATTACAGATGAATTCAGAAATAAGCGCAACGCCGAAAAGCTTTATCAAAAGCTTAACCGCAGAATTAATGCTGTTTTCCTGACTTCCAAGCTCGTTTACGGTTTCAAATATCTCTTTTAGTCCGCCGAGTGAAGCTGTAAAGATTATAACCGCACCTGCAAGACTTATAAAAAAGCCGTATTCACGCCTGATATTTTTTACAAGCAGCGCGCTTAAAACACAGACTGCACTGAAAGCTAATACCTTAATCATAAATCAAAAAGTGATTTAATTGTGTCAAAAAGCTCGGCAAGCTCGGGCACAATCATCATCAGAACAACAATTACTCCTGCAATTGTTGAAAGCATTGCCTGCTCTTCCCTGCCGCTTCTTGTAAGCACGGTATTAATAACAGCAATTATAAGACCGACGCCGGCAATCTTAAAAATAAAATCAACTTCCATTATTTCACCTAAATCATCATAAGGCATATGAGAATACCAAAAAGCACGGAAAGCTCTATATAGAGGTGCTTGCGGCTTTTAAAAAGCTTTTCCTTACTATCGTATATTTCTCTTATTTTCTCTGCCTTCTGACCGATATAATCAACCTGTGCTTTAACATCACTTTTACCAAGATAATCCATGCCCTCTCTGACAAGGTCGTTTACTTCCCGAGAAACATATTTGAAACCTCTTTCTTCCGAATTAAAGGCGTAATAATCACTATCATAAATCTTTTTTAAGATTTCATTTGTGCCGGAGTTTCTGTCCTTTAATTCAAAAATCATAAGTTCAAATAATGACGAGGCTGCGGCAAGGCTTTTAATTTCACTGTATTTCCTTTTGTAAATCAGAATTCCTGACATAAGGGAACACAGCATAATCATCGAAATTCCTGCTGTTTTCAAAATTACTCACCCTTAAATTCTTAAGGTATATATATCCCCTCTCCCTGTCAATAAACAGAAGCCGGTCAAATTCACCGCTTCTTAAAAGCCCTTTGTAAATGGAATTATTCTCGCAGTCGTCAACTGAATCCAGATGAATACTCACAATGAATTTTGCACCGCTTTTAAAACCGAAGCTGATGCTTTCAAGCTCTCTTTGATTAACAATTTCATCACACACAATAAGCTCGGGCGACAGCGTTCGGATAGCAATTTCAATACCGTCTGTCTTTGTAAAGCAGCTTAATACATCGGTATTAATACCCGTATTAAATCCGCCCGAAAGCTCCTCCCTGTCGTCGATTACAGCCGTCTTACAGTATTTACCGTTAAAACCGCTTGACAGATAATACGCCATATCTCTTATGAATGTGGTTTTACCGCTCATCGCCTTTCCTGCGACAATAACGCTTTTAAGCCCGTTGGAGTACAGGCTTTCAAGGATGTCAAGAGATATTCCTTTAATCTGTCTTGCAATTCTGATATTAACGGAGTTTATTTCCCTTACAAGCCTTACGCTTCCGTCTTCATATACTGCCTTGGAGGCAATACCGCATCGCGAGGCATGATTAACCGTTATGTAGCCTTTAACCATTGTATGCATATTAGTATGGATTGAATCCTCGCAAAGCCGCGATATGAGTAAATCAAAGTCATTACTTTCAACGACAAAGCAGCCGTGCGTATATCTTTTGTGCAGATTATTACTGATAGCCGATACAAAGAAACATTCGGTGCCGATATAAATAATAAGCGGCTTTTGCCTTCTTATTCTTATTTCGCTGATTTCAAAAAGCATATCGCTGTTAAGCCTCAAAAGTGCGTTTTTAATCCTATCGGGCATTACAGAAACGAAAAAAGATAAATTGTCCAACTATCTCACCTGATTAAGATATATGTAAGCACTTTAAAAATTATCACATTAATTTGTTGAATTGATTGATTAGATATGTTATTATAATGTTAAAATAAACTAAGGTGATATAATGTCTGATAAGATTAAAATATACAGAACAAACAAACTGATAAACGGAGAAACAGTCAGCTACGCGGTAGTGGCTTTTTTATCCGTTTTTCTTTTATTTGCGCTTAAACAGTTTTTAAAGCTTGCATTCGGTATTTCCGCACCCGTCGCACTCGGCATTTCCTTCGTTGTCAGCGAGCTTGTAAGCTTCCTTCTCGAAAAGCGCTTTGTTTTTGCAAAGAGTATACTCTCAACACCTAAAAAGCAAATACTGTTTTTCATTTTCAGCGCAGGAGTTGATTTTGGTTTCTACAAGCTTTCCGAATTTATATTTGGCGATTTACTGAGAATGGACAGGGGCTTCATATGGCTTGCTACAATCACCCTTGTCGTTTTCTTCAATTATTTTTATGCAAGGCTCCTGATATTCGACTGTAATTATGATGCTGAAAGCGTAAGTAAATCAAAGGTATATAAACTCTTTTATGAAAACAGATATATAGCATTATCTCTGCTTCTGACAAGTGTTTCACTTCTGACCGTTTTTGCTCTGTACAAGGTTTTCCCAATCGGCGATTACACCGTTATGAGAATGGACCTCTACCACCAGTACGGTCCGCTTTTCGCCGAGCTTTATGACAGGATATGCGAGCATAAAAGTTTGCTCTACTCATGGACAACAGGCGGCGGAAGCAGCTTTATCGGTAACTACTTCAACTACCTTTCAAGCCCGTTTTCGGTGCTGATTTTCCTTTTTGATAAAAAGGATATTTCGTTTGCAATTACATTGATTGTTGCCGTAAAGTGTATTCTTTCCGCAGGAACCTTCTCTTATTATCTTAAATGCAGTCAGAGGGGCAATAATTTCCTTATATCCGTATTCGGCGTATTTTATGCCTTTTGCTCATACTTTCTTGCTTATTACTGGAATGTTATGTGGCTTGACGGAATGCTTCTTTTCCCGATTATCATACTCGGAATTGAAAGACTTGTTAAAAGCGGAAAATGCCTGACTTACATTATCAGTCTTGCTGTGCTGCTTTACTCAAGCTACTACATGGGATATATGACCTGTATATTTTCAGTTATATATTTTCTTTTCAGCTTTCTTATCCTCAACAAAGGCGGTCTTATTGACAAAAAGCGCAAGTTTGAAAAGGCATACAGCTTCAAAGCCTTAATGAATAAAACCTTTTTTAACAGATGCGTGTTGTTTGCGCTCAGCAGTGTTGTTGCCGGAGCGCTCTGCACTGTAAGCCTTGTTCCTGTATTTATGATTCTGAGGAACTCCTCTGCGACCTCGGACAGCTTTCCGACAACCTTTGAATCATATTTTAATATATTTGATTTTCTTACCTCGCACCTTGCCACACTTGAAACCACAATCAGAAGCAGCGGCGACGATGTACTTCCGAATGTATATTCAGGCATACCTGCTCTGATTCTTGTACCGCTTTATGTTGTTAACAAAGATATCAGGCTTAAAGAGAAAACAGGATATATATTAATCCTTCTTCTGCTCCTTTTCAGTTTTGACAACAATATGCTTAACTTTGTATGGCACGCAATGCATTTTCCGAACGACCTTCCGTTTAGATTTTCATATATGTATTCGTTCATACTGCTTATCATTGCATACAGAAGCGCCGTTAAGCTCAGGTCGCTTGAGATAAAGGATATCGGATATGTCGGTATGGCTTGGGTATTTTTCATAATAATTGCTCAGAAAATGGCAACCACTAAGATGAGTGAGCTTACCATTTATATGAGTATCGCCTTTATAATTCTCTGGACTGCGTTTCTCTATATTTACAGAAAAGGAAAGCTTGAAAGAACGCTTACGGCTGTTCTCGCCGTTACCTTTGTATTCGTAGAGGTTGTTATATGCGATACTCTCGGTATGCCTTGCAGGCAGAAAAACAGCGACTATGTCGCGAATTTTGACGCGGTTTCGGCAGCGGTTGAAGAGATAGAGGCGAATGATAAAGGATTTTACAGAACCGAGCAGTCATATCTTACCTTCAGGATGGACCCTGCTTACTACGGATACGACGGTATTTCAAACTTCTCATCAATGGCTTATGAAAGCTATTCTGGTCTTCAGTATAATCTCGGTATGATGAGTAACAAAATAAACAGCTATACCTATAATCCTCAGACGCCTGTTTATAATATGTTTCATAATATTAAGTATATTATTTATAACGGCACAGGCACAGAACCCACTGAAAATCTGTTTAATAAAATTGATACGATTAATAACGGGAACACGGTAATATACGAGTATAAATATGCCCTTCCCACAATATATTCTGCTTCAGTTAATCTTGACGAGTGGCAGATAGACGAGGGGTATCCGTTCACTGTTCAGGAGCAGTATTTCGACCTTGCAACAGGACTTACCGATGTATTTAAGCCTGTTACTTATACAGACACTCAGTTTGACGGTATGAGCGGCGAGAAACTCACTGAAAACGGAACCTGCTGGTATTATAAGGAAGAAACGGAGTCAAACTACGGCTATGTTCATATTACTATGACGCCTGAGATTAACGGAAATGTTTATCTTTATGTTAACTCCAAATCAGCTGAAAGCTATGAAGTTGTCGCTGATAACGGCTTCACATCTAATATGGAATCGGATGAGCCATATATTCTCGACCTCGGCTATTATGAAGCAGGCGATGTTATCAAGCTCAATCTTTACTGCTCCGCTATGGATACAAATGAAGGCTATGCTGAGGTGTACGCGTATACCTGCGACGAGGCAGTGCTTGCGCAGGGATACAACAGACTTCTCAGAAATGCTATGAATATAACCTCTCACAGCGATACTGAAATCACTGGAACAATCAGCGTTTCAGAGGATTCATACCTTTGTTCCTCGATACCGTTTGATAAAAGCTGGAGTATATATATTGACGGTCAGAAGGCAGAAACCTTTGAGCTTGGAGAAGCACTTCTCACTACAACGGTTAAGCACGGTGAACACACCGTTACTTATAAATATAATCCTCAAGGATTAAATGCAGGCGCTGCAGTTTCTGCAATAACCTTGGCAGGACTTTGTTCATATGTCATAATCCATAAAAGAAAACAAAAAAGAAATGCTTTTAAGACATTAAATTGAACAACTTTCCGAAAATAATAAAATATCATTTTTATTGTTTACAAAGCTATAAAATTATTGTAGAATATGCGTGAAAAAATGAGAGGAGCTTTTTTCTATGGCAAGATTAACAGCAGAAAACATAAGCAACATCCCTTACGGACCGCTCGGCATCATCGGAATGCCCGGATGCGAGGAGCTTACGGATAAGATTGATTCCTATCTTGTAAGATGGAGAAAGGACCAGGCGCAGGACCACAAGGACACGCTTGCCTTTTTCGGTTACGAGAGGGACAGCTACAAGATTAATGTTTCAGTACCGCGCTTTGGCAGCGGCGAGTCAAAGGGAGTTATTCAGCAATCTGTAAGAGGATACGACATATATATTATATGTGATGTGTTCAATTATAGCTGCACTTACAAGATGTACGGTATGGAAGTACCCAAGTCCCCTGACGACCATTTTGCTGATTTAAAGAGAATTATCTCTGCTCTTGAATCAAAGCCGAAAAGGATTTCCGTTATTATGCCTATGCTTTATGAAGGCAGACAGCATAAGAGAAGTTCAAGAGAATCCCTCGACTGTGCTATGGCATTACAGGAGCTTGTTAATTTAGGCGTTGAAAACATCATAACTTTTGACGCTCACGACAAGAGGGTACAGAACGCTATACCTGACAAATCCTTTGAGAATGTAATGCCTACATATCAGATGATTAAAGCTCTTATTAATACAGTTGACGACCTTATTGTTGACAAGGACCATCTTATGACCATCTCCCCTGACGAGGGCGCGATGTTCAGAAACATATATTTCGCTTCACAGCTCGGAATTAACCTTGGAATGTTCTACAAGCAGAGGGATTATACAAGAGTTGTAAACGGAAGAAACCCGATTATCGAGCATCAGTATCTCGGCGAATCGGTACAGGGCAAGGATATTATAATTGTTGACGATATGATTTCCTCAGGTGAGTCAATGCTTGAGGTTGCAAGCAAGCTCAAGAGCCTTGGTTGCGGCAGAATTTTCGTTTGCACAACCTTCGGTCTTTTCTGCAACGGACTTGATGTATTTGACAAGGCTTATGAAAACGGCGTATTCGACAGAGTATTTACCACAAACGGTGTTTACCAGTCGCCTGAGCTTTTAAACCGCGAATGGTATGTAAATGTTGACCTCTCAAAATACACTGCATATTTCATTGATACTCTCAATCACGATATGTCCGTATCTTCACTGCTCGACTCATCTGAAAGAATAGAGTCTCTTCTCATTAAAGAAGGTCTTAAGGAGGCTGAATAAATTGTCAGAAGATTTACAGAAAGATGAATTTCTTAACAAAGCAAACGACGATTTAAACGAAGAAAAAACACAGACAAAGGCTGCTAAAGCTAAGCCAGACGGTAAAAAGATTGGCAGACTTGCAGGCATAATTTGCGGTGCGGTTGTCTTTATTCTGATTATTGCATTTGCGATTTACTGCGGCGTAACCCACCAGTCGCCCGTCAGCGCTTTTAACAGTGCAACAGGTAAGAACGACAATAAGATTGTCGGCATTTGGGAAAGCGACGCTAATCCCGGAATTTCAGCATATCAGTTTAACAGCGACGGTACCTGCGACCAGTATGTTCTCACTGCGGTATTTCACTGGGATTACACAGTTAAGGGCAATAAGCTCACAATGACAAATGATTCAACAAGCAAATCAAATGTTTATCAGATTACCGTTAACGACAAGGAGCTTACAATGAAGCTTATTGTTCAGGACGATAAAAAGGTAGAGAGCGACGAAGCGCTGCTTTATAACAGCGTAGAGGAGCTTAATCAGTCAACACTCGTTGACGCGATACAAAACCTTAAGGGCGACAGCGAGGAAACAACTACCGAATAAATGAAAACTTAAGCGTCTGCATATGCAGGCGCTTTGTTATATTTACATATCTTTTTTCATATACATTACAAAGGCAGGTGAAAAGCTTGATAGGTAATGTTGAAAAAAGATGTATACAGCTCGGGCATTATATTGTTGAAACCGGAGCAACCGTAAGACAGACTGCCTCAGTTTTCGGAATAAGCAAATCCACTGTACATAACGATGTTACAAAAAGACTCAGCATTATTAATCCCCTGCTGTGCAGTGAGGTTAAAGAAGTACTTGACATAAACAAGGCTCAGCGTCATATAAGAGGCGGACTTGCTACAAAAGAAAAATACGCAAGAAAAAACAATTCAATGAAATAACATAGGCGCGATAACGATGGATGAATATACCGAGTTATCGCGTCTTAGCTTTAATATCTTGATTTTTAAAAGCACTTGTGATAGTATGAAATAAATAATATTACGGGGTGAGAGTATGAACATCGGATTTATCGGATGCGGTAATATGGCAAGTGCAATTATTAACGGCATTGTCAATAACGAAAACGAAATATTTGAGATTAACGGATACGATTGCTATGCTCCTGCACTGAATAAGGTTGCAGAGCTTTATGATGTTATTGAGAGAAACAGCGAGGCTGAGGTTGTATCCTACAGCGATATAGTTTTTCTTGCAGTTAAGCCAAATGTGCTTGAGGATGTACTGAAAAAGATTGATTCAAGCCTTGATGACAACACGGTGCTTGTATCAATCTGCGCAGGAAAGAGCATTGACTTTATTCAGAGCAAGCTTAAGAACACTGCGAAAATTGTCAGAGTTATGCCAAACATAAACGCTAAGGTATGCGAAGCTATATCTGCCTACTGCTCAAGCGGAGTCAGCGAAAGTGAGCTAGATGAGGTTGTGAAGCTTCTTGAATGTACAGGCAAGGTCATTTCGCTTCCCGAAACTTCATTTGCTCTTTTCGGCGTTCTTGGCGGCTGTTCCCCTGCTTTTTACTATATGTTCATTGATGAGCTTGCAAGAGCCGGTGTAAAGTACGGTATGAAAAAAGACGACGCACTGATGATTGCAGCGCAGGTTGCATACGGAAGCGCCAAGATGATTTTGGAGTCTGAGGAGCATCCGTACAAGCTTATCGACAATGTATGCTCACCCGGAGGTACAACAATCGAAGGTGTCCTCTCGCTTCAGCAGGACGGCTTTGATAAGGCAATCCACAACGCAGTAAAAGCTGCTTATGAAAAAGATTCTAAATTATAATATGACATAGAATAAGGGCACCCAAAACAGGGTGCCCTTTATTTTACATATACTTTTTAATCTCGTCAACCATATCGGTCTTTTCCCAGCTAACGCCGAGGTCTTCCCTGCCCATATGTCCGTATGCAGCTACCTGCTGATAAATAGGCTTTCTTAAATCAAGCTTATCAATAATTGCGGAAGGTCTGAGGTCAAATACCTTATTGACAATCTCGCTGATTTCATCATCCGATTTTACTCCTGTTGAGAATGTGTCAACCATAACAGATACGGGCTTGGCAACGCCTATTGCATAAGCAAGCTCAACCTCGCACTTGGTAGCAAGACCTGCAGCAACGATATTCTTTGCAACCCAGCGCGCAGCATAAGCTGCACTTCTGTCAACCTTAGTCGGGTCCTTACCGCTGAAAGCACCGCCGCCGTGGCGTGAATATCCGCCGTATGTATCAACAATAATCTTTCTTCCCGTAAGACCTGAATCACCGTTAGGACCGCCGATTACAAATCTGCCTGTCGGGTTAACATAAAACTTTGTTTCCTCATCCATAAGGTTTGCAGGAACAGTTGTTTTAATAACCTTCTCGATAATATCCTCACGAAGCTGTGAAAGCTCTACATCAGCGCTGTGCTGACTTGAAACAACAACAGTAGTAACTCTGTTCGGCTTACCGTCAACATATTCAACTGTAACCTGAGTTTTACCGTCTGCGTAAAGGTAAGGGAGAGTTCCGTTTTCCCTGACCTCGGTAAGCTTAAGCGAGAGCTTGTGCGCAAGGCTTATCGGCAAGGGCATAAGCTCCTTCGTTTCGTCGCACGCAAAGCCGAACATCATACCCTGGTCGCCTGCGCCGTTAAGGTTATATTCATCTTCCTCGTCGTTCTTTAACTCATATGACTTATCAACGCCCATTGCAATATCGGGAGATTGCTTATCAAGCGCAACAAGAACGGTACAGGTGTTACCGTTAAATCCCTTCTTATCACTGTCATAACCAATATCGCATACAGTCTTTCTTACAATTGCAGGTATATCAACATTTGCCTTAGTGGTAATCTCGCCCATAACAAGAACCTGACCTGTGGTACAGGTGGTTTCGCAGGCAACACGGCTCTGTGGGTCCTGAGCAAGCATCGCATCAAGAATTGCATCGGATATCTGGTCGCAAATCTTATCGGGATGACCCTTTGTTACAGATTCGCTTGTAAATAAAAACTTAGACATTTTATCTCCTCCTATATAACAAAAAAACACGCCGACCGAGCGTGTCAAAATAATTTATCACTCGGATTACCGCAGGTATTAGCACCTTGCAATATGCAGGTTGCTGTGAAGTCAAAGGGCCTGTCCCTCATTCACTCTTGATAAGCTATAGATTTGTCAGTCATATAATACTATAAATACCTTAATAAGTCAACAGATTTTTTATTTGTTAGATTT
Organism: Oscillospiraceae bacterium; assembly: GCA_902791235.1. Taxonomy (GTDB): domain Bacteria; phylum Bacillota; class Clostridia; order Oscillospirales; family Acutalibacteraceae; genus Eubacterium_R. Next base: position 34,128 of record CADAUV010000006.1, read on the forward strand.
GCACAACAAAACATACAATATTTCGTATGAATTACTTATAATTTTTTGGTTATTTGGTTGCATTTTGTTTATAATTAGTTTATAATTTATATGAATAAATTTGTATATTGCACATTTAAGGAGGAATATAAATGGCAAAGAAAACCGTATTTCTTACCGGCGGTACCGGTAATATGGGATGGGCTGCAGTTCAGGAAATGATTAAGCATCCTAATGAGATTAATCTTAAAATCCTTGCTCGCAGAAGCCAGAAAAACGAAGAGCTTTTAAAGCCCTTAATGGCAAAGCCCAATGTTAAGATTGTCTGGGGTGATCTTACTGATTACGACTCACTCCTCGAAGGTATCACCGGAGCGGACTATGTTCTTCATGTAGGCGGTATGGTATCCCCTGCTGCTGACTGGAAGCCGTACAGAACACAGAAGACAAATATCGGCGCTGCTGAAAATATCTGTAAAGCAGTTCTTGCACAGCCGGACCCCGACGCAGTAAAGGTTTGCTATATCGGTACTGTTGCTGAAACAGGCGGTAGAAACTATCCTATCCACTGGGGCCGTTGCGGCGATCCTATAAAGGTTTCAATCTACGACCACTACGCTGTATCAAAGGTTGTTGCTGAGAGAACTTTTGTTGAAAGCGGCATTAAGAACTGGGTAGTAATGCGTCAGTCAGGTATCCTCTATCCGAATATTCTTAAAAATATGGACCCGATTATGTTCCATGTACCAATCAACGGAGTGCTCGAATGGTGTACTGTTGAGGATTCAGGCAGACTTATGTGCAACCTTGTACTTGAAGATTCAAAGGGCAACCTCGGTTCTGATTTCTGGAATCATTACTATAACATCGGTTCAGGTAAGGAATACAGACTTTCAAATTACGAATTCGAGCAGCTCCTTCTTGGCACACTCGGTCTCGCAGGTCCTGAAAAGCTCTTTGACGCTAACTGGTTTATCCTTAAAAACTTCCACGGTCAGTTCTATGCTGACGGCGATAAGCTCGAGGAATATCTCCACTTCCGTGAGAATCTTCCCGTTCAGGAGTATTTCAACCGTCTTGCTGACCAGGTTGAATTCTACTTTAAGATTCCTCGCTATCTTCCTAAATCGGCAGTTGCCGCTGCTGCAAAGCCGTTTATGAAGAAGCTTGCCGAAACAAAGGACTTTGGTACTCTTGACTGGGTTAAGACGAAGAATCCCGAAAGGCTTTCTGCTTATTACGGCTCATATGAGGACTGGGAAGCTATTCCGAAGAAATGGGAAGACTTTGAAATCCGCAAGTTCAATAAGGATTCTGCAGACGCTGAAAACTACAAACTTGACCACGGTTATGACGAGTCAAAGCCTGAAAGCGAGCTTGATATCAACGATATGAAGCAGGCGGCTAAATTCCGCGGCGGCGAGTGCCTCAGCACTAAGATGAAGAAGGGCGACCTCGCTACAAAGCTCAAGTGGAAATGCGGTTACTGCGGTGCTGAATTTGAAGCATCACCTAACCTTATTCTTCTCGGCGGTCATTGGTGTCCTGAATGTTATGTTCCTCAGAAGGCATGGGATTATGACAATATCGCAAGAACAAATCCGTTCTTCGCTCAGGTTTGGTATCCAAGCCACAGAAAGGACGAGAATAATGTTTATAAGTTCGACGACCTCTTCCAGGTTGACGGCGTAAAATGGGACGACATTAAAAGATAAATAAAAGAGTTACCCTCGGTAGCTTCGGCAGCCGAGGGTTTCTTTATGTAATTATTTACTTTGTCCGTAATAAGCATTCTTACCGTGCTTTCGCTGATAGTGCTTGTCAAGAAGATATTGCTCAATTCCTATATCCGAATTTTCACGCATAGAGGCAATTTGCTCCGTCCTTGTTGCCATTTTTGCAACCTCTTCGAGAATGAGTGCATTCTCAACTGCCTTAAACTCATTCTTACCCCAGGTGAATGGCCCGTGCCTGTGAACAAGCACTGCAGGACACTCGTCAGGAGAAATACCTCTTTTAGAGAACTCTTCAACTATTACCTTTCCGGTATTAAGCTCATAGTCGCCGTTAACTTCCGCTTCGGTAAGTCCTCTTGCACACGGCACACAGCCGTTTGCAAAATCAGCGTGCGTCGTGCCGTACGCAGGAATATCCCTTCCTGCCTGAGCCCACGAACAAGCCCAGGAGGAATGTGTATGAACAATGCCGCCGATATCCGAAAAATTCCTGTAAAGCTCAAGGTGCGTAGGAGTATCCGAGGAGGGATTAAGCTCACCCTCGACCTTGTTTCCGTCAAGGTCAAGAACAACCATATCCTCAGCCGTCATCCTGTCATACGGTACGCCTGACGGTTTAATAACAACAAGACCGCTCTCCCTGTCAATTGCGGAAACATTTCCCCATGTAAGCACAACCAGATTGTATTCAACAAGCTGTAAATTAGCTTCAAATACACTTTGTTTTAATTCATCTAACATAGCTTACCTCACATACCGAGCTTATAAGCGACATCGTTATAGAAAAGCTCTTTCTTGAAGGAATTAATCTCGGTGTCCTTGTTTATATGTACAAACTCAATGCCCATAATTTCAGCAAAGTCCCTCATATGCTCAGCGGTAAGGCTGTATGAAAGCACCGAATGATGAGCGCCGCCTGCGTAAATCCAAGCCTCAGCAGATGTCTGTAAGCACGGAAGCGGTTTCCATAATACGCCTGCAACGGGAAGCTTCGGCATATCGTTTTCCTGCTTCTTACACTCTACATCGTTAACAATCATTCTGAGTCTGTCGCCCATATCTACGAGAGTAACAACGATTGCGTTGCCTGTCTGCGCTTTGAATACAAGTCTTGCAGGGTCTTCCCTGTCGCCTATGCCAAGATGATGCACCTGAATCTTCGGCTTTTCAGCAGATACAGTCGGGCAAACCTCAAGCATATGCGAACCGAGGAGCATTTCATTACCCGGCTCAAAATGGTAGGTATAATCCTCCATAAATGCCGTGCCGCCCTCGGTCATACCGTCAGCCATAAGCTTCATAAGCCTCGTCATAGCCGCTACCTTCCAGTCGCCCTCAGCGCCGAAGCCGTAGCCCTGACGCATTAAATCCTGACAAGCAAGACCGGGAAGCTGTCTTAACTGCTGAAGGTCCTCAAAATTAGTATGGAAAGCGCCGTAATTCTTCTCGGTAAGGAAGCTCTTAATTGCGATTTCTTCCCTTGCCTGATAACGAACCGACTCGATATTATCAGTATCCATTATGTAATTCTTTTCATATTCAGCCATCTGAGCGTCAATCTCAGCTTCGGTTACAGCCTCTACCTTACGGATAATATCGCCTACGCCGTAGTGGTCAACCTGCCAGCCGAGCTTAATCTGAGCCTCAATCTTGTCGCCGTCAGTTACAGCAACATTTCTCATATTGTCAGAAATACGCAGAACCCTGAGCTTTCTTGATTCACACGCACCGACAGCAGCGCGCATCCAAACGCCCATCTTTCTCTGGAACTCCTCGTCCTTCCAATAGCCTGCGATAACCTTACACTTCTTTCTCATTCTTGCATGAATGTATCCGTGTTCCCTGTCGCCATGAGCGGACTGATTAAGATTCATAAAGTCCATATCTATATCGGACCAGGGAATATCCCTGTTGTACTGAGTGTTAACATGGAGATAGGGCTTTGCAAGCTCATTCAGTCCTGCAATCCACATCTTAGAGGGAGAGAAGGTGTGCATCCATGTAATAACGCCTGCACACTCGGGTGTATTGTTAGCGCTTCTCATTACATCTAAAATTTCCTGTGCTGTCTTAACACAGGGCTTTGCCACAACCTTGCACGGTAGCTTTGAGCTCCACTCCTCGCACATTTCCTGTGCATGCGCATTTATGTCAGCAAAGATTTCCTCACCGTAAAGGTGCTGCGTGCCAACAACATACCAAAATTCATAATCCTTAATTGCCATAACTGCCTCCTTAAATATTTTCCGTTGCTGATTTCTCAACAATAAGTCCTTTTTTATAAAGCTTCATATATGCATCAAAGCCTTCACTGTCAGCCGCGTCAGGCTCAACAGTCGAGCTTTTACACGAAGAGAATACACGGTTATTAAGATAATCGTCAAGGCTCTCCCCTGTCTTGTCAGCGGCGTATTTTGCAAGAATTGCAATTCCCCAGGCGCCGCCTTCGCCGGCAGTTTCCATAACTGTAACAGGGGTGTTAAATGCACCTGCCATCAGTCGCTGACCGACATATTCGGTTTTAAACAGACCGCCGTGCCCTGTAAGTCTGTCAATAGCAACCTGCTCATTTTCAAGAATTTCCATACCGATTTTTAGCGCGCCCATAGTTGAGAATACCTGCGCTCTCATAAAGTTAGCAAGGCTCATTTGAGCATTCTCTTTTCTGATGAAAAGCGGACGGCCGCTTTCAAGATGAGTAACAGGCTCGCCTGAAAAATAATTGAAGTTTACAAGTCCGCCGCAATCCTTATCGCCCTTGAGTGCTTCGCCGTAAAGCAAATCGTAAACCTGCGGTTTGGTAAGCTCGCCACCGCTAAGCTTTGAAAATTCAATGAAAAGCTTGACCCAGTAATCAAGGTCGGTGCAGCAGTTATTGCAGTGAACCATCGCAACCGGCATACCTGTGGGTGTTGTTACCATATCAATTTCTTCGTAAACCTTTGAAAGCATTTTTTCAAGAACAATCATAGAGAAAATTGATGTTCCTGCAGAAACATTACCCGTTCTGACGCTTATGCTGTTAGTTGCGACCATTCCCGTACCTGCGTCGCCCTCGGGCGGACACATGGGAATTCCTGCCTGAAGCTCTCCTGTCGGGTCAAGAAGCCTTGCGCCCTCCTCAGTGAGAAAACCTGCCTCTTCGCCTGCAACAAGCGATTTCGGAAGAATATCCCGGATGTTCCAGTCGTACTTTGAAACCTCGGGAAGCTTTGAAAATTTATCGAGCATATCGGCATTATAGTCGTTTGTTTCACTGTCAATCGGGAACATACCCGACGCCTCGCCAACGCCGATAACCTTCCTTCCTGTAAGCTTCCAGTGAACATAACCCTCAAGTGTGGTCAGATACGCAATATCCTTTACATGCTCTTCTCCGTTAAGAATTGCCTGTTCAAGATGCGCAATACTCCACCTCTCGGTAAGTCTTGAAGCGGCTTCACCCGTAATTGTATTACGCCAGGTACGGAATTGAGCAAGCTGGTTTCCGTCCTTATCAAAAGGCAGATATCCGTGCATCATAGCTGAAAATCCGATTGCAGAAAGAGTTTTTATTTTCTGACCGAATTTTTCCTCGCAGTCAGCATTAAGCTTGCTGTAAGCATCTCTCAGACCGTCCCATATGTCTTCGGTATGGTATGTCCAAATTCCGTTTTCAAGCCTGTTTTCCCAGTCGTGCGCACCGCTTGCGACCGGTTCAAAGCTTTCATTAATGAGAACTGCTTTAATCCTTGTTGAGCCGAATTCGATACCAAGTACCTCTGTTCCTTTAAGAGCCATATTAACCTCCCAAATTATATTCTGATTTGCGAAAGCACCTTGCCTACGCTGTCGTGAATAACAAGGTCGGCATCACTGTCAATGCCTGTTTCGCTTTTATTTATTATTACAAGGTATTTACCCTGAAAGTACCTTACAAATCCGCTTGCAGGATAAACCGTAAGGCTTGTACCTGCAACAATCAGACAGTCGGCATTTGATATGGCATTTAAAGCGCCGTTAACAGTATTATTATCAAGTGCCTCCTCATAAAGCACAACATCGGGCTTTATAATACCGCCGCACTCATCACAACGCGGCACTCCGTCAGATGTAATAATATAATCAATACCAAACTGCTTATCACATTCCGTGCAGTGATTTCTGAGTGTTGTTCCGTGAATTTCATAAACGCTCTTGCTTCCGGCTTTCTGATGAAGCCCGTCAATATTCTGAGTAACGATTGCAGAAAGCTTGCCTGCCTTTTCAAGCTCAGCAAGCTTAAAATGTGCCGCATTAGGTTTAACATCAGGGCACAAAAGCTTAGCCTTATAAAATCTGTAAAACTCTTTTGTATTGTTCCAAAAGAAAGAGTGTGAAAGTATTTCTTCAGGCGGATAATCATACTGCTGATTATAAAGCCCGTCAACGGAACGAAAGTCAGGAATACCGCTTTCGGTTGACACACCCGCACCGCCGAAAAATACAATGTTATTACTACTGTCAATTATTTCCTGCAAAGTCATAATATCACCTTAATCATTATAACAAAAATATGTTTTTAAGTAAATAAAATATATTGTTATTATATAAATTTTATGTTAAAATACAGTCTGCTATTATTATGAACGAGGAAGCAAATGAAAACTGATAATAAAAAAACACTACTATTTGCACTGAAAAAATCTCTGCCCGTGCTATTCGGATACTTATTTCTCGGCTCCGCCTTCGGAATTATGCTATATGATATCGGCTATAACTGGATTTGGGCAATATTCATTTCTCTTATTGTTTATGCAGGCTCGGGTCAATTCTTACTTGTATCGCTTCTCGCAAGTCATGCAAGCATACCGACAGTGCTTACAATGTCGCTTTTCATAAATTCAAGGCATATGTTTTACGGCATCTCCTTTATTGATAAATTCAGACTCGGAAAGTGGAGGTATCCGTTTCTGATATTTTCCCTGACTGACGAAACATATTCGGTTAACCTTACATTTGATAAAACGGAAGACGGTATCGATGAAATTAAGGCAAGGTATCTTTTAGGCGTATTTGACCACATTTACTGGATAATCGGCTCGCTTACAGGCTCGCTTTTAGGTGAGCTTATACCGATTGACTTTACAGGCATCGACTTCTCAATGACGGCTCTGTTTGTTGTTATATTCATAGACCTTCTGACTGAGCAGAAAGGCAGAAGAAAGCTAATCGGCTCCGTAGGAATATTCTGCGCTGTAATCTGCCTGATTATTTTCGGCGCAGATAAATTCATACTTCCTGCAATGCTTTTAATAGTAGCTGTTCTTACCGCTTCAAAAAAGTATTTTGCCGATGAAAAGGAGGTAGTATAATGCCCCTTTCATTCAGCGAATCTTTAATTATAATTTTAGTTGCAGCGGCAGCTACTTTTGCAACAAGGCTCTTCCCTTTTGCAGTATTCGGCAAAAGTAAGGAAATACCAAAATTTGTAAAATATCTCGGAGATGTTTTGCCCCTTGCCATTCTCGGCGCACTTATTGTATACTGCCTCAGTGATTTTACAAGCGGCAATATAAATATAATTATCCCGAAACTAATTGCCGTAGCTGCGACTGCAGTTATGCACATATGGAAAAGAAATACGCTTCTTTCCATCTCCGTCGGAACAATCGGCTATATGTTTCTGATTCATTATGTTTTCATACAGTAAAAAAGAACCGCATACAGTGTATGCGGTTCTTTAACTGGAGGCACCACCCAGATTTGAACTGGGGCATAAAGCTTTTGCAGAGCTCTGCCTTACCACTTGGCTATGGTGCCAAATTAACTTGTGGATATATTATATTTAATATAACATCAAATGTCAAGAGTTATTTTGGATAAATGAATTATTTTTGTTAAGCGTTAAATATCAGTATGAATTATTATGTTAAAATAGATAAGTTCAAGCCTCGTATTATAATACTAACAAAAAAAGAACGGCTGATGCCGTTCTCTTTTTTGTTGGAGCGGATGACGAGGCTCCCCCG
>CADAUV010000007.1 GCA_902791235.1 Oscillospiraceae bacterium
ATAATAGAAACGGACACAGTAATGTGTCCGTTTCTTATGCTGTAATTGACTAAAACATCTTACGGTGCTAAAATACACTTAATCGGTTTTAAAAGAGGTGAGTTTGTGAAAAACGGTAAAATCGAGCTTGCCCGCTTTGCTATGTGTATGGCGGTGCTTTTATATAATCTTAATCTTGAATACTTCGACGGCGGTTTTTACTTCGGCGACAGCTTTACTTTCTTCAGCCACGGCAGAAGCGGCGTAGAATTTTTCTATATCATCTCGGGATTTCTTATGGCTAAGTCCGTAAGTAAGCGCAGAAACGACGGCGTACCCGTGGGTAAATCTTCGGTGCAGTTTCTCTGGGGCAAGTTTAAAAGGCTCTTTCCGCCGCATATTATTGCCGTTATAATCACCGCTGTTTATATAATCTTTAAATATACAAATGTTTATGAGGCTCTTCTCGCAAGATTTTCAAGTATATTCTTTTTACAGAAAACGGGAGTAAGCACGCTTGCCTTTGTCGGCGTTGAGTGGTATGTTTCCTCAATGCTTATTGCTATGGCAATAATATATCCTCTTCTCAAGGCGAACTATGATGTAACCGCAAGAGCGATAGCTCCGATTGGCTCGCTGCTTATTATGGGATATCTTATTCAGCATTACGAGGCGCTCCCGAATTCAAGCCTTATGGACGGCTTTACCTTCAACGGAAACCTTCGGGCAGTGGGCGTAATGCTCCTCGGAGTTTGTACATATGAGGCTTCACAGCTTATCAGAAAGCATAATCTTATGAAACGGCTCAAGCCCGAAATGCTTTTAGTAGAGCTTATCGGATACCTCGGCTTCGGCTATTATATAATGTCCTCGCTTGACAGCTTTTATGACGCGATAGCCGCGCTTTTCTGTGCAGCGGCAGTCGCAGTAACTTTCGCAAGGGATGACCTCAGATTCTATAATAACAAGCTCTTTTATTTCCTCGGAGAGATAAGCTTCCCGATTTATCTTGTCCAGAATATCGTCCGTAAGTTTGTAAAAGAGGATATCGGCGATATGAGAGCGTATAAGAAAATACTTATCTGCATGGCGCTCTGTATCGCAGTCGGTATCATTGCATATTATCTCGGTAAACTTTTTGAAAAGTTAAGTAAAGCCTATTTCAAAAAGCGCCTTGAAAGCAAATAAAATAAAAAAGAATGGGAATTTATAAAAAAATATTGTCCCATTCTTTTATTTTTGTTATCTTAGTATTGAGAGAATATGTTTTATTAAACAGGAGAGTATGATGTCGGAAAAAATAAACGATGCGGACAGGATAATCAAAGCCTGCAGAAAATACAGAAAACCGCTGATTGATTACTGTACTAAATATGTAAATAATTTCGAGGACGCTGAGGACTGCGTCAGCTTTGCATTTGAAAAGCTGACGGAGTATCTTAAAGAGGGCAGGAGCGTTGAATACCCCAAGGCGTGGCTTTATAAGGTCGCTATCAATGAGGCTATCAGGGTAAAGCGCGAAAGGCAAATGTATCAGTTTAACGAGTACGCTGACAGCGCTTCAAAGGACAGCGCTATTGAAAACGCCTGTTCATACACGCCCGATTATCTCGATGAGCTTGTAAAAGAGGACACGATTGCACGCTGTGCGCTTGGTATTATATCAAGTCTGAGCGAGGAGGAAAGGGAGTTTTATATGCTCTATTACCGCTCGGGTAAGACTTTAAAGGAGATTGCAGATATCCTCGGTATAAATCATTATGCAGCAAGAAAGCGCCATCAGCGCCTTAAGGCAAAGCTTAATAATCTGATAAAGGATGCCGAAAAGAATTACTATCAGGAAGGAGGCGCCGACAATGAAAAAAGATAAAAACAATCTTGAAAATATGCTTAAAAGCGGAATGAAGGATTTGAGCGACGAGCGCCTTCAGGAGATTATTGAGGCGGAGCTTAGTAAGCCTGAGAATGAGATTGATACCGATTTGATTGACGCCGCATTCTCCGTTATGAATACGCCTCCAAGTAAGCGTATAGTTTTCTCCAAACCTGTCAAAACGCTTCTTGCCGTTGCAGTTATATCTGTGCTTGCGCTCTCCGCGCTCTCAGTGGTTGCAAGAAACAGCGACAGAAGAAACCCCGTCGGCGTGATTCCCGTTACCGAGGCGGACACAACTGAGGAGCAGACGCAAGCACAGGAGGAGCAGACCACATCCGCAAAGAAAAGCAGCCCGGGCAAAAGCGCCAATAATGACAGCGGCAGCAGTGATTCTGAGGAGGACGAGCCCGAGGTTAACGACGGTATGGTAACAGTGCCTGACTTTGCTCACTCATATACGGAAAACAAAATTAAAAACAGTAAATGGGCGGAGCTTCTTGATATTTCCTTTATTTATAGAGAATATGACGAGGAGTCTATGGCAGGCGCAGTGGAGCGCCAGAGCATCGAGCCGGGTACTCAGGTTGAGGTCGGTACTCATATTGATATAACCGTGCTTTGTTATACCCGTGAGAATTATTATATAGGAAACTATATCGGCAAGACCTGGGGCGAGTTTAAAAATGCACCCGATACAGGCGGTAATGTTGAGGTCATTGTCAGAAACGACCCGACTGCTTATCCCACGGACGATATGATAATTGTCCGTCAGGACGGCGCAGGAATGCTCAAAACCGATTATGACCGTACCTTGATAGTAGAGGTGGTAACACCCGAGGAATACGCCAAAATGCAACAATAATTTTTCCGATGTTTTAAAAATATTTCCTATTTTGCAGATTTCTTGTTAAAATACTTGACTTTTAGTTCCTTTTTGTATATAATCACTGCAGATATTTAAAAGAAGTATCAAATAACCCCCGAGTGGTCGGAGGGAGGGAAATAAATGAGTCAGGTAAAAGTTAAGGAGAATGAATCTCTTGACAGCGCTCTTAAGAGATTTAAGAGACAGACCTCACGCGATGGTATCATTCAGGAGGTCAGAAAGAGAGAGCATTACGAAAAGCCTTCAGTCGCTCGTAAAAAGAAGAGCGAAGCTGCTCGCAAAAGAAAGTACAAATAAAAAGCACACCGCTTAGGCGGTGTGTTTTTATTTGTGCCGCGAGCAGCAAGCTCTTCGCAGGGCTCCCGAAAATCGAAACTGCTTATATCGGTACTGATTGTTTTTATTGACTAAACCTGATTTTTTTATTATTATTAAATGGGTGATAAATATGAAAAGAATACTTGTGTTAAACGGTCCTAATCTCAATATGACGGGTATAAGGAAAAAAGATATTTACGGCGCTAAAACTCTTGAGAATATCAACGCCGAGCTTAAGGCATACGGTGAGAGCCTTGGCTGCGAGATGTATTTTTATCAGAGCAATCATGAGGGCGCGCTTATTGATGTTATTCACGAGAGCAGGGATAAGTATGACGGCGTTGTGCTTAACGCAGGCGCTTATACTCACTATTCTTATGCAATCCGTGATGCAATTGAGGCTGTTGCCGATTTCACGCCCTTTGTTGAGGTGCATATGTCCGACATCCACAGCCGTGAGGAGTTTCGTCATATCTCGGTGATTACCGATGTATGCGTAAAGCAAATCAGCGGTTACGGCGTAGACAGTTATAAGATGGGCATAGACTTACTTCTGCAAATCTGAATATAAAATTTTTATAAAGACGGCTTATACCGTCTTTATTTTTTACCCGTTTTATGTTATTGTGAAATCAGAAAGTGCGCGCCGCACAGCTAAAATTATTGTTTTATGCGCATTTTTTGTGCAAATATGCAGAAGCCTTGACAATTCTTACGGTTTATGCTATTTGAAAACTGATTAAAATTGAAAGGAAAAGCTATGACTAAAAGAAAAAAGAAAAAAATAATTTACAGCGCAATTTTACTTGCGCTTGGAATTATCATTGTATTTATTTCTCTGTTTTTTGTTAAGTATAAAACGGTTGATAATTATATGACAGCGCGCGTATATCATTATCTTTCAGCTAAATATGATGCTGATGAAAGCGAGTTAATTTTGATTGATTATGATAAAGCCCATTGGTTTTTGAATGATGACGATTTTCCTGAGCTTGAAAGGGCACCATACAAGTGGGAGTTTGAGTATAACGGAAGAAAATTCTTTGTTAACAGGCTTGACGGAAAGTTTTATGATGATTATCAACTTGAGGAAATAGAACAATGGTGTGTAGAATGGTTGCAGGAAAATGTTTTCTCTGACATACTGCATATCGAGTTAAATTCGTTTGATTTGTGGAATTATCAAATGAAATTTGGTAACACCGTCATTAGAAGGGAAAACATAGAAGTATTTTTGACAAATAAACCAAAAAGCCGTTACAAAACATTCGTGTACTTTGAATCAGACAACGAAGGCGCTTCACAGCAAATTCAAAGCAAAGTTGACTCTGTTTTATCTAAAGATGTTTATTACGCCTGTAATCTTTTATATTTTGATAATGGTGCCCTCTATGAACAATATAATCATTTAGAATACATCAAGCAATGTTATCGTGCGGAAAGTGATTGGATGAAAGCATTAAATTACAACGCTTTTCTATAAATCAGGAGGTTGTTTATGAAATTATTAAAGAGGGCATTATCCACAATATTAGCAATCATAGTATTCATACCTATAATGACAATTACTTCAAAGCCCGTATATGCTATGACTTATGAAAGAAGATATATTGGATTAATACCGACAGCTGAAATAGCATAAAATAATAAATCTGCTATTTTCTATTGATTTATTAATTAAAATAATATAAAATAGAAAAGAATTAAATGAATTATATTCATGGAGGTATAAATTATGATTTCAGCAGGTGATTTCAGAAACGGCGTAACATTCGAGGAGGACGGCAATGTACTTCAGGTTATCGAGTTCCAGCATGTAAAGCCGGGTAAGGGCGCAGCATTCGTAAGAACAAAGACTAAGAATGTCATCACAGGCGCTGTAACAGAGAAGAGCTATAATCCGTCGGCTAAGTTCCCGACAGCTTATATCGAGAGAAGAAATATGGAGTACTCCTACAACGACGACGGTATCTATTATTTTATGGACAGCGAGACTTACGAGATGACTCCCGTATCTGAGGCTGACCTTCCTGATAGCTTCCGCTTTGTTAAGGAGAACGAGGAGTGCAAAATCCTCTCCTATAAGGGCAAGGTATTCGGCGTTGAGCCTCCTACCTTCGTAACTCTTGAGGTAACAAATACAGAGCCGGGTCTTAAGGGCAACACCGCTACAAACACACTTAAGCCTGCAACTGTTGAAACAGGAGCTGAAATTCGTGTTCCGCTTTTCATCAACGAGGGCGATATGATTCGTATTGACACAAGAACCTGTGAATATATGGAGCGTGCATAATATGACAACAAGAGAGAAATTAGGTTATCTTAAAGGCGTAATCGAAGCAAGCGATTTTGACAGCAGCACCAAGGAGGGCAAGGCGCTTTCCGCTATTGTTGATGTGCTTGACAGCATTGTTGAGGATATCGAGGACGCTTTCGAGGAGATTGATGTTGTAGCTGAGCAGGTTGACGATATTGACGCTGACCTTACCGATGTTGAGGATTACCTCACGGATTGCTGCGACGGTTGCGGCGACTGGTATGAGGATGAGGATTTCGACGATGAGTATGAGGACGAGGCTTATGAGGTTGAGTGTCCGTACTGTAAGGAAAGCTTCACCGTTGACTATGAAACAGTGCTTGACGGCTCTGCACCGTGCCCTAACTGCGGCGAGCTTCTTGACTTCGAGGTTGAGGAGTATGATGAGGAGCCCGAAAAAGAGGATTAATATGAAAAGATTATTAGTAGCTTTTGCAGCTGCGCTTATGCTTGTTTGTATGCTCGCAGGTTGCACTAAGTCTGCAGAAATACTTGATGTTACCGATATGCCGACAAGGCTTGAGGAAAAGGTTGCCGATGAAACCGATGCTGTGCTTGACGGTCCGGCGGCAAGGGAATTCATCAAGACTCAGTATACTGCTGAGGAGCTTGGGATTACCGATTACGAGGACAGCGTTGACTTTGCATACCGTGAATCGACTTATGAGTTCGACGGCGAAAAGTATATTGTTGTTGAGGCTATCAGCGTTACATTGAATACCGATGTTACAACAGAGGACGGCAAGGAAACCTATTCCTCCACCACAGTCGGTCAGTATCTTGTATCCCTTGACGGTAAGACTGTAATTAAAAAGGATATGGCAACGGGTGAGTATTTAAAGCTCAAGAGCCGTATTACCGATTACAGCGCTAAGGGCGACACAACAACAGAGTAAAAGAATAAAGGACTGCCTGAGGTCGCTTGACCACGGACAGTCCTTATTTACTATCGGAGAAGTTATGATTGATAAAAATGAGCTTGAAAAAACGGCGAGGCTTGCGCATCTTGAATTTACTGCCGCTGAGCTTGAAGCCCTTTGTGAGGATATGCAGGGCATAATCGAATTTGCAAATGAGATTGACAAAGCTTCGGGAAAGCTCGGCAGTAATGCCGATGCTCAAAGAGTTTTGCTGACTGCTCTCAGGAGCGATATCCCGGCGAAGTCCGCCGGGCAGAGCGCAATCCTCGGAAATTCAGAAAGCGAAAGCGGTATGTTCCGTGTTAAAGGAGGCATATGATGAAGTCAGTTATCATGCCTCTGTCAAAAGCACTGCGCGAGGGCAAGCTGTCCTCACAGGAGCTTACAAAGGAATATCTGAAAGAAATTGAAATGCGAAACGGTGAACTAAACGCCTTTATATCATTAACGCCTGAAAAGGCGCTTTTGCAGGCGGAAGGAGCGGACAGGCTTATTGCCGAAGGAAATGGCAGTATCTTAACAGGTATCCCGATGAGTCTGAAGGACAATATCTGCTCAAAGGGCGACCTTACTACCTGCGCTTCAAAAATTCTCGAGGGTTACCGCCCGATGTATAATGCGACGGCTTGGGATAAGCTTGAAAAACAGGGCGCGGTCCTTCTCGGCAAAACGAATATGGACGAGTTTGCAATGGGTTCCTCCTGCGAAACGGGCTGTTACGGCGCCGCCCGTAATCCGTGGAATATAAAAAAGACCGCAGGCGGCTCCTCGGGCGGAGGTGCGGCTGCAGTCAGCGCAGGGCTTTGCGCTTATTCCGTCGGCTCGGATACAGGCGGCTCGGTTCGTATGCCTGCGTCTTACTGCGGTATTGTAGGGCTTAAGCCGACCTACGGCACGGTTTCACGCTACGGACTTGTTGCTTATGCTTCATCCCTTGACCAGATAGGAATTATGGCTGACTCGGTGAGCGATGCCGCCGCCGTTTTTGAAGCGATATGCGGCAGGGATAAGAATGATATGACAAGCGCAGATTATGCCTTCACCGCCGACAGTATATATACGACGGAGCTTAAAAGCCTTCGTATCGGCGTTATAAGTGAGGAGCTGCTTGCGGCTGACGCCGACGCTCAAAATGCCGTGAGGAGCGCTGCAAAAGCATTTGCCGATTACGGCTGTGCGGTTGATGAGGTGAGTATACCCGAGCTTTCGCAGATGCTTTCCGTTTATTATATAATAGCCTGCGCTGAAGCTTCATCAAATCTCGGGCGATATGACGGTATTCGTTACGGCAGAAGAGCAAAGAACTGCGGCACTGCGGATGAGCTTATCATAAAATCACGCAGCGAGGGCTTCGGCGACGAGGTTAAGCGCAGAATTATGCTCGGCACCTATGTTTTGTCGCAGGGCTATTACGACAGATATTATAAAAAGGCTTGTGCGCTCAGAGCGTCGCTTATCGGCGCCTTTGATAAGGTGTTTGAAAAATATGATGTGCTTCTTGCGCCAAGTACGGTAAGCACAGCCTTTGACCTCGGAGGTAATCTGGCTCCTGCCGAGCGCTACCGCAGTGATATTACAAGCGTTCCCGTCAATATAACGGGCGTGCCTGCGCTTAGCGTACCCGTCTGCCTTAACGGCGAAGCTCTGCCCTTGGGAGTTCAGCTTATCGGAAGGCGTTTTGATGAAAAAACCATACTTTCCGCAGGCCTTTTTGCAGAGGAGAATATAAGCGAAATACCCGAGAGAAAAGGGGGTGTAAGCCTTGAGCTATGAGCTTGTGTGCGGCATTGAATGTCATGTGGAGCTTCTTACCGGGAGTAAGATTTTTTGCTCCTGCAAAACCTCCTTCAATTCAGAGCCGAATACTCAGTGCTGTCCCGTCTGTACAGGTCAGCCGGGTGCGCTTCCCGTCTTAAACCGTGAAGCGGTGCGCCTCGCAATTCGCGCGGGGCTTGCGCTTAACTGTAAGATAAATACCTCCTCCCATATGGACAGGAAGAATTATTTTTACCCCGATTTACCAAAGGCGTATCAGATTTCTCAGCTTGACGAGCCTCTCTGCACGGACGGCTATATCAAGCTTGATTCGGGTAAAAATATCCGCATTGAGCGAATTCATATCGAGGAGGACGCAGGTAAGCTTGTCCACGAAAACGGCTATACCTATATTGATTATAACAGGGCAGGGGTGCCGCTTATCGAGATTGTGTCAAAGCCCGATATAACCACGCCCGAGGAGGCTAAGGAGTACGGCGAAAAACTGAGGCTTATTATGAAGAGCGCAGGAATTTCCGACTGTAAGATGCAGGAGGGCTCGGTGCGCTTTGATGTGAATTTGTCCCTTCATAAAGCTGAAGAGCCCTTGGGAACAAGGACCGAGATAAAGAATATCGGCTCGCTTTCAAATATTGTTAAGGCTATGAGAGCCGAAGCGAAAAGGCAGGAGAAAATTCTTGAAAGCGGCGGCAGCGTAAAGCAGTGTACAATGAGATATGACGAGGCAAACGACTGCGTTTATATCCTGAGAGTCAAGGAAAACTCGGACGACTACCGCTTTTTCCCCGAGCCCGACATTCCCTTCTTTGAGATAAGTGAGGCTGAGCTTGAGGAAATAAAGAAGGAGATGCCCGAGCTTCCCGATAAAAGACTTGAGCGCTACATAAAGAAGCTCCTTCTCCCAAAGAATAAAGCGGAGCTTCTTATAAAATACAGCGGCGCCTGTGCGTATTTTGACAGCGCAGTAGCGCAGCAGGGTGCTGACGCAAATAATGCTTTGAATCTGATTTTGAGCGTTGTTTTTGCACAGCTCAGGACCGATTCTGATAAGGAGAGCTTTAACATACCCCTTAAAGCTGAGGAGTTTGCAAAGCTCGTGAGGCTTAATGACGAGCGCAAGCTTACCGCAAGTAAGACAAAGGATACGCTTATTAAGCTGATAACGGATGGCGGTGCGCTTTCGGATTATATAACCGATAAGGACCTTGCCGCTATGAGCGACGGCGAGCTTTTGGCTCTGTGTGAGAAGGCAGTCGGGGAAAATCCTCGTGCGGTAAGCGATATTCTCAGCGGCAAGGATAAGGCTAAAAATGTTTTAATAGGCTCTGTTATGAGGCTTTCAAAGGGCAGAGCGGATGTGAAAGCAGCCAAAAAAATCCTTGCTGAAATTCTTGCGAAAAAAGCCGAATAATAATTTTATAAATATATGAAAAGTTGTTGAAAAACGCTATTACTTGTGCTATTATTATCACGAATTTTTTGCCGTGGGGTGCGCTATGGATTACAGATTTAACATTCAGTATGAAACCGAAAAGCAGTCTAAGTATACAACGGATACGGACAACGAGGATTTCACTCTTGAACTCAGGGAGGAGGACGGCGTCCTTCATCTTATGCTCAACCCTAAAAGGGCAGTGAGCTTTACAACCTTTCAGATGTATTTCCCTCAGCAGTATGACAGCACGGATAAGCTTTTTACAAACGGTTATCAGAGCTGGACTGTTACCAAGGAGTACTCACCCGATGATAAGATGGATGAGTTTAATCCGCGTATCCTCGGTATGCAGAAAAAGAATTTTAATGTCATAGGTATTTTCGGTTCGGGCGACCTTCTTTTCCACAGGTATCCCGAGGAGAACGGCGTGTTTTACGGCTACTCCTATGCCTATATCCGTAAGGGCGGAAGGATAACTCTTTTCGCTTCTCTTACCGAGCGCGTCGGCTACACCATTATTACCTTTGACACGAATGAAAAAATCGTATCCTTTGAAAAGGATTTGGAGGGCGTAACCTTTACTGAGCCTGTCGAGCTTCTCACGCTTGCCGTTATTAACGACGAGTATGAGAGTGCCTTTGATAAGTATTTTGAGCTTATGAACATTCCTGAGCCGAGAGTTAAAAGGGCAAGCGGCTACACCACATGGTATAACTATTATACAAAGGTTACCGAGGATATCGTTTACAGGGATTTGGAGGCTATCTCCAAGCTTGAGCATAAGATTGATTTCTTTCAGGTGGACGACGGTTACGAGAGGGCTGTCGGCGACTGGCTTCTTTATGATAAAAAGAAATTCCCTAACGGTATGAAGCGCCCCGTTGATATGATTCATAAAAACGGTATGCAGGCAGGTATCTGGCTTGCGCCTTTTGCCGTAACTCCCAAGTCGTATATATACAAGGAGCATAAGGACTGGATTGTGTGTAACGACAGGGGACGCCGCCGTATAACCTCGCATAACTGGGGCGGCTTTTACACGCTCGATATTTATAACGAAGAGGTGCGCGAGTATCTCCGTAAGGTCTTTGACACCGTTTTCAACGAGTGGGGATATGATATGGTTAAACTCGATTTCCTTTATTCCTGCTGTCTGATTCCTATTCACGGCAAGAGCAGGGGCGAGATTATGTGCGACGCTATGGACTTTCTCCGCGAGTGCTGCGGCGACAAGCTCATTCTCGGCTGCGGCGTACCGCTTGCGCCTGCCTTCGGTAAGGTTGATTATTGCAGAATAGGCGCGGATATGGGGCTTTGCTGGGAGAACAAGGCATATGCAAGAGAGGATATCTCAACTCAGCATACCCTCACAAATACAATGTTCAGGCGCCACCTTGACGGCAGGGCATGGCTTAATGACCCCGATGTGTTCCTTCTTCGCGACGGCAATATTCAGATGCCGCTTGAAAAAAGAGAAATTATAGCGAAAATCAACAGCCTTTTCGGTAATCTCCTCTTTGTTTCCGACGATGTTTCAACATATACGGAAAGACAGATGCAGATTTTCCTTGAAACCGTCGAGAGAAGCAAGGCGGTAATCAAGAGCGTTGATATGGATAAGAGCAAGAATGTTCTTATAAAATACACTCTTGACGGCAGGGACGAGGAGTACGGCTTCAACATTAAATCGGGCAATTTGGTTTAACGCCGTATGTACTGCCTTGAAATTAAAAAAACGCTGTGTTATAATTGTTCAGTAATATAATTATGGAGGAGAAATTATGCATATTGTATGTCTTGACTTAGAGGGTGTGCTTGTACCTGAGATATGGATTGCTTTCGCTGAGGAAAGCGGCATCCCCGAGCTTAAACTCACAACAAGGGATGAGCCCGATTACGATAAGCTTATGAATTACAGGCTCAGGATACTTAAAGAGCATGGACTCGGTCTGAAGGAAATTCAGGATACTATTAAGAAAATTGAGCCTATGGAGGGCGCAAGGGAATTCCTCGATGAGCTTCGCAAGCTCGGTCAGGTAATCATAATCAGCGATACCTTCACTCAGTTCGCGGCGCCTCTTATGGCTAAGCTCGGTTATCCTACAATCTTTTGTAACGAGCTTGTTGTTGCCGATAACGGCGAGGTTACAGGCTTCAAAATGAGATGTGAAAAGAGCAAGCTTACAACTGTAAGAGCGCTTCAGTCAATCGGTTTTGAAACCATTGCAAGCGGCGACAGCTTTAACGACCTTGCAATGATTCAGGCGAGTAAGGCGGGCTTCCTCTTCCGTTCAACAGAGCAGATTAAAAAGGATTATCCCGAGCTTCCCGCTTATGAAACATACAGCGATTTGCTTGAGGCAATTAAAAAAGCAATCTGATAAAAGCGTTCACTAAGAAACACTTTAGTGAACGCTTTTTTATTTTCCGCTATTCATTTAATCCCTCGGTTATTGACATTTATTATAATATGATTATAATAAGAAGCAGAGGTGAGAATTATGAAAAGAATTTTGACTTACGGAACATTTGACCTTCTTCATTACGGCCATATCAGACTTCTTCAAAGAGCGAAGGCTATGGGCGATTATCTTGTTGTTGCGCTTTCAACCGATGAGTTTAACGCAGGCAAGGGCAAGAAGGCTTACCATACCTATGAAACAAGAAAAAAGATGCTTGAGGCTATCAGGTATGTTGACCTTGTAATTCCCGAGAACTGCTGGGAACAGAAAATTGACGATGTTAAGGAATACCACATTGATACCGTTGTAATGGGCGGCGACTGGGCAGGCAGCGATAAGTTTGACTATCTTAAAGATTACTGCGAGCTTGTTTTCCTTGACAGGACGCCCGGCGTTTCAACCTCAATGATAAAAAAGGACTTAGGTCTTAAAGAAGCAGTGGGTGGCGTTGACCAGCTCCCTGACGAGAAATAATACAGCTTTACTTCGGATACCGCACAGGCGATGTGCGGTATCTTTTTTGTTACATTTTTGCTTAATTTGTTTCACGGTTTTTGTAATTATTTTTTGTCGTTTTTAAGCGCAAAACAGCATAAAAAGGGCGTGAAACATCCTTTTGTGAAAAATCTATATATTCAAGTATTTTTACCCATTTTATAAAAAAACTACAATATATTGTGCTTTTTTGAAAATTTAGTATTGACATTCCCTTTCTTATTTGCTATTATCTATATAGTGCCTCAAAGCGCTGTAATAATTTTGTAATATTTAATGATATATAGTAACAAATGAAGAAAGGGAAAAATCATGAAGATTATTAAGAGAAACGGTTCGGAAGTCGATTTTGACATAAATAAAATTTATGTCGCAGTATCGAAGGCTAATGCTGCCTGCAAGAAGGAGGAGCTTACGCCGAGTCAGATTCAGGAAATTGCGGAGTATGTTGAGTTCAAGCTCTCAAAGGCGAGCAGAGCTTTAAGCGTAGAGGAAATTCAGGATATTGTAGAGAATCAGATTATGGCGCAGGGCGCATTTGATGTTGCAAGGCTCTATGTAAAGTACCGCTATAACCGTTCTCTTATCCGTAAGGCTAATACAACCGATAACCAGATTTTATCTCTTATCGAGTGTAATAATGAAGAGGTTAAGCAGGAGAATTCAAATAAGAATCCTACCGTAAATTCAGTACAGCGCGATTATATGGCAGGCGAGGTGTCAAAGGATATCACCAAGAGAATTCTTCTTCCTCAGGATATTGTTGACGCGCACGAGCAGGGCATTATCCATTTCCACGACGCGGACTATTTTGCACAGCATATGCACAACTGCGACCTCGTAAATCTTGAGGATATGCTTCAAAACGGTACTGTTATTTCGGAAACTATGATTGAAAAGCCGCACAGCTTCTCAACCGCCTGCAATATCGCTACACAGATTATTGCACAGGTTGCTTCAAATCAGTACGGCGGACAGTCAATCTCGCTTGCTCATCTTGCGCCCTTCGTGCAGATTAGCCGTGAGAAAATCAGGAAGGAAGTTATCGCTGAGTCCGACGAGCTTGGTCTTGCAATGACCGAGGAGCAGGTTTCGGCGCTCACTGAAAAGAGGCTTCGCGACGAGGTTTCAAGGGGCGTACAGACAATTCAGTATCAGGTTGTAACTCTCCTTACAACGAACGGACAGGCTCCTTTCGTAACAGTATATATGTATCTTAACGAGGCTAAGAACGAGCAGGAGAAGGCTGACCTTGCGCTCATTATTGAGGAGACCCTCAAGCAGAGAATCAAGGGTGTTAAGAATGAGAACGGCGTGTGGATTACGCCTGCTTTCCCGAAGCTCATTTATGTTCTCGAGGAGGACAATATAACAGAGGGCTCGCAGTATATGTACCTTACAGAGCTTGCGGCAAAATGTACTGCAAAGCGTATGGTACCCGACTATATCAGCGAGAAGATTATGCTTGAGCTCAAGGGCGATGTATACACCTGTATGGGCTGCCGCTCCTTCCTCACACCCGACCGCTTCACGGATAACGGTGTCGGCAATATTGCAAATGCAAAGAATTACGAGCCCGGTAAGCATAAGTATTACGGCAGATTCAATCAGGGCGTTGTTACCCTTAACCTTGTTGATATAGCTTGCTCATCAGGCGGAGATATGAATAAGTTCTGGAAGATTTTTGACGAGCGTCTTGACCTTTGCCACAGGGCTCTTCAGTGCCGTCATGAAAGACTCAAGGGTACGCTTTCGGACGCGGCTCCTATTCTCTGGCAGCACGGCGCGCTCGCAAGACTCAAGAAGGGCGAGCCGATTGACAGACTCCTCTTTGACGGCTATTCAACCATCAGCTTAGGCTATGCAGGTCTTTATGAGTGTACCAAGTATATGACGGGTAAATCACATACCGACGAGGAGGGCAAGCCCTTTGCGCTTTCGGTAATGAGATATATGAACGACGCATGCGCAAGATGGAAGAAGGACGAGAATATCGACTATTCTATCTACGGTACTCCGCTTGAGTCAACGACCTATAAGTTTGCCAAGTGCCTTCAGAAGCGCTTTGGCAAGATTGAGGGCGTAACCGATAAGAACTATATCACAAATTCTTATCATGTTCATGTTACGGAGGAGATTGACGCATTCACAAAGCTCAAGTTTGAATCGGAATTTCAGGCTCTTTCACCGGGCGGCGCTATCTCTTATGTAGAGGTGCCGAATATGCAGAACAATATTCCTGCAGTCCTTCAGGTAATGAGATTTATCTATGATAACATTATGTATGCAGAGCTCAATACCAAGAGCGACTACTGTCAGGTATGCGGTTTTGACGGTGAGATTCAGGTAGTTGAAAACGAGCACGGCAAGCTTATCTGGCGCTGCCCCAAGTGCGGTAACGAGGACCAGGATAAGATGAATGTCGCACGCCGTACCTGCGGCTATATCGGCACTCAGTTCTGGAATCAGGGCAGAACTCAGGAAATTAAAGAAAGAGTATTACACTTATAATATCAAAGGGAGGGCGTTTTGTCCTCCCTGTGTTACATATGGAGTTATTATGAATTACGGAGAAATAAAAACAAATGATATTGCAAACGGTGAGGGCGTGCGCACATCGCTTTTCGTGTCGGGCTGCCGTCATCATTGTAAAAACTGTTTTAACGAGGCGACATGGGATTTCGGCTTCGGCGAGCCGTTTACCGAAGAAACCATGCAGAAAATCTTTAAAAGTGTTGAGCCTCACTGGATTAACGGACTGTCGCTTCTCGGCGGCGAGCCGTTTGAGCCCGAGAATCAGAAGGTGCTTCTGCCGTTTCTGATTATGTTTAAGGAGCGCTTCCCCGATAAAGACATCTGGTGCTACACAGGCTTTACCATCGAGGAAATTCTCGGTAAGTGGAAATCGAGGGCTGACACACCGATTGCAAAGGAAATGCTTTCACTTATTGATGTGCTTGTCGACGGAAAATTCATTGAGGAGCAAAAGGACATCACGCTTGTTTTCAGAGGCTCTGCAAATCAGCGTATAATTGATGTCAGGAAAACACTTGAGCAGGATGACCTCGTGCTTTATCAGGTATAACTATGAAAAGAATTTGTAAGGATTGCGGCAGAGAATTTGAAATAAGCGCAGGCGAGGAAAAGTTCTTCAGGGATAAAGGGCTGAGCCTGCCTAAGCGTTGTAAGGACTGCAGGGCAAAGAAATCGGGCTCAAGCAGGAATACGCCGGAAACGCCTGCTCAAAGCATACCCGAGCCTTCAGGCAAGCGCGGCAAAACGCCGATAATATTTGCACTTGTGCTTGCGCTCATTGTGGCGGTGTTTGCGGCTGTAACAATAAGCAGCCATTATAAAAGTGCCGAGAGGCAGTTGACCTCAAGTACCTTTATCTCGACGACGCAGGCTGAAGCTGAGCAGACGAGCGAAGCGACCACAGCAGAAACGACTTCTGAAAAAAGCGGACCCGTATATGAGTACACCTTCAGGAATAATGCAAAGTGGGTTGAGCATTTTGAAAAGCACGGCGCAGAAACAGGATGCGCCACTAAGGAGGAATATCTCGAAAAGGCGAACTCTCTTATCAAAAATCCCGACGCTCTGACAAAAACGGAGGCGGAGGACGGCGATATAGTTTACTACCTCCCCTCAACGGGTGAAATTTGCTTCACAACGCCGGGAGGAACAATCCGTACCTATTACATAGCTGACTATGATTATTTTAACAGGCAGTAGAGCAGAATAATAAATCATAAAGGGACACCCTGAATTTCAGGGTGTCCCTTGCGCTTTTTCTTGATATTATTTATTCTCTTCCGTCCCAGCAGTATGTGCAAAGCTTGTCCTCGTCAATGCCGACGGAAGCAAGCATATCGTCAAGTCTGTGATAGCGAAGCGAGGTGAATTTAAGCTCCTTGCATATTTCGTCAATCATATTCTGGTACTTATCACTGTCGGGGTCGGCGTAAGCCCTGAGCATTTCGTCATCGGGCTCTTTACCCTCGAGTTTGGTAATCACACGCCTTGTGATAAGCTCCATCTCCGAGGTCGAACGCGAGAAATTAAGGTACTTACAGCCGTAGAGCAGCGGCGGACAGGCAGGTCTGATGTGAACCTCCTTTGCACCGCTTGCGAAAAGGTATTCCGCGGTTTCACGAAGCTGTGTGCCGCGAACGATGGAGTCGTCAATCATAAGAAGGCTCTTGCCCTCGATTAAATCTCTGATGGGTATTAACTTCATCTTTGCGATGAGGTTGCGCTTGCTCTGATGCGTCGGCATAAAGGAGCGCGGCCAAGTCGGAGTGTATTTGACAAACGGCCTTGCGTAAGGCACGCCCGATTCGTTTGAATAGCCGATTGCGTGTGCAACGCCCGAGTCGGGTACGCCTGCCACAATATCCACCTTAACGCTGTCGCGCTTTGCGAGCGCCTGACCGCATTTATATCTCATTTTTTCAACGGAAATTCCCTCGTAGGACGATGACGGATATCCGTAGTAAATCCAGAGGAAGGTGCAGATTTTCATTCTGTCGCCCGATGGTACAAGCGTCTTTACACCGTCGGGAGTCATTACAACAATCTCGCCGGGGCCGAGCGCCTTGTAATCCTTGTAGCCTAAATTTATGTAGGCGAAGCTCTCAAAGCTTGCGCAGTATCCGTTTTCTTTTTCGCCGAGAACGACGGGAGTTCTGCCGTACTTATCCCTCGCGGCGTATACTCCCTTTGGCGTGAGCACAAGTATGCTTATTGACCCGTCAACAATTTCCTGAGCATATTTAATGCCTTCAATAAAGTTTTCCTTCTGATTTATAATTGCCGCTATAAGCTCGGTTTGGTTGATGTCGCCGCCGTACATTTCAAAGAAATGCGTGTTGCCCTTGATTATATCGTCAACAATTTCGTCGCTGTTGTTAACCTTGCCCACAGTCGCAATAGCAAAGGTGCCGTGATGTGAGCGAACAAGTATCGGCTGAGCCTCGTAGTCGCTGATACAGCCAATGCCCATATTGCCGTGCATCTCGTTTGATTCCTTGGTGAACTTTGTTCTGAACGGGGCATTTTCAATATTATGAATTGCCTTGTCAAAGCCGTTCTCCTCGTCGTAAACCGCAAGACCTGCTCTGCGTGTACCGAGATGTGAGTGGTAGTCCACACCGAAAAACAGGTCAAATACACAATCTTCCTTTGATACCGCACCGAAAAATCCGCCCATAGTCGACTCCTTTTGATTTAATTTATTAAAGCATTAAATTATCGCTTTGTTGTATTATAACAATATATATTGAAAAATAAAATACTATTTTAAAAATTATTTTATTTTTATAAAATTTGATATATAATGTATTTATTCAGTTAATATTTTTGTACAGAATTTTTCAGATTTCTGTTGATTTTATCGTTTACTGAATGTACAATTATTTGATAACAAGTTGTAAAACACGGTGAATTTATGGAGAATTTAATTAATAACGGCTGGGATGAGATTATTACAGCCGACGGCTTTTGCGCAACTCCGCTTTCGGATATTATGAAAGCTGTTGATGAAAGCGCAAAGCACAGTAATGTGTATCCTGAGCGTAACAGGATTTTTTACGCATTTCGGGAAACTCCGCCCGAAAGGGTCAGGGTAGTCCTGCTCGGTCAGGACCCGTACCATGAGCCGATGCAGGCAAACGGGCTTGCTTTCTCGGTTTTTAACGGCGTTAAAATGCCGCCGTCGCTCAGAAATATTTTTAAAGAACTGAGCCTTGACCTCGGAGGTGAGCCGAGGACTGATACCGACCTTACCGACTGGGCGCAGCAGGGCGTGCTTCTTTTAAACAGCGCGCTTACTGTTGTAGAGCATAACGCAAACAGCATGGCTTCGCTCTGGACGGATTTTACCGACAGCGTAATCAAAGCCGTGAATGACTTTGAAAATCCCGTTGTATTTGTTCTGTGGGGGAATAATGCGAGGTCGAAAAAGAGATATATAACAAATCCCCGCCATCATATAATAGAATCGGCTCATCCGAGCCCGCTGTCTGCGAGCAGGGGCTTTTTCGGAAGTAAGCCCTTCAGCAAGATTAATTCATACCTTGAGTCCGACGGACTGACGAAAATTAAATGGAAGTGATTTTATGGATGAGAATGAAAAGATTGTAAAAAAGTATAAGCTTTTGCGCCATAAGATAATTATTCATTATCACAGGGGCTGTAAATATCTTAACATCGCAAAGGTCATAACAGCGATTGCCTTTCTGATTTTCACGGCTGTCGGCATCAGCGTCAGCCACAGAACGGGTAATCTTATGACATGGCTTTTGTGGTGGGTTATCGTCATAATACTTGACTGCGTTGTTTTCATAATAACTGACTATTGTAAATATCTTATGAAAACAAAGGTTATCCCTTATCTTGAAAATGACGACCTTCTCGATTTTGGCGAATATGACCTTTTTATCGAGAATGACGAGGACGAGGATGAAGAAGAGGAGGAAGAGCAGTGAAAAACATACTTGCAATTTTCAGGCGTGATTTAAAGAAAATATGTACAAATTCAATGGCGATAGTGCTTGCGATAGGTATTGCGGTGCTGCCTTCGCTTTATGCGTGGTTCAATATTTACGCTAACTGGGACCCGTACGGAAGCACGGGTAATATGAAGGTTGCCGTGATTATCGAGGACGAGGGCTTCAGATATAAGGATATAGATATAAATGTCGGACAGCAGATTGAAACAAATCTTAAAGCAAATGATGTTATCGACTGGCAGTTTGTTGACAGGGATACTGCTGTAAGCGGTATTGAGGCTGGTGAGTATTACGCAGGTATCGAGATTCCCTCGGGCTTTTCACAGTCGCTTACAAGTATTGTAACAAGCGATTTTAAACAGCCTCAGATTACTTATTATGCTAATGAAAAGAAAAATGCGATTGCAACGAAAATCACGGATAAGGTTGTACAGACAGTACAGCAGGAGGTCAATGAATCCTTTGTTGAAACCGTTGTAAACCTTGTAAATAACCTTCTCGGGACCGTTGTAACCGAGGCGAATAAAGAGGGCAGCGGTATGTTTGCCACTCTTAAAACCCAGATTCTCTCCGCAAAGGACAGTATTGCGGCGGTTGAAGCCACTGTTGACAGCTTCGCTAAGGTAATGGAAATTACACAGGGTCTTAATAAAGCCGTCAGCAGCGAGGATGTAAAAAACTTTCTTGAAAATACGGATAAGACCATACAAAGCACTGAGGATGTCATAACCGTTACAAAGGCTTCTGTCGCGTCCGTAACAGGCACGATTGATACCGCGACCTCCGATACTGCCAAGAAGCTTGACGAGGCTGCAGACAGGCTTGAAAAGCTCGGTAACGCGTCAACGGAAGTAGTGGTAGCCGAGCTTACGAAGGTCGCTGAAACCGCGTCCGCCGCTGAGAATGCGCTCAGCCTTGCGTCGCAGGCTTTAAGGACTGTCAATGATTCTTTGCCCGAGCCGCTTGATGTTATTAACGATGTCGCTTCAACCCTTGAAACTCAGGCGGAAAACCTCGGTAAGCTTTCCGACGATATTACCTCCGCTATTGCCGAGGGTAATGCCTCAAAGGCGGTTGCCTCCACCGTTTCAACCCTTCATAAGATTTCCTCGGACATTACAGGTGCAACAGAAACATATAAGAGCGATATTAAGCCTGTTATTGAGAATAATATCAATTCTCTTGTTGAGGTGCTTGCCGATGTTTCAAACCTCATTAATGCGCTTGAGGGCGATATGCCTCAGGTCAATGAGCTTGTAAAAACTCTTAACGCTTCAATGGAGTCGGGCGACGATATGATTACCGCGCTTTCAACTCTCCTCTCAAGCTCCAAGCAGCAGCTTGACAATCTCTATAAAAAGCTTGACGGGCTTGGCGACAGCGAGATTGTAAACACGATTCTTAATCTCACCGAGGGTAATTCAGACGAGCTTGGAGAATTCCTTGCCTGCCCCGTAAAAATAGATACACAGAAGATTTACGGAATTGAAACCTACGGCTCGGCTATGGCGCCGTTTTACAGCACTCTTGCAATCTGGGTAGGTGCGATTATCCTTGTTGCGATACTCAAGCCGAATGTTAAGAATAAAAAGGAAATAGGCAGGGTAACGCCTTTTCAGGAGTATATGGGAAGAGGATTTACCTTTATGTTTATTGCTATGATACAGGGCTTTATTATCTGTATCGGCGATTTGCTTTTCCTTAAAATACAGTGTTATCATCCCGTTAAATTTGTGTTTGCAGGCGTTTTCGCTTCGTTTGTATTCAGCTTCTTTATCTACTCTCTTGTAGCAGCCTTCGGCGATGTGGGTAAAGCGATTGCCGTAATCTTCCTTGTGCTTCAGATTGGCGGCTCAGGCGGTACCTTCCCGATTGATGTAACGCCGAAGCTCTTTATCAACATCAATCCATTCCTGCCCTTTACCTTTGTAATTGAGGCTATGCGTGAGTGTGTATGCGGACTTTATCAGAATAATTACTGGCTATTCCTGCTGAAGCTCTCTTCCTACATTGTAATCGGCTTTGTTCTCGGAACGCTTTTCCGCTTCCTTTTCAAAAATCTTATTAAGTTTTTCGGCAAAAGAATAGAAGAAACAGGGCTGATGTAATTTTAATAAATATTTCTTCGGGAGGGCTAAGCCCTCCCGTTTTTTTTACTATTCATTAAAAAAACCGCGGTTATTCCGCGGTTTTTTCTATGATTTTATTTACATCATTTTTGCCCGTATGGTGAAACGGTTTTATCCTTAATCCTATGTACGCAATAACCGCGCCTGCAACATTGCAAACCATATCCGTCATTGTATCCATAAGCGCAAAGCGCATCGGAGTGTGCGGGTCAAATATACCTTTTTCTACGCCGCTTCCTGCTTCTATTGCAAGCTCGAGCGACCAGTGCTGTGAGTCGCCGCCGAAAAACTGGTCAAAGGTGAACTCGAAAAGCTCCCATCCGTTTGAAAAAAGCATTGAAAGCCCGAGCGAGCATAGAAGCACGATTGCAACACTGCAGGTTTTCTTATCCCTTAACTGCATAGCGGTGCAGATTTCATATCCTATCCAAACGAATGCGCCGCCGCCGATTATATGCAGGAAGGAGTCATATCCGGGTATCGAGTAATAAAAATTGAGCGCAACGCCGCCGAAGGATGCCGCAAAAAATCCGAGTATCAGCGGTGTGTTTACATAGGACTTTATATAACGGAAAAAGGTCCTTTCGGGAAAGAGCATCATAATTTCCCACGCAAACATACCGACTAAATTTCCAAATGCCTGAAGCGCATACTGAAAATTGCCGATGACAAGGAAATATACTATCGACCCTGCCTGAATAAGCCTTATTATCCACCATAGTATTTTCTCCCAAAGCTTACTGCCGTCGCTAAGGCGCTTGATATAACTTTTCATACTCCACCTCTTTTATACTTTTATCCATTATACCATATGCGGCTTATATTAGCAAATCGGCGAAATACTCGGCGATTATCACTATCGGCGCGACGGACCAGGGGTGAAACAGGCTTGTGTTCCATTTTTCATCCTTTCCCCATACCTCATAGCAGGTGGTTGCGCCTTCCTTAATCATATTAAGCCAGCCGTGCTTTCCCTCGTCTTTTATGAACCCGAGTGCTTCATTGTACCTGCTTGCTTTGCAAAGTGCGCTCAGATAAAAATAAGCCATAAACGGCGAGCACTCCATACCTCTTTTAATGAGATAATCGGCAACTGCACCCTTGTTTTTATCCTCGCATATATCAAAGGCAAGCGCAAGTGCGTTTGCGTGTACAGAGGCGTGCCTGCTTTCCTTATTGTCGGTATAAACTCCGTTTTTAAAATAATTTTTGTTGAATTCACTACGGAGAGCCTCGCTCTTTTTCCTGCAGCTTTTGCCAAGACTTTCACAGATTTTCTCATATGCCGACGCGGCGCATACGCAGTAAGCGTCGAATACGGCGTGCGGCTTTTTCTCATCAAATTCATAACCGTCTCTGAGGTTTTCGGGCCAGTCGATAAGCTGCCAGTATTCCGCCTTGATTTTATCAAAGGAGCTTACAATAAATTCGCAGGAGGAAAAGGTGCTTTCAAGCAGCGCTCTGTCGTGCGTAAGCCTGTAAAGCCTGAGCACCGCAAGCGGATAAAGCAGTGTGTAATCCGCAATTTTTTGCCTGTATGAGCAGGGCGCAACCGAGAGCATATCGCCGTAAAGCTCCGCCGTGCGCGCGAAATTCACAAGCGCCCGTCTCAGCACAGTGCTGTCTTTTGTAAGGTAGTAATGCGCAAAACCCGTGATAAAGGCGTCGCCGAGGTACTGCCCCTTTTCTCTTGTCGGACAGTCGATATAATTTTCCTGCACGCCGTATTTAACCGTCCTTTCACAGAGGGAAAGCACGGCGGCAAGCTTTTTATCCTCACTCTTCAGCGCCCCTCCGCTGTAAGGATAATGCCTTACCAGTATTTCACATTCCGTCTTAACGCCCTCAGGCACGCATATTTCAAGATAACGAAGCGCCTTGTACTCAAACTGAGTAAAGCTGTTTTCGCCCTTTTTAAGAATAACTGTTTCCTCATAGCTGCAGCCGCAGCGCAGATTATATCTGACTCTGCCGTTTTCCTCCTCTTCACCTGCACGAAGAGTAAGCACCGCACCGTCAGCCTCACTCACGGCGCGCACGCTTATGTTGCAGACATATTCCTGTTTAAAGTCGTAGCATAAAACGCCGTCCTTAATCTCAGGCTTTATGCTTACGGGGTACGACTGAACACTCGGATATGCCTTGTCAGAAAAAGCAAGCGGACACTTACAGGGCTCGGCGTTCTTGAAGCTTTCAGCTTTTTTGGTAAAATCCCTGTTCTCGGAAAAGCTCGTGTCATAACCGGAAATTTCACCGCCCGTAAAGCTTTTGTCAACACGGTAAAGCCAGCTTTCATCAGTCCCTGCAATGAGCTTTCCGTCTGCATAAATATCCGCAATAATACCGCATATGCCGTCGCCGCTTGTCCACACTCTGTTGATAAGCCCCTGATAGTAAACCTCGGCTTTTATGCTGTTTTTGCCGATTTTAACATATTTTGTAATATCGTATTCGTTAAACGCATAGTCCTCTTTAAAGGACGGCGCAGGTCCCTGACCGATAAACTCGCCGTTTATGTAAAGCTTATAATAATCCTTAGCGGAAATCCTTATCGTAACGCGATTAAAGTCGTCAGCTTCAAACGAGGATACATATTCAAAATGCGTATTATTATCCGGCTTACTTATGCCGAGCCACTGCGATTTAAACAAATTATCACTCCTCGGTTTAATAATATACTTATTTATTGAACTATGCAATACTAAATGTTATAATGTGCTTGGGTGATGAAAATGTTATATCCTCAGCTTAATGAAAGCAGGCTTCGTATCAGCCTTGACGGCATATGGGATTTTAAAAGGGGTGGAGAAAGCCTTGATGTTTCGCTGCTTGAAAAAGGTTTTGGCGGCACTGAAACTATGGCTGTTCCTGCCTCCTATAACGAGCAGAAAAGCGATAAAACGCTATTTGAACACTACGGCTATGTCTATTATCAGAGAAAGCTTAAGCTTCCCCTGAAGGCTTTAGAAGGTCAGCGGACGGTGCTTTATTTCTCAGCGGTAACTCACAGTGCAGTTGTTTATTTTAACGGCAAAAAGCTTTGCGAGCATAAGGGCGGATTTCTCCCCTTCGAGGCTGAACTTGACCCCTCGCAGCTTGAAGTGGAAAATCTCCTTACGGTTGCTGTTGACAACAGGGTTAACACTTCAACTCTTCCCGTGGGTAATGACAGCCACGCTATGTTTTCAGACGGGCTTCCCGATTTTGAAAGTGTGAAAAATACAAGCGTTAAACCTAAGAATTACCCGAACTTCGATTTCTTTAACTATTGCGGAATTAACCGCAGTGTTTATATTTATACAACGCCGAAGGAGTATATAAGCGATATAACGGTTTTCGGCGATATGTACGGAAATATTACGGCTGAGGCTGAGTGTTTTGGCGGTATGGCGCAGGTCGAGATTTACGACGGCGACAGGATGGTTTTAAAAGGCGGAGCAGGGGAAAGTCTGAAGCTTGAAAATCCTGTTTTGTGGGAGCCTTTAAAGCCGTATCTTTATACAGCTCGCTTCGTTTGCGGCGATGACAGCTATGAGGTACCCTTCGGCTTCCGCTCGGTGGAGGTACGCGGCACCCGTTTTTTGATTAACGGCAAGCCGTTTTACTTCAAGGGCTTTGGTAAGCATGAGGACAGCGATACCCACGGCAGAGGTATCGACGAAGCGCTGAATGTCAAGGATGTTTCACTAATCAAATGGATTAACGCCAATTCCTTTCGCACCTCGCATTATCCTTACAGCGAGGAGATGCTAAGCCTCTGCGACCGCGAGGGTATTGTTGTAATCGCGGAAACTTCCGCAGTCGGACTGAACGGCAGGAGCTATGCTTCCTGCAGGGAGCATCACCGCGATGTCATAAAGGATATGATAGCCCGTGATAAAAACCATCCCTGTATAGTGATGTGGTCGCTTGCAAACGAGCCCGATACAGAGTGTGAGGAGGCGTATGATTACTTTATGCCTCTTTATGAGCTTGCTCATAGCTGCGACCCTCAGAACAGACCTGTAACAACAGTTGTCTGTAATAATAATTACCTTAAAGACAGGGTGGTTTCCGCTATGGATGTTATGTGCGTTAACCGTTATTACGGCTGGTATATCTTCGGCGGAGATACTGATGCGGCAGCGCAGGCGCTTGACAATGAGCTTAAGTATTTTGAAAGCTTCGGCAAGCCGATTATTATAACCGAGTACGGCGCCGATGCCGTATCAGGTGTACACAGTGTTTATGCAAATATGTTTACCGAGGAATATCAGGTTGAGTTTTACAAGGCGTTTAATTCGGTGCTTGATAATTATTCGTTTGTTGCAGGCGAGCAGGTTTGGAACTTTGCCGATTTTGCTACGGTGCAGGGCTTAATGCGCGTTGACGGTAATAAGAAGGGCATTTTTACGCGCGAGCGCAGACCTAAGCTTGCGGCACATTATCTGAAAAAAAGATGGTCGGAGGTTAAATGATATGGATTTTACCGTTCAGTGGCGCCTTGCAGGGGACGAATACGGAGGCGGCTTCACAAACGGCTTTTCGCTGACAAACGGAGAGTCGGTCAGGGATATGACGCCTGTCGAAAAAAACGCTGACAAAACGGTGTTTGAAGGTAAACACGGCCACAGACTCACCTGTTTTCACAAGACGGAAAAGGGCGTTACCTTCTGTAAAACGCTTTTTGAAAACCTCAGTGGCGAAACTTCGCGCCTTGAGCTTCTTTCAAGCTTCGCAATAAACGGTATAAGCGCTGACAGGATGTACCGCGCTCAGTCCTTCTGGAGTGCGGAGGGAAAGCTTTTGCGTCAGGATTTAACTGAGCTTGATATGGAGCCTTCGTGGGCAAAGCACGGTGTGAGGATTGAAAAATTCGGTCAGACAGGCTCAATGCCCGTGCGCAAATGGTTTCCGTTTTTAGTGCTTGAAAACAGCGCTGATAACAGCTTTCTGGGAGTTCAGCTTTACTGTCCGTCGAGCTGGCAGATTGAGGTTTTGCGCCGTGATGAAAGCGTTTATATCACAGGCGGACTTGCGGACAGGGATTTCGGTCAGTGGTATAAGGATATAAAAAACGGCGAGTGCTTTGAGTCGCCGCGTGCGGTTGTCGCTTGCGGCAAATCGCTTTATGAGGTGTGCGATAAGCTCGTCAAGGCGCAGTCGCCGAAAATATCTCCGACGGACGCGGATATGCCCGTTATATTTAACGAGTACTGTACGAGCTGGGGCAATCCCACTCTTGAGAATATAAAAAAGACCGCTGAAAAGCTTGAAGGCACGGGAGTAAAGTATCTTGTGATGGACAGCGGCTGGTATCGCGGTCATGATGAGGGCGACTGGTTTTCAATGACAGGCGACTGGATACCGAGCAGCGAGCTTTTCCCAAACGGTATAAAGGAGGCAGCCGATACCGTAAGACAGCGCGGAATGATTCCGGGTATATGGTATGAATTTGAATGTGCCGGCGGTATGGCTGACATTTACGGCAGAGAGGATATGCTGTTAAAAAGGGACGGCGTGCCTGTAACTGTCGGCGGCAGGCGTTTTCTTGATATGAGGAAAGGCGCCGTGCGTGAGTTTCTTGACAGCCGCGTTACTTCGCTTTTGAAGGAGGCTGGCTTTGGTTATATAAAGGTCGATTATAATGAGAACACAGGCGTCGGCGTCGACGGTGCTGAAAGCTATGGCGAAGGCTTAAGGCAGAGCGTTCTTGCGACTCAGGATTTCTTTTCGCATCTGACGGAGGAAATACCCGACCTTGTTATTGAAAACTGTTCAAGCGGCGGACACAGGCTTGAGCCGTCGTTTATGGAGCTTTGCTCCCAGGCGAGCTTTTCCGACGCTCACGAATGTAAGTCGATACCTCTTATCGGCGCAAACCTGCAGAGGCTTATAAGACCCGAGCAGTGTCAGATTTGGGCGGTGCTGAGAGCGGAGGCTGACCTTCACAGGATTAATTTTGTACTGACTTCTGCATTTTTCGGAAGGCTCTGCCTTTCGGGCGAGGTCTTTGACCTTGATGAAAAGCAGTGGAGAGCTGTCAAAGAGGCAATTGCTTTTTACGAAAAAATAAAGCATATAATCAAGGACGGCTTCACCTCATACATATATACAAATGTTAGCGATTACTCAGCGCCTGAGGGCTATCAGGCGGCTTTAAGGGAGCTTGATAATGAAGCTCTCCTTCTTGTTCATACCTTTGAAAACGGAGCAAATCCGCCTGTTGAGAATTTGCTTAACGGTTATGAAATTGCGGAAGAATTCGGCTCTGATACCGACGGTGATTTTCGCGGTAAGGCATATCTGCTCAGGAGGTAATTATGACTAAACAGGATTATTTAAAACAGATTGACAATGTGATTGAAAACGGAAAGTATAAGGATAACTGGGCGAGCCTTTCTCACCATAAAACTCCCTCGTGGTACTACCGTGATAAGCTCGGTATCTTTATTCACTGGGGAATTTACAGCGTGCCTGCCTTCGGTAACGAGTGGTATTCGCGCGGAATGTACGACAAGAATCATCCCGAGTATGAGCATCATATAAAGACCTATGGAACGCAGGATAAATTCGGCTATAAGGATTTTATCCCTATGTTTAAAGGCGAGCGCTTTGACGCGCAGGAGTGGGTAAAGCTCTTTAAAAAAGCAGGCGCGAGATATGTTATGCCCGTGTGTGAGCATCACGACGGCTTTGCGATGTATAAAACAGGGTTTAACCGCTGGAACAGCGCCGAGATGGGCCCCTGCCGCGATATAGCAGGAGAGCTTAAAAAAGCCTGCGAGAAGGAGAGCCTTACCTTCTGCGCTTCAACTCACAGGGCTGAGCATTATTTTTTTATGAATACGGGCAGGACAATTGAAAGTGATGTAAATGATGATAATTACAGGGATTTTTACGGACCCGCGTATCTTTGCCCTGAGCTTAACAGCGATGAAATTCATAAGACCACAGCGGATACTTATTCAATCGGAGCAAGCAGGGAATGGCTCGAGGACTGGCTTGTACGCACCTGTGAGCTTATCGACAATTATCAGCCGGGTATTCTCTATTTTGACTGGTGGATTCATAATCATTCCTTTAAGCCGTATCTTAAAAAGCTCTGTGCATATTATTACAACAGAGCTGAGCAGTGGGGCAGGGAGGTAACTATAAATTACAAGCACGAGGCTTTCGCGCCGACAGTCGCAACCTTTGATGTTGAGCGGGGAGCGCTTACGGATATTTCTCCTGTGCCGTGGCAGACCGATACCGCAATCGGCAAGTGCTCATGGGGATACCGCCGGGATAATGAATATAAGAGCCCGCGTCAGATTATTTGTGATTTTGTCGATATAGTAAGTAAGAACGGAATGCTTCTTCTGAATATAGGACCCAAAGCGGACGGCACAATTACCGAGGAGGAAACGAAGGTCCTTCTCGAGCTTGGTAAGTGGATGGATAAAAACAGCGAGGGTATTTACGGCACCACCTTCTGGAAGCAGTTTGGCGAGGGCGAAATAAATAACGAGGCAGGCTTTTTCAAGGACGGAGATGAGAAAAATTATACAAGCTCGGACTTCCGCTTCACCTATAAGGACGGCTGCGTTTATGCTTTTCAGATGCGTCCCGACGGCAAAGATGTAAGGATAAAGACTTTCAAAAAGCACGAGCGCCACGACTTTCTTGTAAGCAGCGTAACGCTTCTTGAAACAGGCGAAAAGGTTTCCTTTGAGCGAAACGCCGACTGTATGGTCGTAAAAAATGATGTAAAGTCTGATAATCCGCTGTGCTTTAAAATTGAGGTTGAATAATATGTTTCGTGAAATGAGAAGATTTAAACAGCAGATAAGCGCTGATGAGTGCGAAACAGTGCTTAAAAATGAAACAAGGGGAGTGCTTTCGCTTTTGGGCGACAACGGCTATCCCTACGGTATTCCAATGAATCATTATTACTGCGAGGAGGACGGAAAGCTCTATTTCCACGGCGCGAAGGAAGGCCATAAAATTGACTCTCTGAAAAGGTG
This sequence comes from Oscillospiraceae bacterium, assembly GCA_902791235.1. Classification (GTDB taxonomy): domain Bacteria; phylum Bacillota; class Clostridia; order Oscillospirales; family Acutalibacteraceae; genus Eubacterium_R. Next base: position 29,094 of record CADAUV010000007.1, read on the forward strand.
CGACAAGGTCTGTTATACAGTTTATGACAAGGGTTACCGTCGTGAAGGCGAGTGGTCGCTCAATGTTAAAAGCGTTGTGGTTTTCGGCAGAATATCTCTTGTGGAAAATGAAGAAAAAGCAATTGACATCTGCACAAAGCTTTGCAGAAAATTCACCGACGATGAAGACTATCTGCGCCGCGAGCTTGAGAATGCCCTGCCGCGTGTTCAGTGCCTTGAGCTAACGCCTGAGCATATAACAGGCAAGCTTGTAAATGAATCATAATTAATAAAACAAAACACCTCGGTTAGAATATAACTGAGGTGTTTTTATGTTTAAAAAAGGTAAAACGATTCTTTTTGATAATCCTCCCGTAATAACGGGTCACGCAGGCGTGGCAGGCAAAAAAGAGGGCGAGGGTCCTCTTGCCGAATACTTCGATATGATTTTTGAGGATTCAAGCCTCGGGAGAAAATCCTTTGAGCTTGCCGAGTCAGCAATGCTCAATAAGGCGATTTCATTATCCCTTGATAATGCCGGCAGGAGTCCGTCCGAGCTTGATTTTATATTGAGCGGCGACCTGCTTAATCAGTGCGTCGGCTCAAGCTTTGCCGTCAAGGAAATGGGCGTGCCTAGCATCGGTATGTACGGGGCATGCTCAACTATGGCGCTTACGCTGGCAACCTCTGCAATGCTGATTGACGCAGGCGCAACCTGCTGCGCCGCAGCCGCGTCAAGCCATTTCTGCTCAAGTGAAAGGCAGTTTCGCTACCCTCTTGAATACGGCGGACAGCGCACGCCGACGGCGCAGTGGACGGTAACAGGTGCAGGCAGCGCAGTGGTGGAAAAACAACCGCCCGATAATGCAAAATATGCAAAAATCACCGCCGCCCATATCGGTACAATCACCGACCTCTCAATCTCCGACCCCGCAAATATGGGCGCCGCCATGGCACCTGTAAGTGGTAGAATTAGACCATAAGGTGGTGCAAAACTTATCTACGAAATACTGCAAGAAAGGAGGAAAACCGACAATATAAATCTACATATTGTACCACCTGAAAGGAGGTAAAATGTTAGTCAGAAATAATCTTACATACACAGAAATTGACGGGATTAACTACCCCGATTTTAAGGAAGGCAAGACTCCTCCCAAGCCAATAGGTCAATGGGGACGCAGGCACGCTTTCTATCTCAAAGAGTTCAACTATCCGAAGTATTTTCGTCTGCTCTGCACAGCGGATATGTATGATTACCTTGAACTTGTAAACGAAGAAGCTACCGAGCTGTACGATAAGCTGATTGAGCAGTACAAGAAAAAGCAAGGCGTAACCGAAAAACTCAAAGCAAAAGATATGATGGACTGGGTTGGCAGGATGAACAATATCCACAATCAAGTTACCGAAGTTGTATACAGTCAAGTGATTTTTGTTGATGAGGCGGTCAAGCAAGAACGCGTGGAACGCTATAAGCGATATAAGGGTGCGCTAAAGCCGGACGAAGAACCAGACTTCAAATCATTCGCTGAATTTGAAAAGAAAGAGGAGAGAAATCGGAAAGCAAGAGAAAAACGAAAGGCTAAAAAGAATGGATGTTCTTGAAGAATTGTGGCACGGAAATATCGCCCCGCAAGAGTTTAACCATATCGAAGACAGTCCGGATTATCAAAACTCACTCCGCTTGGTGAACAACAACCGTGAGCGTTTAGAAAAGGGCTTATCGGAATACCAAAACGACCTTTTTGAACGCTATAATACCAGCGTTGACGAACTAAACTCCCAGTCCGAACTCGATGCCTTCAAATCCGGCTTCAAACTAGCCACCCGCCTCATAATTTCCGCAATTACATAACAAAAACCAAGCAGTTGATGACACCCGTCACCAACTGTTTTTTCTCATTTTTATGCTTTTTTTGTCAAATTTTTGTCTTTTTTTGAAAATTGTATTGACTTTTATAATAGTTTGTGCTTGTTTGAAATAGACTTTTATATACAGTACATAATATTGTACACAAACCTAAAAGTATTGTAAAAAAAACAGATATATGTTATATTAATTTAATATACAATGTTTTTTACGACGTTTTTTGACGGTTAACTGTCAGTATATAAAAGTACTAAAATTCAAGGAGTACTATTTATGGATGTTGAGAAAATTTTAAATGAAAACCTAACGCCCGATCAGCACGATGCAGTTATTGACGACAGTAAGAATATTTTGTGTTTAGCTTGTGCTGGTTCTGGAAAGTCGAGAACACTTGCATACAAAATTGCGTATTTGGTTTCTCAGGGGGCAGATCCTGAAAGCATAGTTGCCTTCACTTTTACGGAAAAGGCTGCTGAATCTATAAAACGAAGAGTGGCAGAAGCACTTCATAAGTTTGGATATCCTGAAAACTATATTGGTGCTATGTTTATAGGTACCTTAGATTCGTTTTGTCAAAAACTATTGGGGAATATAGATGCATCGTATAGGCAATTTGATATTCTTGATGAGAACGGTTTATTCTTATTCGTTATGTCTCGTATGTTTGATATTGGCATTCGTAACGGGGCAGGTGTTTTTAATCGTATTAATAGTTTAACGAAGGCATGGCAAACCGCAAATAATGAAAACATTGAAATTAGCGATATTCAACCGTATGACAATGTTTTATTTACCCAGTTACAGAATCTACAAACAGCATTAAACCAATATGGTTATATGGATTTTTCATATGCGATTAGATTGGCTACAGATGAACTTAAGAAAATTGCTGATAAAACGGGTACCGACATTGAAAAATATCAGTATTTATTCGTAGACGAATATCAGGATATCAATCCTATTCAAGAGGAATTTATTAAAACATTCTCTTCATTTACAGATATGCTATTTGTTGTAGGTGATGATGATCAATCAATCTACGGATGGCGCGGTGCAAATGTAAACAATATTTTGAACTTTCAGGAAAGATATGAAGATGTTTCAACGCATAAACTGCTTGTTAATTTTAGAAGCACTAAAGCAATTGTTGAAACGGCAAACAGTTTTGTTCAATCAACTTTGAACTATGAGCGCCTTCCGAAAGATATCTCATCGCATTCAGATGGAAATATACAAGATTTAAGAAAACTGTGGTTTGACGATCGTGAAGAAGAAGCAAAATGGATTGCCCAAAGAATAAAATCTTTAGTAGGAACAACCTATATTGAATACAATCCTGACGGTTCTGAAAAATCTCGCAGAGGTCTTACGTACAGCGATTTTGCAATATTACTTAGAAGTGTACGCAACTCAAACGGTGAAAACAGGGATGTACAGTTTGTTAATGCTTTAAAAGAATTAGATATTCCTGTAAAAACAACTGGTGAAGGCGGCATATTTGATAGGCCCTATGCTCAATGTATGCTCGACACAATGGAGTTGTTGAGAAATCAAGGTAACAACAGAACGAACGCAGAACAACTATTTAATGATGAAATTATCAATGCATTTCCAAGAGCAAACAAAGAAAGATATTTAGCAGTTTTACAGCATTGGAATCATGAAATTCATGCGCCTACTGACGGTGGTACAAGAAGAAAGGTATATCCTCAAAAACTCTTGCATGATTTACTTGATGCTTTCATGATAAAAGAACTGGATGATGAAATAGCGTTAAGAGATTTAGGATTGTTTAGTCACATTATTCTAGATGTGGAACAAACCTATATAAGCATTGATTCTAAATGGCGATATGGGGAAATGTTGAATTTCTTTCAGAATATTGCAAAGAATTCATACGAGTTAGAACCTATTGACTATATTGCAAAAGATAACGCTGTAAATATTTCAACTATTCACAGAGTTAAAGGATTAGAATTTCCTGTCGTTTTTGTAGCGGATTTAGTCAATCAAAGATTTCCAGGTAGAACGGAATCATATAAGGGAGTATTACCCGAAGAATTAATGCATTCTGCTATTGAACGTGGTGCTTACGGTAATAGGATAGAGGACGAATCCAGACTGTTCTATACAGCGATAACTCGTGCAGAAAGAGTTTTATATTTAAGTGGAAGTTCTAATCACCCAGGATTAAGAAGAGCCAAAAAGCGTTCACAGTTTATCATTAATTTATCTCATCCAGATATGAGAGAAGATAAAGAGTTTGATGACTTAGATGTGAAAATGACCCCGTCACCAAAGTTTGATGATTCGGATTTTCCAACAGATTATTCTTCTGTAAAGAACTATTTAAGTTGTCCTTATTCATATAAACTGTCAACGATTTACGGTTATAATGCTGCCGTTCCTGAATTGTTCGGCTTTGGAAAAACGAGCCATACAACTTTAGAAAGGCTCCATCAACTGTTCAAAGATCATGCCCCAACTGAAGATGAGGTAAAAGAAATCGTTGATAAAACATTTATGCTCAAGCATGTATTCCCGAGTGCTGACCCAGTAAATAGACCTGGTTCTTATGAAAGAGCTAAAGCTCTTTTGGAACGAATTCTCAAAGAGTATTCAGTAGAATATGCGGATGATTTTGGTAGAGTTCGTCAAGACGAAGCGAGATTTGAAATATCCGTAAAAGACGCTTTAGTAACTGGAGCAATTGATTTACTGCTTAAAGAAGACCAAGAACGTCATATTACAACAGCCGATGTAATTGATTTTAAGACAATGGAACTACCAGATGATACGGGAGATTATGATTGGCGAGATATGTCACTTCAAGTTCAATTGTATTCTAAGGCTGCAAAAGAGATTATGGGTGAGAATGTTGAAACGGGATACATTCACACTCTTAAAGATAATGTTAGGACTTCAATACCTGTTGACAACGATTCGGTTGACAATGCAATAAAGGTGATTGAATGGGCTGTTGGAGGAATCCTTGAAAATGATTTTCCAAGACGTCCTTGCCGCGATAAATGCGATAAATGCGATTTTAAAGCGATGTGCTCTAAAAAAGCAGATAACTTTAAAAGAACCGACACTCCTCCAACTATTAACACTCCGAATGGCGAAAAGGAAATAGCGGCATTTGATTAAAGGAGAAAAAATGGCAAAAGCGATAGATATTTTTTCGGGGTGCGGTGGCGTCTCTTGCGGATTGTCACGTGCAGGATTTGATGTAAAAGTGGCTGTTGAACTAGATAAATCAGCTGCGGAAACCTATTCAAATTATGAGCCTTTGAAAAATGTTGATGTTATCATCAAAGATGTCTGTGAAGTTACAGGTGAAGAGATACTTAAAAAAGCTGGCATACAGGAAGGGGAACTCTATCTGTTTGCCGGCTGTCCGCCGTGCCAAAATTTCTCTATGCAAAATCCTAAAAATCGGCAAAAAAGCGAAAAAGAAAGAAAAAAGCTTCTATTTGAGTTTTTGAGGTTGATTGAAGAAATACATCCGCCATTTATCTTAATGGAAAATGTTCCGGGTATTACCACAAAATTCAATTCGAGGATTCTGAATTCGTTCATAAGAAGGCTTGAAAACAAAAAAGGCAGAAAAGATGAAAAATATCTCGTCCTTAAAGATGTTTTGAATGCGGCTGATTATGGTGTTCCTCAAACGAGAAAAAGATTCGTATTGCATGCAGTAAGAATGGATGTTTATGAAGAACTTAAAGCGTGTGGATTGGAGTTTTCTCTTCCAAAACCGACACATAGCAATAAAAAAGATAGCGAGTTACCTAAATGGGTTACGGCAAAAGAGGCTATAGATGATCTTCCGAGACTAGGCGTTGGAAAAGAGTACAAAGGTACAGGGAAAAAGAAAGTATACAACCATAAATGTGCCAACTTAAGTGAAGATAATCTGAAAAAGATGAAATACATTCGTGCGCACGGGGGATCACGTTCTTGTTTACCCGATTCAATGGTGTTGGATTGCCATAAAAAGAAAAAAGAGGATGGAAGTACTTTTACTGGTCACAATGATGTTTACGGAATAATGGACCCGAATAAGCCTGCACCCACTATGACTGGCGGGTGCTTGTGTTACAGCAAAGGTAGATACGGACACTATTCCCAAAACCGTGCAATTTCAATAAGAGAAGCTGCGCGCTTTCAAACTTTTCCAGATGATTTTGTCTTTAGTAATTCTTTGACAAAAGCGGCATTACAGATTGGAAATGCAGTCCCTGTAAAGCTTGTAGAAGCAAGCGCAGAAGAGTTTTTGAAAGATATTAACATAATACAAGAAAAAAGAAAAATAGACAAACAAAGCCGAACGTAATGTTCGGCTTTGTTTGTGGTGAGCTTTTTGGTTTTCTTACTATATTTATACTATTTTTCTTTATTTTTTCTATATTTTGTGTTATAATAAATTCTATTAAATTGAATTAATAGTTTTATTATTGGAGATACATTATGAAAAAGCCCAAAAAATATAAAATCGTGGATTTGTTTAGCGGAGCAGGTGGATTAGAACTTGGATTTGAACAAGCTGGATATGAAATCGTTTTTTCCACGGACTTTGACGAGTATTGTGAAAAGGTTCATATTAATAATAGACCTCAAATTCCATTTCTTAGAATGGATATACATGATTTGGATGAAAATATTCTTGACAAGTATATTAAGGAAGAAATAGATGTTCTTGTTGGTGGACCACCATGCCAGGGATTTTCAACTATCGGAAAAAGAATATCATCAGATCCTAACAAGAGAAATGAAAAAGATCCAAGGAATACATTGTTTAAGGAATACATTCGTATATTGAATTATATTAAGCCAAAATTCTTCCTTATGGAGAATGTGGAGGGGTTATTAACCAGAGAAAAAGGTGCCATATTTGAAGAGATAAAAAAGACATTTGCGGAAACGGGTTACGAATTTAACTGTATTGTATTAAATGCAGCTGATTATGGCGTTCCTCAGATCCGAAATAGAATTTTTTTCTATGGTAATCGAGTTGGTATAAAAATGACTCCGCCAATACCTACGCATTCTGAAAATGGTAGTACGCCGTGGAATACGGTCAATTCAGCCATTGGGGATTTAGCTAAAGTAGAGGAAAACAAGAAAATCAATCATGTTCCGTTAAAACACGGAGAAATAAATATTAAGAGATACCAATTAATACCTGAAGGTGGAAGATTACCTGAAAAGGATTTACCACCTGAATTATATAGAAAGAATTTTGGGAATACATTTAAAAGGCTTCATAGAGATAAGCCGTCATTAACAATGGTTCCGGGTCATAATGCATTTCCAATACATCCTTGGCTTGATAGAAGCCTTACCGTGAGAGAAGCTGCAAGGATTCAGACATTTCCAGATGATTATATTTTTGTTGGTCCACGACACAAGCAATGCATGCAAGTTGGGAATGCGGTTCCGCCTATGTTGGCTAAAGCTTGGGGAGAGCAGATCAAAAAGGAGTTGGATGAGTATTATGAAAAAACAAAATAGTTTAACTTTTATTGATTTGTTTAGCGGTGCAGGAGGCTTATTAAGAGGATTTATGGATGCTGGATATAATCCTGTTTTTTCTGTTGAGATGTGGGAACCAGCTATTGATACGCATAAGATGAATTATCCTTCGGTTAAGATTATAGAATCAGATATTCGAAATATTAGTAACGGTTTTCTTAACAAGTATTGTAATAAAGTGGATGTAATTGTGGGAGGACCACCTTGCCAAGGATTTTCAACTATTGGAAAAAGAATAGTTAAAGATCCAAGGAACGAATTGGTTTTTGAGTTTATAAGGTTTGTAGACACCATTAAACCTAAAGCGTTTCTTATGGAAAATGTAAGGGGATTATTGTCATCAAACGGAGGAAAAACTAAGACTGCAATCGAAGAAGAGTTTAAGAGTATTGGGTATAATGTAGTATCTAAAGTTTTGTGTGCAGCAGATTATGGTGTCCCACAAATGCGTAATAGAGTCTTTTTTATGGGTATTAGGAAAGACTTGAATATTTCTCCTACTTTTCCTGAAAAGACACATAAACCTGAAGAGTATGTAACCGTAGGTGCCGCAATTGGTGATTTAGTAGGAAAGGAAAATGAAATACCAAACCATATTCCAATGAAACATAATGCGGTCGTAACAGAAAGAATAAAGTATATCAAAGAAGGTGAGGGTATTCCAAAGAACGGTTTGCCTGCGGATATTGCATATGGTTCGCGAAGTGACTATTCTAATAATGAACTGAAAAATTTCAGTCATGTGTATAGACGTTTAAGCCGTTTTAAGCCTGCAACAACCATGGTGCCAGGACACAATGCTTTTCCGCTTCATCCGACGGAAAACAGAAGTTTGACAGTTCGGGAAGCTGCAAGGATTCAAACCTTTCCCGATGATGTTGTTTTTTGTGGCACAAGACAAAATCAATGTATACAAGTAGGAAATGCTGTGCCAGTCGAATTAGCATATCAATTAGCAAAGCATATTGAAAAAACACTTTCAAAGGAGAATTAAACATGGGTGAATTTCATGATGCAGCCGCAACATTTTATGGAGATACAATCCTAAATAAAATTCGCGTATCAGATGCAGATTTCAAACAAGTTTTTTCTGATTCTATTATACGTACTGGCGATTGGGATTGGCCAAGACCTGATTATGTGTGTTTTGATGAAGTACTTAATGCAACCTATGCGCTAGAGTTTAAACCACCTTTCCAAAATAAAAGAGAGTATTTAACTGGTCTTGGACAGTCATTGGCATATTTACAAAAGCATATGTATTCGGGATTAATTGTGCCATATGTTGCTGATGATGGATTTTATATTGCCGATTTTATAGCTGATACCTTAAAATCGCCAGAGTTTGAAACAGTTGCAACTTCGCTTTATGCATACGATTATAATAAAGAAACAATTGATCTGTTAAGACCAATTACTGTTTTAAGAGACGAAGCAAAACTAAAAATTGAAACACCAAGTAACCAAACATTTTGGTGCTGGTGGAGAGATATTAGCCATTACGAGTTATACGATTTATTAAATTTGAGCTTTATGTATAATGATTATAGCGGTGATATCTATTCTCAACACATATATCCAACGTTTTACAAAATGATGATTAATAAGCAGACGAAACAATGGAATGGTAATCCACGCTCAAAAACTGGTTCTGAAGCGTCTATGAAATCTGAAAAGCAGAATTACAAAATTCCTTTGGTGCAATTGGAACTATGGTCTCGTAGTGAAGGAAGACTAACTGATACAGGATTTGAACTGTTAGAAATCGGGAAAAAGTTTGGACCGGATAGTAAAAGATTCAGAGACAAGCTTGCATATTTGTTACTTGTAAATGGCCGTCATTTAGATTTAATTAATATTGTTGATAAGTTTCAAAAAGCGTATAAAGTTTCAGAAAAGAGCGATGAACATGCCCTTGCTTTAGAAAAGTTTTTAACCGATAATGGTTGCATTGGAAAAAGAAAACCAACCGCAAAAACAACTGGCGCAAAGAATAGTTATCTGCGAGACGAA
>CADAUV010000008.1 GCA_902791235.1 Oscillospiraceae bacterium
CTTCCGGATGCGCCGGAAGATTCTTCTGCCAGAACGGTCCCAGGCAGAAGCAGTGCAGCCGCGGTGACCACGGAAGCAGCCTTCAACATTTGGTTTCTCATACAAGACCTCCTTGTCTGTCTGCCGGTTTTCTACGGAAGCCGGCTGTATGTTCAGGGAAGCGCTGCGGCACTCCCGCCGCGCCGCCCCTGGGTAACAATTTTTGATGCACGCATCTGGTGCGACTGTGTGGCATGTCGTTCAACGGAATACTCTCCCGGAGTTTTCTGTGCCCTGCCTGCAAGCCGGCGTGCTCTTTCCAATCCGGTTTATCCCTTGACAGAGCCGATCATGATTCCCTTGGTGAAGAACCGCTGGAAGAAAGGATACACGCAGATGATGGGCAGGGCGGTAAAGGTCGGCGATATTGAAAAATTTGAAAAATACGGCGGTATGGAATGTATCGAATGTGGCTGCTGTGCTTACGGCTGCCCTGCAAAAATACCGCTTACACAGATGTTTAAGCTCGGCAAGGCTCAGCTTCGCGAGCTGAAGGCTAAGGAAAAGGAGGGTGGCAAATAATGTATAATGTCTCGGTTTCACCGCATATACGCGCAAAAAACACCACGCAGAAAATTATGCTTGATGTTGCAATTGCGCTTGTCCCCACGCTTGCCTTCGGCGTTTATAATTTCGGCTTAGGCGCGCTCAAGGTGATTGTGCTGGCGGTCGTTTCCTGTATCGCAAGCGAGGCGCTCTTTGAGCTTGCACTTAAAAAGGAAATTACGGTTTTTGACGGCTCGGCGCTTGTTACGGGACTTATCCTTGCGCTCAATCTTCCGTCGACCGTTCCCTGGTATCTGCCCGTGCTCGGCGGTATCTTCGCAATTATCGTTGCAAAGATGCTCTTCGGCGGTATCGGACAGAACTTTATGAATCCTGCGCTTGCAGGCAGATGCTTCCTTGTTATTTCCTTCGGAAGCGCGATGACAAATTTCACAACCGACCTGTACACAGGCGCGACACCGCTTGCAAGAATTAAGGCGGGCGAAAGCTTCGACCTTATGACCCTTTTCATCGGTAAGCATGCAGGCTGTATCGGCGAGGTTTCTGCGTTTGCAATTTTAATCGGTGCGCTCTATCTTGTGGCACGCAAGGTTATCGCACTCAGAATCCCCGTTACATATATTTGCTCGACAGTTGTGTTTATTGCAATTATGAGGCTTGCGAGAGGCGAGGCTGTAACGGGCGAGTACCTTCTTTCACAGGTGCTTGCAGGCGGCCTTTTAGCAGGCGCAGTATTTATGGCGACCGACTATGTAACAAGCCCGATTACAAGAAAGGGTCAGTACATCTACGGCGTTATTCTCGGACTTCTAACCGCGCTTTTCAGAATACTCGGAAAGTCGGCGGAGGGCGTGTCCTACGCAATTATTTTCTCAAATCTTCTTGTTCCTATGATCGAAAAGCTCACTTATCCGAAGCCCTTCGGCAGTGAGCGCGCAAGCATAGCTGAAAAGGTGAAAGGGGTGAGCAAGCGTGAAAAAGTCTAAGCTTATTCCAAACACTCTCGTGCTTTTCCTTGTTGCGGTAATCGCAGTTTTCGCACTTGCGATGGTTAATCAGATTACAAGGGATTCAATTGCACAGGCTGAGATTGACGCGAGAAATAAATCATATCAGGCTGTTTATCCGACAGCTGTTGATTTTGCCGAGCTTGATAATGAAGCAGAGCTTCTTGAAGAGTCCGCAGGCGTTATCGAAAGCGCAGGCATAAGCGGCTGTAAGATTGACAACTTCCTCGCAGTTACCGATGAAAGCGGAAACACGGAGGGCTATGTTATTTCCGCAACAAGCTCGCAGGGCTACGGCGGCGATGTGCAGATAGCAATCGGTATCAAGGACGGCAAGCTCACGGGCTTTGAGGTTGTAAAGCACAGTGAAACGCCGGGCTTCGGCGCAAAAAGCACCGACGATGAATTCAAATCACAGTTTGCAGGTAAAACCGCAGGCACGCTCAGCTTGGTAAAGGGTGGCGGAGCAGGCGATAATGAGTTTGACGCAATCAGCGGTGCAACGATTACATCAACCGCTGTGCAGAATGCGCTCAATGCCGCAACCGAATTTTATAATACCTGCCTTGCAGAGAAAGGAGAGTGAGCGGATTGAAGGGTATACTTGAAAGACTTTATAACGGTATAATTAAGGAAAATCCTACCTTTGTGCTTATGCTTGGTATGTGTCCGACGCTTGCCGTAACGACTAATGCGAAAAACGGCTTTGGCATGGGACTTGCAACCATGGCAGTGCTTGTTATGTCAAATCTGCTTATCTCGCTGCTTCGCAAGGTTATTCCGACAGGCGTAAGAGTACCTGTTTATATCGTAATCATTGCTTCTTTTGTAACAATTGTTGAAATGCTTATGCACGCATATGCGATTTCACTTTATGAGAGTCTGGGAATATATATCCCGCTCATTGTTGTAAACTGTATCATTCTCGGCAGAGCGGAGTCCTACGCTTCAAAGAACGGACCGCTCCTCTCGATTTTTGACGGTATCGGTATCGGTCTCGGCTTTACCTTCGGACTTGTCATTATCGGTATTGTAAGAGAGCTTATCGGTAACGGTACTGTTTTCGGCTTACAGGTTATGCCTTCGGCTTACAAGCCTGTAACGCTTTTCGTAATGGCACCGGGCGCCTTCCTTGTGCTTGCAATGCTTACCGCAATACAGAACAAGCTGAAGCTCAAGGGTGCTAACCGTCATGTAAAGGGCAACGGCGGCTGCGACGGCGACTGCGCAAACTGTCCTTCAAGAGAGGAGGAGAACAATGGCTAATACTTTGTTTCTGGTACTTATCACCACCGCTCTTGTAAATAATGTTGTACTCAGTCAGTTCCTCGGTATCTGTCCGTTCCTCGGCGTATCGAAGAATGTTAAGACCGCAGGAGGAATGGGCGGTGCGGTAATATTCGTTATCACTCTTGCTTCAGCGGTAACAAGTGTTATTTACACTCAGGTGCTTGAGAGATTCAATCTGGTTTATCTCAAGACAATCGTATTCATTCTTGTAATCGCCTTTCTTGTTCAGCTCGTTGAGGCGTTTCTCAAGAAGATGGTTCCTTCACTTTACAGGGCGCTTGGCGTATTCCTTCCGCTCATCACAACAAACTGCGCGGTACTTGGAGTTGCGCTTACGAATGTTCAGAAGGAATATGACCTTATAACAAGCGTTGTATCGGGCTTCGGTACAGCGGTAGGCTTTACAATCGCAATAGTGATTATGGCTTCAATCCGTGAGAAAACCGAGTCAAACGACTTCCCCGAGTCCTTTAAGGGCACGCCTGCCGTTTTACTCACAGCCTGCCTTATGTCAATGGCATTCTTCGGCTTCAGCTCGTTTGCATAAGGAGGTAAGGAAATGACAGCAGTAATTAATTTTAACGAAGTGCTTACGGCGGTCGGAATAGTTGCGCTTATCGGCGTTATCGTCGGTATCGTGCTTTCCGTTGCCGAGAAGGTTTTTTATGTAGAGGTTGACGAGAGGGAGGAGAAGGTCAGAGATGTACTCCCCGGCAGCAACTGCGGCGGCTGCGGCTTTGCAGGCTGCGATGCGTGCGCTGCTGCAATCGTTAAGGGCGAGGCTCCCGTTTCCGCCTGTCCCGTCGGCGGCGCCGATGTTGCGGCGCAGGTCGGAAGCATTATGGGCGTTGAGGTCGGAGAGATGACCCGTATGGTCGCATATGTAAAATGCGACGGTACGAGCGATAAGCGTGAGGTTGAGTACGACTATTTCGGCATTGACAGTTGTGTTTACGCCGATATGATGCCCGGCTCAAGCCCTTATGCCTGTAAGTACGGCTGCCTCGGCTTCGGCTCCTGTGCGAGAGTGTGCGACCAGAAGGCAATCCGTATTATCAACCGTAAGGCTGTGGTTGACGAGGATATGTGTATTGCCTGCGGCAAGTGCCTGAGGGTATGCCCTCATCATCTTATTGAGCTTGTGCCCGCAAACAGTACCCACAGGGTGCAGTGCGCGTCGCTGGCTCGCGGTCTTGAGGTTAAAAACGCCTGTACGGCAGGCTGTATCGGCTGCAGTCTTTGCGCAAAGAACTGCCCGAGTGAAGCAATTGAATTTAAGAATAATATTGCGGTAATTGACTACGATAAGTGTACCCACTGCGGTATCTGTGTGGACAAATGCCCGAGAAAGATTATAAAGGTTTATGGTTAATTATAAGAAGGCTCTTGCACTTATGCTTGCTCTAATAATGGCGTTCTGCCTTGCCTCGTGTACAAAGCAGGGTACGGACGAAGGGGAAAGGACTACCAATCCTGAAGAGATGAGCTATGCTGACGATGACCCCGACGCAGTAAGGACGGGGCTCGGCATAATCTGTGATGTGCGTATGAGCGAGGATGTTGAGGATACCTCGAGGCGTGATGTTGTATCAACCGTTGCGGCTGTTACGACGGATTACGAGGGCAGAATTATCAGCGCCGAGATTGACGAGCTCAGGCTTGAACTGAATGCGAAAAACGGTCTTGAGCTTACCGATGTTAAAACTGTCGGTGAGGGCGACGGCGAGTGGAGAGAAAAGGTTGACGCCTTTGAGGAATATATCAGCGGAATGAACAGCGGCGAGATTGACGCGCTTATTGACTATCTGAGCGGTCAGCCCGTTGATGAAAAGCTTAAAGCGGTCTGCAATATGGACCTTGGAAATATTGTAAAGGCGGTAAGGCAGGCAATCGGCGAGTCGCACGCAAGGGGCGCTGAGTCTAAGGATGAATTAAAGCTTCTTATGAGCGCCTACAAGTCCGATGACGGCAGTGATGACAATGTAATCTATGTAATTGATTACGCGGCTCTTACACTTAACAATAAGGGCGAAATCACCTCGTCCTCGCTTGACGAGTCGGAGTGCGGGCTTACGCTTTCGGGTAACGAATTTGCGGATTATCCGGGCGCATATCGCACGAATAAATCGCTTGGCGAGCAGTACGGACTTAAAAAGAATTCCTCCATCCACAGGGAATGGGATGAGCAGATTGCGGCTTATGAGTCGTATATCACAGGTAAAAAGCCGGCTGAGCTTTCGGACGGCTATGACAGCGACGGAATTACGACGGATGAGGAATTAAGGGAGCTTTGTACTCTTGATTTAAGGCATATTGCCGAGAATATTTCAAAGGCGGGTTAAGAGATGAGAAAACTGCTTTGCATAACGGTTTCCTTAGTCCTTTTACTCCTTTCGGCTGTTCCTGTTTATGCCGATGAAAGCGGCTGGCGCAGTGAGCGCGTGTACGATGAGGACGAGGACATAGAGAGCGTCGCTTGGTATTATTATGATAATGGCGTATCCGTTCGCGGCTGGAGGTCTATTAAGAATAAGTGGTATTATTTTGACGAGGACTTTGCGTATATGTACAGCGATACATATGCCATTATTGACGGTAAGACCTACTGCTTTGATAAAAACGGCGTTATGAAGTCCTCCTGTTGGTACCTTGTCGATAACGGCGGCGAAAGCTGCTGGTTTTACCTCAGCAGTAACGGCAGCGCCGTAAAGGGCTGGAAGAAGATTTCGGGCAAATGGTATTATTTTGAAGCAAACAGCGGAATTATGCAGACAGGCTGGCTTTACGATGAGGCTAAGGACTGTTATTACTATTTGGACGAAAGCGGCGCAATGCTTACGGGGTGGCGGAAGCTCAGTCTTTTTGATGAGGAGAACTGGCACTATTTCGGCACCGACGGCGCTGAGCGCTACGGCTGGCAGAAAATAAACGGCGCATGGTATTATTTCAATGATGACGGCGTTATGCAGACGGGCTGGCGGCGAGTGAGCGGCGCATGGTACTATCTGAATTCCGACGGTAAAATGCAGACAGGTTGGCTCAGACTGGACGATAAGTGGTATTATCTTGAAGCCTCGGGCAAAATGCGCACTGCTGACTTTACCTATAAGGGCAAGGTTTATAAATTTAATAAGAGCGGAGTATGTATTAATCCGTGAGAGATAAAAAGCAGCGGTTTTTTAAAACCGCTGCTTTTTTCATTATTGCTGTGTAAATTTCATTTTAAGCTGAGTAACCTTATCCTCGGGCGCACAGTCCGTCTGGTACCAGCCCATATCGCTCATCTGCTGATAAATATTCTGCTGAAGCGAAAGTGATTCGCCGAGGGCTGACCTGAATGCCTGATTGACATTCTGCGTCGAGGCTTCGATTGAGCCGTGCATATAGAGGTCGCAAACGCCCTTTTCAAGCATTAAAATATCCTGCATTAAATCTCTGTCCTGCATTTTGTTTTCTCCTTTTTATCCGAGCAGACTTAAAAAGCTGTTGAAAATCTGCTGATGTCTTGTTGCCATATCCTGTATCGACGCCTTTAGCTTCGGGTCGCTGACGCTTGTGAGCGTTTCTTTGCATTTTGTGATAAAATACTGCTCGTGGCCAAGTGCGTCCTCAATATAGAGTAATTCCTTTGATGTCATAATTTCACCTCCGCAAAGATAGTATCTGCAATTGTAAATATTTTATTCTTAACTTGACTTTTTTCAGAAAAAATCATAATATAAATTGATATTGAACAGGGAGGCACATATGAGGCTACTTGGAAGAATAATTGCTGTACTGCTTGCAACTGTAATGCTTTTCGGCGCTGTGCCGACCTTTGCGCTTTCTCAGCACGAAGGTTCAGGCAGAGTGTATTTTTACAATATATCGGGTGAGAGCGCGCCGACGGCGGACTTCATTCTCATAGAGTCGGACGGGCATTACGGACTTATTGATACGGGCCACAGATATGACGACCATATTGTTGATTCGGACGGGACGGTTTACTACTGCGACCCCTCGCCGACTTATTCTCTTTCCTGTCAGCAGGAGGGCAGAAACGGCAGGGACGCTGTTAAATATTTCGCTGAAACTCTCGGCGTAAGGCACCTTGATTTTATAATTGCGACTCATTCACATTCGGACCATATAGGCGGTGTGCCTGAGATTGCGTCGCTTGTGTTTGACGATGGCAACGGGGCGTATTCACTTGTTGATGAAAATACGGTGTATTTCTACAAACAGTATTACCATACGAACGGCACCGATGATGACCTCGGCGACGATACGGATGATACGCAGGAGCAGACCGAAGGGGATGTCAGCGAGAGCGACCCGGAAAGTCAGGGCAGAACGAGCTGGCATAATCAGGCGTATTTTTATCAGGCTGTAAATGCTATGCAAAACAGACAGAGCGTCCTTGCGGAGCTTTCTCAGGGCATTTCCTTTGAGGAAACCGAGGAACAGAGCCGCTGTGATTATTCACAGCTTTTTGCTTCGATGCGCGCGACGGGCAATTTTTCGGGTATGAGATATATCACGGATTCTCAGGCCTCCTATTATGACGACTGCCTGTCGTTTTACTTCGGTAATTTCAACATAAGATTATACAATCTGTATAATCACCATACTACAAGGAATGAAAATGTCAATTCGATTGTAACCGCTATCACTGACGGACAGTCCAAGCTTGTGAGCCTTGCCGACATAAATGTTGAGGACAGGGCTGAGCAGAAGCTTGCGCAGGCTGTTGCAGACGATATCGGCAGGGCTGATGTTGTTAAAATGTCGCACCACGGTATCTATTCGGGCTCTAATTCAAGGGGTATGCTTGACGCGCTCAAGCCCGTTTATGCCGTTGCTACACGCAGATGGATTGATGTAAACGGCGTAAATCAGAGAGGCGCTTACGCCATGGCGATGACCTATGCCAAGGAAAAGTACAACACCGTTTTCTACGAGGCGGGCTGCAGTGAAAACGCCCTTGTTACGCAGTTTAACGATGAAGGCGTGGAGTTTTATAATCTCAGGGGTAGCGGCGACGAGGCGTATTTTGACAGTGCTGACGGTTGTATAGGAAACCTCAGCATTGAGGACGGCTGGCAGGGCTGGACTGTTGAATGGGGCGATACTAACATAATTGACTACTATTATTATAAGGACTCAGAGATGTTCACGGGCTGGCTTAAAAGCGAGGGCGAATGGTACCATTTCTCCGAGGACGGACTGATGAATACGGGCTTTCAAACCATAAACGGTACGCTTATGTACTTTAACGGCAGCGGCCGTTTACAGCACGGCTGGAAGGAGCTTGACGGTAACTGGTACTATATGGGCAACGACGGAATTGTCCGTACAGGATGGGTTAAGATTTACGGAAAATGGTATCTGTTTTCAAACTCGGGCGTTATGCAGACGGGCTGGGTTAAGGATAACGGCAAGTGGTATTACTTCGGCGACGACGGCAGAATGAAGCTCGGCTGGGTGCAGCTTGACGGAGAGTGGTATTACTTCGGCAACGACGGCGCAATGCGCACCTTCTGGCAAAAGGTTAATAACAAGTGGTATTATATGAATAAGTCGGGCGTTATGCAGACGGGCTGGGAAAAGATAAAAGGTTACTATTATTATTTTGATGATAACGGCGTAATGCAGACGGGATGGGTGAGATATCAGAATAACTGGTATTACCTGTATTCAAACGGCAGAATGGCTACGGGAAGAGTTTTCATCAGCGGAAGGATGTATCGTTTTGCTTTAAACGGAAAGATGATATGATTACAAAAAAACGGAAGGTTTCCTTCCGTTTTTTTGTAGGGTTTTCCCTCCGTTTTTTTATTTGGTAATAATTATTATATATTATTTTAAAATAATTTAAAAAAGGTCTTTTCAAACTCTTATTTTTATGTTATTATATACACTGACCATTGTTAACAAATTAACAATCGTCGCTATTATAGGATAAGTAAATTTAATGAAGGGAGTAAACTTATGCAGAAAAAAATGAGTAAAATTCCTTTTAACGGCACACCTGAGCAGAAAGCTCAGCTTATGGCTGTCATTGACGAGCATAAAGCTGATAAAAGCACTCTTATGGCAGTGATGCAGAAGGCTCAGGATATCTACGGCTATCTTCCTCTTGAGGTGCAGGAAATGATTGCCGAGGGTATGGATGTACCGCTTGAAAAGGTATTCGGAGTAGCAACCTTTTACGCTCAGTTCTCACTTTCACCGAAGGGTGATTACAACATCTCGGTATGTATGGGAACTGCCTGCTATGTAAAGGGCGCACAGGCACTTATCGACGAGCTTCAGAATGAGCTTAACATCGGCGTCGGCGAATGTACTGAGGACGGTAAGTTTTCAATTGAAGCGTGCAGATGCATCGGTGCCTGCGGTCTCGGTCCCGTGCTCACTGTAAACGAAGAGGTTTACGGCAAGCTTACAAAGAAGGATGTTGCAGGTATTGTTGAAAAATACACCGCGTAAAAGATAAGGAATTACTGATATGAAAATCAAAGAAATGCAGGAGCTTCTTGATGCTGAGGTTCTCTGCTGTGAAGAAAATACGGACCGTCATGTGTATTCTGCCTGCGGCTGTGATTTAATGAGCGATGTCCTTGCTTATGTCAAGGACCAGGCGGTTTTACTCACAGGTCTTGTTAACCCACAGGTTATCCGTACTGCCGTAATGATGGATATGATTTGTATTGTTTTTGTGCGCTCAAAGGCGCCCACGCCTGAAATGCTCAAGCTTGCCGAGGAAAGCGGAATTGTTGTTATGCAAACCAGCAAGAGGCTTTATGAGGCTTGCGGTATTCTTTACTCAAACGGCCTTGCAGGCAATAAGGTGAAAAATTGAGCGACGAATTAGTTTTTCATTTTGATATTGACGGCGATGATTTTACATCAGCCGGTCAGGCATCGGTACAAATCAAGAAAATTTTACGGCAATTAGGTCTTCCCTCGGAGATTATCAGGCGTGTTTCAATCGCTATGTACGAGGGCGAGATTAATATGGTTATTCACGCGAACGGCGGCGATGTTGATGTCAGGGTTACCGAGGAGTATATTGAAATGATACTCTCCGATAAGGGCCCCGGTATCAAGGATGTTGAGCAGGCTATGCAGGAGGGTTACTCCACTGCCTCCGACACCACGCGCTCGCTCGGCTTCGGCGCAGGTATGGGACTTCCCAATATGAAGCGCTATACCGACTATATGAATATAGAGTCAACAGTCGGCGTGGGTACAACGGTTACTATGAGGGTTAATATCCAGTAGTGCCTTTTATATACAGAAAGGCTATGTGAACAGCTATGCATAACTATGAACATTCCGTCCTGCTTGACAGCAGTAAGTGCACGGGCTGTACAACCTGCTTAAAGCACTGTCCGACGGAAGCTATACGCATTCTCGGCCACGCGGTTATCAACGACACAAGGTGTATCGACTGCGGCGAGTGCATAAGGAACTGTCCGCATCAGGCGAAAAAAGCAGTCTGCTCAAAGCTTGAGAATATGGACAGGTTCAAGTATAAAATTGCTCTGCCTGCGCCCACGCTTTACGGTCAGTTTGATAATCTTGACGATGTGGACTATGTACTTGACGGTCTCCTGCGTATAGGCTTTGATGATGTGTTTGAGGTTTCCAAGGCGGCTGAATTCGTATCGGCATACACAAGGATTTATCTCAACACACCCGGGGTTAAAAAACCTGTTATCAGCTCTGCCTGTCCTGTTATAGTTAGGCTTATAGGGCTGAGGTTCCCCTCACTTAATGAAAATATACTTCATATGCTTCCTCCTATGGAGGTTGCCGCAAGGCTTGCGAGGGAGCGTGCGCTTGAAAACCATCCTGAGCTGAAGCCTGAGGATATAGGAGTTTGCTTTATCTCTCCTTGTCCTGCGAAGGTGAGCTATGTCAAGAACGGTTTTGCGGATTACGAGAGTCAGGTCGACGAGGTCGTTTCAATGAGCGATATTTATTTTCAGCTCATCGGCGAAATGTCGCCGGACAATGAAATCAAATCCCTTAACGAATCGGGCATTATAGGAATCGGATGGGCAAGCTCGGGCGGCGAGTCGGCTGCGCTTTTCAATGAAAATTATCTTGCGGCTGACGGCATTGAAAATGTAATAAGAGTCCTCGACCAGATTGAAAACGGCAATATACCGAAGCTTCAGTTCATTGAGCTTAACGCCTGCCCCGGCGGCTGCGTAGGCGGTGTAATGGCAGTTGAAAATCCGTTTGTCGCAAAGGCAAGGCTTCAGGCGCTTCGCCACTATCTGCCCGTGTCGCAGAACAGGCTTTCAAAGGATGAACAGAAATACATACCCGAAAGCTATATGTTTGACGAGCTTCCTGAGTATCACCCGATTACAAGGCTTTCCGACAGTATGATTGAGTCAATGAAAATGATGGCGGACATACAGAAGATTAAGGAAACGCTTCCGGGTATCGACTGCGGCGCATGCGGTGCGCCGAGCTGCAGAGCTTTTGCGGAGGACATAGTAAGAAATAAAACAATAATGGACGGCTGTCCGTTAATTAAGGATGATGAAAAATGACAGTGAAGGAGCTTTGCGACGACTGCGGATTTGAGGCGCTCTGTCTGCCCGAGGCTGACAGGGAGGTACACGGCGCGTATATCGGCGATTTGCTCAGTTGGGTTATGGGCAGAGCGCAGGAGGATAACGCTTGGATAACAATTATGAATAATATAAATGTTATTGCGGTTGCCTCGCTTTCCGATGTTGCGTGCGTGATTCTCGCCGAGGGCGTTACTCTTGACGAGGAGCTTAAAGCTACGGCTGTGCAGAAGGGCATTAATGTTCTCTGCTCGCAGAAACCGTCATTTGAAACAGCAATGAGTATTATCGGTAAAATCTGATGAACAGATACTATTATGATATGCACCTTCATTCCTGCCTGTCGCCGTGTGCCGACAACGACAACACGCCGAATAATATCGCAGGAATGGCAACCATCTGCGGTCTTAATATAATCGCCCTGACGGACCATAACACCTGTAAGAATTGTCCCGCTTTTTTTGAAGCGTGCAAAAGGTACGGTCTGATTGGCGTTGCGGGCTGCGAGCTTACGACAAGCGAGGATATTCATGTAATCTGTCTTTTTGAGGAGCTTGAGGACGCTATGGCGTTTGACGCTGACCTTCAGGGGCACAGGGTGCTTATTAAAAACAGGATCGATATTTTCGGCGACCAGCTCATCCTTGACGGCGAGGATAACCTAATCGGCACGGAGGATAATTTCCTCTCAAACGCAACCGACCTCTCGGTTGAGGATGTGCCCGAATATGTAAGCCGTTTTAACGGAATATGCTATCCCGCTCATATCGACAGGCAGTCAAACGGCATTATCGCAGTTCTCGGTACCTTCCCCGAAACTCCGCATTTTGATATCGTGGAGATTAACAGGAGGGAGAAGGCGGAGGAGTATATCAGGGATTATCACCTTGAGGACAAGAGGGTTGTGGTAAGCTCGGACGCCCATTACCTCACGGATATGAGGGATAAAGAAAATTATTTTGAGCTTGATGACGAGCCGTACAGCGCGGCTAAGGTCAGAAAAGAGTTATTTAAATTACTGAAAAATGAAGGAACTCTCACTTAATATACTTGATGTTGCTGAGAATTCGGTGAAGGCAGGCGCAAGCCTGACGGAAATTCTCATCGACGAAAATGATGAAACGCTTGTGCTGACAATAAAGGACGACGGTTGCGGTATGAGCGGGGAGATTGTGAAATCGGTCATCGACCCTTTTTACACCACCCGAACCACACGCAAGGTCGGTCTCGGTATTCCGCTTTTAAAGCTCGCCTGCGAGCAGACGGGCGGCACGCTTGATATCAAATCAAGAACGGCGGAGGAGTACCCCGATGACCACGGCACTCAGGTTACAGCCACTTTTTACAAGCAGCATCTTGATTTTACACCGCTCGGCGATGTTGTTTCATCAATCTTGACGCTCATTCAGGGGCATCCCGATACGGACTTTTATTTCCGTCATACCTTTGTCGGCGGCGAAGCTTATGTCGACACAAGGGAGCTTAGGCAGGTGCTTGGCGATGTACCGCTTAACAGCTATGAGGTTATAAAGTGGATTGAGGAGTATCTCAATGAGCAGTACCAAGGCAATAATTAATTTATAATAAATAAGTTATAGGAAGGAAGAAGGCTTATGAAATCTTTAGCTGAATTACAGGCAATCAGGGACAAGATGAAGGACAAGGTTGTTCTTCGCGAGGGCAGCGGCGACACAAGAGTTGTTGTCGGCATGGCAACCTGCGGTATTGCGGCAGGCGCGCGTCCCGTACTCAACAAGTTTGTTGAGGAGGTCAACGAGGCAGGACTTACCGATAAGGTAACTGTTTCGCAGACAGGCTGCATAGGTATCTGTCAGTACGAACCCGTCGTTGAGGTTTTCGAGGCAGGTAAGGAAAAGGTTACTTATGTTAAGATGACTCCTGAAAAGGCTCATGAGGTTGTTGAAAAGCACCTTAAGGGCGGTCAGGTAGTTACTGAGTATACCATTACTAACGACCAGATTTAACAGGAGGAAAGGTTAATGATTCGTTCACAAGTTCTTGTCTGTGGCGGTACGGGCTGTACCTCCTCAGGCAGCAAGGCTATTCAGGATGCATTCAGAGAGCAGATTGACGCAAACGGACTTACAGACGAGGTAAAGCTTGTTCAGACAGGCTGCTTCGGTCTTTGCGCACTCGGCCCGATTGTTATTATTTATCCTGACGGCACATTTTACAGCAGTGTAAAGGCAGAGGATGTTAAGGAGATTGTTGAGGAGCATCTTCTCAAGGGAAGAGTTGTTGAGCGTCTTGTTTATGACGAGACAAGCACTCCTAAGGAGGAGCTTCCTAACGGCGTATCCTTAAACGACACTGACTTCTACAAGTCTCAGCACAGAGTTGCTCTTCGTAACTGCGGTGTTATTGACCCGGAGAATATTGAGGAGTATATCGCTGTTGACGGTTACGCAGCGCTTGCTAAGGTGCTTACCGAGATGACACCTGAGGATGTTATCAAGTGCGTATCCGATTCAGGTCTTCGCGGCCGTGGCGGCGGCGGATTCCCGACAGGCTTCAAGTGGTCTCTCTGCGCTCCTAACAAGGCTGACCAGAAGTATGTAGTTTGTAATGCCGATGAGGGCGACCCGGGTGCATTTATGGACCGTTCAGTCCTTGAGGGCGACCCGCACTGTATTATTGAGGCTATGGCAATCTGCGGTTACGCAATCGGCGCAACCAAGGGCTATGTATATGTTCGTGCTGAGTATCCTATCGCAGTACGCCGTTTACAGCTTGCTATTGACCAGGCTCGTGAGTATGAGCTTCTCGGTAAAAATATCTTTAACTCAGGTTTCGATTTTGACCTTGAAATCCGTCTTGGCGCAGGCGCGTTTGTCTGCGGTGAGGAAACAGCTCTTATGACCTCAATCGAGGGCAACAGAGGCGAGCCCCGTCCGAGACCTCCGTTCCCTGCAGTTAAGGGACTTTACGGCAAGCCGACAGTTGAGAACAATGTTGAGACATTTGCAAATGTACCTCAGATTATTCTCAAGGGCGCTGACTGGTTTGCTTCAATGGGTACAGAGAAGTCAAAGGGTACAAAGGTATTCGCACTTGGCGGTAAGATTAAGCACACAGGTCTTGTTGAGATTCCGATGGGTACAACCCTTCGTGAAATCATCTACGACATCGGCGGCGGTATTCCTAACGGCAAGAAGTTCAAGGCTGCTCAGACAGGCGGACCTTCAGGCGGATGTATCCCTGCTTCGCTTATTGATACCAAGATTGACTATGATAACCTTATTGCTATCGGCTGTATGATGGGTTCGGGCGGACTTATCGTTATGGACGAGGATAGCTGTATGGTTGATATTGCTAAATTCTTCCTCGAGTTCACCGTTGACGAGTCCTGCGGTAAGTGTACACCTTGCCGTATCGGTACAAAGAGAATTCTTGAAATGCTTGAGAAGATTACCTCGGGTAACGGTACTATGGAAGACCTTAAGAAACTTGAGGAGCTTTGTTATTATGTTAAGAATAACTCAGCCTGCGGTCTCGGACAGACAGCTCCTAACCCGGTACTTGCAACACTTAAGTTCTTCCGCGACGAGTATGTTGCTCATGTTAAGGACAAGAAGTGCCCTGCAGGCGTATGTAAGGACCTTCTTACATATGTTATTGATAAGGATAAGTGTATCGGCTGCGGCGCGTGCGCAAGGAACTGTCCTGTTAATACAATTATTAAGACTAATTATGTTGCAGAGGGTCATAAGCTCCCGTCATATGAGATTGTGCCCAAGGATTGCGTAAAATGCGGCGCTTGTATTTCAGGCTGTAAGTTCAGCGCAATCAGCAAAGTTTAAGAAAGGAGACGGAGAATTATGGATATGGTTAATTTAAAGATTAACGGCATTGCCGTTTCCGTTCCCAAGGGCTCAACCGTTCTTGAGGCAGCAAGACAGACAGGTATTGAAATTCCTACTCTCTGCTTTATGAAGGATATTAATGAAATCGGCGCTTGCCGAATCTGTATTGTTGAGGTTAACGAGGGAAGAGGCTTCCGTACAGTTACCTCCTGCGTATATCCCGTATCAGAGGGTATGGAGGTACTTACCAATACAGAGAAGGTTCAGAAGTCAAGAAAGACAACTCTTGAGCTTATGCTTTCGACTCATAACAAGCATTGTCTTTCCTGTCCGCGTTCAACAAACTGCGAGCTTCAGAAGCTCTGCCTTGAATACGGCGTTAACGACAATGAGGTAAGAGGTGTTAAGCCTGATTTTCAGGTTGACACAAGCACCGCTCATCTTGTAAGGGATAACAGTAAGTGTATCCTTTGCCGCCGCTGTGTTGCAGTCTGCAAGCAGCAGTATGTTGCGGTTATCGGTCCTAACCAGAGAGGTTTTGATACTTCAATCGGTCAGGCATACGGTCTTTCACTTAACGAAACACCTTGTATCTCCTGCGGTCAGTGTACGGCAGTCTGCCCGACAGGCGCGCTCACTGAGAAGGACGATACGGATAAGGTTTGGGCAGCTCTTGCTGATGAAACAAAGCATGTTGTTGTTCAGACTGCTCCTTCAATCCGTGCAACAATCGGCGAATGTTTCGGTATGCCGATAGGCACAAATGTTGAGGGTAAGATGGTAGCAGGTCTCAGAAGGCTCGGCTTTGATAAGGTATTTGATACCGACTTCGGCGCTGACCTCACAATAGTTGAGGAGGCAAACGAGCTTGTTGAGAGAATTAAGAACGGCGGTACTCTTCCGATGATTACCTCCTGCTCACCCGGCTGGGTTAAGTTCTGCGAGTTCTATTATCCTGACCTTCTTGAGCATCTTTCAAGCTGTAAATCGCCTCAGCAGATGGCAGGCGCTGTAATCAAGACCTACTATGCTGAGAAGATGGGCATTGACCCGAAGGATATTGTTGTTGTTTCAATTATGCCTTGTACGGCTAAGAAGTTTGAGATTACAAGGGACGACCAGAACGCAGCAGGCGTACCCGATGTTGATGTCGCTCTTACAACAAGGGAGGCTGCAAGAATGTTCAGCCGTCTCGGCATAAACTTTGAGTCGCTTCCCGATGAGGAGTTTGATTCACCTCTCGGCGACGATACGGGCGCAGCGGTTATTTTCGGCGCAACAGGCGGCGTTATGGAGGCTGCGGTAAGAACAGCTAACGCTTGGCTCAACGGTGCAACCGACCCTGTTGACCTCGTTGCAGTAAGAGGTACAGACAGCATTAAGGAAGCAACTGTTGACCTTGCAGGTTCACCTATTAAGCTTGTGGTTGCGTCAGGCGCAGCAGCAGCAAAGCAGGTTATGGATAAGCTCAAGGCAGGCAATCCTGACGGTTGGGGCTTTATTGAGATTATGGGATGCCCGGGCGGCTGTGTAAACGGCGGCGGACAGCCGATTCAGCCTCAGTATATCCGTGATACTGTTGACCTTAAGGCAGTTCGTGCAAAGGCTCTTTATGACCAGGATAAGGATATGCCTCTCAGAATGAGCCACGAATCTCCTGTTATCAAGACTCTTTACAGCGAGTGGTATGACGGCTTCGGCGGCCATAAGGCTCACCACGACCTTCATACAAGCTATGTCGCAAGAAAGAAGTTCAATGTATAATTAATAAATCATAGTAGTTCTGACGGAAAGAAACCCTGACCGAAAGAGTACAAGCAAAAGCAAAGCCGTACTCTGAATGGGTACGGCTTTTATCATTAGAAAGGAAAGGTAATTATGGAAACAAGAGTAGCTGTTATCGGTATTATTGTTGAGAACAGGGAGAGCGTTTCAAAGCTCAATGAAATTCTCTCCGAGTACGGCGAGTACATCATCGGAAGAATGGGTCTGCCGTATGAGAAGAAAAATATAAACTGCATTACGGTTGTGCTTGACGCAGAGCAGAATGTAATAAATACTCTCTGCGGAGCTATCGGCAAGCTTGACGGCGTGTCCTCAAAGGCTGCCTTCAGCAATGTATAAGGCTTTAATTGACAGGCTTGAACGCGACGCCTTTTTAAGCCGCGACGAGTATCTCACGCTGATTAAAAACAGGGCTCAGTGCGCCGATTATCTCTTTGAACGCGCGAGGGCTGTAAGGGATAGGTATTATCACTCAAAGGTATATATC
Source organism: Oscillospiraceae bacterium (assembly GCA_902791235.1). Lineage (GTDB taxonomy): Bacteria > Bacillota > Clostridia > Oscillospirales > Acutalibacteraceae > Eubacterium_R. Next base: position 17,510 of record CADAUV010000008.1, read on the forward strand.
AGAGGTCTTATCGAGTTTTCAAACTATTGTAAGAATAATTGTTATTACTGCGGCATCCGTGCAGGGAACACTAAGGCGGAGCGTTACCGTCTTACTCCTGAGGAGATTCTTTCCTGTGCCGACGAGGGGTACAGCCTCGGCTTTCGCACCTTCGTGCTTCAGGGCGGCGAGGACCCGTATTTTACGGATGAGATGTTTGAAAGTATTATAAGGCAGCTCAAGGCGAGGCATCCCGACTGCGCGGTAACGCTATCCCTCGGCGAGCGCTCCTATGAAAGCTATAAAAGGCTGAAGGAGGCAGGCGCGGACAGATATCTTTTGCGCCACGAAACCGCCTGCAAGGCTCATTATGAGAAGCTTCATCCAAGCAATATGAGCTTTGAAAACAGAATGAGGTGCATCAGGGATTTAAAGGCGCTCGGCTATCAGGTCGGCGTCGGGTTTATGGTCGGCTCGCCCTTTCAGAGTGAGGAGGACCTCGCAAACGAAATGCTGTTTTTAAAGGAGATTAAGCCTCAGATGGTCGGCATAGGACCTTTTATCGTCCATGCGGACACACCCTTTAATATATACAAAAGCGGAAGCGCGGAGCTTACGCTCTTTATGCTCGGGCTCATAAGACTGACTTTACCGAATGTTCTTCTTCCTTCCACAACGGCACTCGGTACGGTTGACCCGCTCGGCAGGGAAAAGGGGATAAACGCAGGCGCAAATGTCGTTATGCCGAATTTATCACCGTCCGATGTAAGAGGCAAATATCTTCTTTACGACAACAAGATTTGTACGGGCGACGAGGCGGCGCAGTGCATTGTCTGTCTGAAAGAGAGAATAAAAACCACGGGCTGTGAAATTGTTACAGACAGAGGAGATTATAAATATGAAATATGATATGAAATCAATGAAGGCGGAGGAGTTTATCAACGACGGCGAAATCCGTGAAACCGTTGCCTACGCCAGAGAGCATAAAAACGATAAGGAGCTTATTGACAGTATTCTTGAGAAGGCTGAGCTTCGCAAGGGACTCAGCCACAGGGAAGCAAGCGTGCTGCTTGCCTGCGACGACGAGGAAACGGTCAGGAGAATTTATGACCTTGCAGAGCAGATTAAGAAGGATTTTTACGGTAACAGGATTGTTCTTTTTGCGCCGCTCTATCTTTCAAATTACTGCGTAAACGGCTGTCTTTACTGTCCGTACCACCTTAAAAATAAGCATATTCCGAGAAAGAAGCTTACTCAGGAGGAGGTCAAGGCTGAGGTTATCGCGCTTCAGGATATGGGCCACAAGCGCCTTGCAATCGAGGCGGGCGAGGACCCTGTAAACAATCCTATTGAGTACATTCTTGATTGTATAAAAACCATTTATTCCATCAAGCATAAAAACGGTGCAATCAGACGAGTTAATGTCAATATTGCGGCGACGACTGTTGAGAATTACAGAAAGCTTCGCGACGCAGGTATCGGCACCTATATTCTCTTTCAGGAAACCTATAATAAGAAAAATTATGAGATTCTCCATCCGACAGGTCCCAAGCACGATTACGATTATCATACCGAGGCTATGGACAGAGCGATGGAGGGCGGTATCGACGATGTGGGTCTCGGCGTACTCTTCGGTCTTGATAATTACGAATACGAGTTTGCAGGACTTCTTATGCACGCAGAGCATCTTGAGGCTGTTCACGGCGTAGGTCCTCATACGATTTCCGTTCCGAGAGTTAAGCACGCAGACGACATTGACCCGAATGATTTTGACAATTCGCTTTCGGATGAGATGTTCTGTAAGATTGCGGCATGTATCCGTATCGCCGTTCCTTACACGGGTATGATTATCTCCACCCGTGAAACACAGGAGGTCAGGGAAAAGATTATACGCCTCGGCGTAAGTCAGATAAGCGGCGGTTCAAGAACCTCCGTCGGCGGATATACGGAGAAGGAAAGACCTCACGACACGGAGCAGTTCGATGTTTCCGATAACCGTACTCTTGACGAGGTTGTAAACTGGCTTATGAGAAACGACTATATTCCGTCCTTCTGTACTGCCTGCTACCGTGAGGGCAGGACGGGCGACAGATTTATGAGCCTTTGTAAGTCGGGTCAGATTCAGAACTGCTGCCATCCGAATGCGCTTATGACGCTCAAGGAGTTCCTGCTTGACTATGCAAGCGAGGATACGCGTGAGATAGGCGAGAAAATGATTGAAAAGGAAATCGACAATATCGGCAAGGATAAGGTTAAGGATATTGTGAGAGAGCGCCTTGTCAAGATTGAGCAGGGCGACAGGGATTTCCGCTTTTAAGTGAAAATAAACTATTGAGGTGCTGTTTTGGGACTTAATGAAACGCCCTCGGCTGAGAGGGTTCACATAGGCTTTTTCGGAGTGAGAAATGCCGGAAAAAGCAGTGTTGTAAACAGAATAACCAATCAGGAGCTTTCCATTGTCAGCGAGGTTAAGGGTACGACCACGGACGCTGTGAAAAAGCCGATGGAGCTTCTGCCCATCGGTGCGGTTGTGATTATTGATACCGCAGGAATTGACGATGAGGGCGAGCTTGGCAGGAAGAGAGTCAAAAGCACGGAAAAGGTGCTTGAACAGTGCGACCTTGCCGTGCTTGTTACACAGAGCAGGGGAGAGCTTCTTGAAAGCGAGAAGGACCTGCTTGAGCTTATAAAGGCACGCAGAATTCCTTTTGTTGTTGCGAGAAACAAGTCCGATGTTTTCGGCTTCGGCGAGAATTCAGACACGGAGGTTTTTGTCAGCGCAACGGAAAACAAGGGCTTTGAGGAGCTTAAAAATGCGCTCGGAAAGCTTGCAGGCGCAGAAAAAAAGGAAATTCGCTTTGTTGCGGATTTCCTGAATGAAAATGATATTGCGGTGCTTGTAACGCCCATTGACGCCTCGGCGCCTAAGGGCAGGCTGATATTACCTCAGCAGCAGGCAATAAGGGATATAATTGACCTTGGCGCTTCGGCTCTTGTAACTCAGCCTGAGCAGCTTACGGCAGTTCTTGAATCCCTTAATAAACCGCCTGCGCTTGTGATAACGGATTCACAGGCTTTTTCAAAGGTTATGAAGCTTGTGCCTGAGGAGATTCCGCTCACCTCGTTTTCAATACTGATGGCGAGGTATAAGGGCTTCCTTGACGCAGCCGTTAAGGGCGCAGAGGCGCTTGACAGCCTCGAGGACGGGGCAAGGGTGCTTATTGCCGAGGGTTGTACCCATCACAGGCAGTGTGAGGATATAGGTACCGTGAAGCTTCCTGAATGGCTCAGGGAGTATACGGGTAAGGAGCTTGAGCTTGAATTTACTTCGGGTCACGGTTTCCCCGATGATTTGTCGGGCTATGACCTGATAATTCACTGCGGTGCGTGTATGCTCGGCGACGCCGAAGTGAAAAGCCGTATGCTGAAAGCGTCGGCGCAGGGCGTTCCTTTCACAAACTACGGCACTGCAATTGCCGCGATAAACGGAATTCTTCAAAGAAGCATACAGATAATTTATAAATAAAACAAAGTCGTTATGATTCTTGTCAATCATAACGACTTTTCTTTATAACATCATATAACCGTTCATAGAGCAAAAGCCGAGGCGGCGGTACATATCCTCACCCTTAACTGAGGTTTCAAGATATATTTTTTCCGCGCCGAGCGCTTTCGCCTCGTCAATAAGATATTCAACAATTTTACTGCCGATACGCTGCTGACGGTAGTCAAAGCTTGTATAGATATTCATTATATAAGCGCATTTGCCTGAAAGATTATCGGGCGAGGGGAGCTCCTGATAGTAAACGAAGCCGCCGCAGGCAACGGGCGTTTCTCCGTCATAGGCAAAGCAGGCGTAATGATTTCCCGAAGAAATCTGCGTTTCGTAATACTTAACGGTATTATTGACAATTTCGTCGTATTCCTCCTTCGGCAGCCCGGTAAAGTATTTGCCAAAAATATCCTCGATGACCTCCAGCCTCCATTTGACGAGAAGCTCTTTGTCCTCGGGCTTTGCCCTTCTTATTTCAATAGCCATATTCCTCTCCTAAAACCACTTGCGCTTTTTTGCAAAAAAGGCAAGCACAGTTACCACTATTGCCGACAGGATAATCACATAGATATATCCGTACCTCCATTCAAACTCAGGCATAGTTCTGAAATTCATACCGTACCATCCGACGATGAGCGTCAGAGGGAAGAATATGCTTGTGATTGCAGTAAAGAATTTCATCGTGTTATTAAGCTTGATGTCGAGGAAGGACGAATACGCGTCCTGAAGATGATTGACCTGACTTGCAAGCGAGTCCGTGTCCTCCCTCAGTCTGATAATCTTTTTTGTTACATTTGAAATGTACATCAGGTCGTCGCTTTCAAAGATATTATTCTCGTTTTCATCAAGCGCGTCCGTGATGTCAAGGAGTTGCTCATAGTAATTGTGCATTGTAAGAAGCTCCTTTTTCAGTTGTAAGAGGTCAAGGCTGAACTCATTGTCCGCCCTGTCCGTCAGCACATCCTCCTCAAGCCCGGTAATCTCATTACCCGTGTCCTCAATGAATTTGAAGTCGTTTACAATAAGTGCGTCAATAAAGGAATAAATAATTTTTTCAAGCGTGGTATTCTGCGGTGAATAGCGCTCAATCGCCGCCATAAATTTATTTCTTGTAGACATATCGTAGTCCTCGACATCGACGACGAGGAACATATTTTTCTTGATGTAAAGCGCAACGCAGTCCTCGCGCTCAAACCTGTCCGCAGGGTTTACTATGCGAAGCTCGGTGAAGGTATAATTGTCGTATACCTCAACATCGCTTCTGAAATTCGTGTTGGCAATCTGGCATGCCTCAACAGTGCTTGCGGAAAAGCCGAGCTTTTCACTTACCGCTTTAAGCTCCTGCGCGCTGACATAGCCCGCCGTAATTGCATTTTCATCAATTTCATCAATATTTATGAGCTTGACCTCATCTTTAATCTGATAGAAAATAACAACATTTTCAGCCATATTATACCTCCTGCTCAGGTGTTTGCACATTCTTGTTTGCAAGCGCCTTTGTCATTATTTTAAGCGTTTCCGACAGCGTTTCAATATTTGAAAGCTCGTTTTCAAGCCTTACCGCGATATAGGGCTTTTTGCCTGCCGAGAGAGTTACTCTGCCCTTCATAAAGGCATTGAGTATCGCAACGGTGCGTATATCGGGCTCTTGCATATAAAAGAGAAGCGAGCCGTTTCTCTGTACAATCTCGGTAATTCCGAGGAGGATAGCGGAGTTTCTGAGCTGCGAGATTTCGATAAGACCCCACACCGCTGACGGCGGCTTGCCGAAACGGTCCTGAAGCTCGGCGTAAACCTCGTTGGCGTTCTCGTCGGTTTTGATATTTGCAATAAGCTTATATACTTCAAGTCGCTGTGCAGTCGAGGAGATATAGTCCTCGGGGATGTGTGCGTCAATTGCGATATCAATAAGGCAGTCCTTTTCGGTTTCCTCCTCAGCCTCGGTCCTGTCGCCCTTTTCAACAGCGACGGCTTCCTCGAGGAGCTTTAAATACATATCGTAGCCGACAGCCTCCATATGACCGTGTTGACGGTTGCCGAGAAGCGAGCCTGCGCCCCTTATTTCAAGGTCGCGCATTGCTATTTTAAAGCCCGAGCCAAATTCGGTGTACTCCCTGATTGCCTCGAGTCTGCGCGTTGCTATATCGCTAAGTTCCTTACCTCTTGTAAAGGTGAAGTAGGCATAAGCCCTGCGCGACGACCTGCCGACTCTTCCTCTTATCTGATGGAGCTGTGCAAGCCCCATCCTGTCCGCGTTTTCAATTATCAGCGTGTTGACATTCGGCACATCAACGCCTGTTTCAATAATCGTTGTGCAGACAAGTATATCAAGCTCTCCGAGAATAAGCTCGTTCCATACCTTGGAAAGCTGTTCCTCGCTCATTCTGCCGTGCGCTATACCCACTCGTGCTTCGGGTATAGCCTTTTTGATTGCAAGCGCTCTCGCCTCAATCGTGTCGATATTATTATGGAGGTAGTAGCACTGACCGCCCCTGTTAATTTCCCTTTCAAGAGCTTCTGTTACGACCTCTGAATCGTACTCGATAACATAGGTCTGAACAGGGTGGCGCTCGCCGGGTGCTTCCTCAATTATGCTCATATCCCTTATACCGCTCATCGCCATATTAAGCGTTCTCGGTATCGGCGTAGCGGAGAGGGTAAGCACATCAACCTTTGGGAAACGCTCCTTGATTTTTTCTTTCTGAGCAACGCCGAAGCGCTGTTCCTCGTCAACAATGAGCAGTCCTAAATCCTTGAAGGCTATATTCTTTCCGAGGAGCTTATGCGTGCCGATAAGCACATCAACTCGTCCCTCCTCAAGCTTTTTAAGCGTTTCCTTCTGCTTTGACGCAGGCACGAAGCGCGACAGCATTTCTACATTTACGGGGAACGCCTCAAGCCTTTTAAGCGCAGTCTGATAGTGCTGCATTGCAAGCACTGTTGTCGGAACAAGGATGGCGCACTGCTTTGAGTCGCTTACGCATTTGAATACTGCGCGCATAGCGACCTCGGTCTTGCCGAAGCCGACATCGCCGCAAAGCAGTCTGTCCATAGGCGCTTTGCGCTGCATATCCCTCTTGATTTCCTCCGTACAGCGAAGCTGGTCGTCGGTTTCGTCATATTCAAATCTAAGCTCAAAATCGCGCTGTAAATCCGTGTCCTCGGAGAAGGCGAAGCCCTGCGTGCTCATTCGCTTTGCATAAAGGGCAATAAGCTCCTTCGCCATATCCTTGACGGAAGCGCGTACTCTTGCCTTTGTCTTTTTCCATTCGGGCGAGCCAAGACGGTTGATTTTAACATTGCTGTCCTCGCGCGGTCCGATGTATTTGGAAACAAGGTCAAGCTGTGTTACGGGCACATAAAGCGTGTCGCCCTTTGCATAGCTTATCTTGATATAGTCCTTTTTTACCTTGTTAATCTCAAGCGCGTGAATGCCCTCAAATATTCCTATACCGTGAATATTGTGTACGATATAATCCCCCTTGACAAGCTCATCAAGAGAGTGGATTGCGTTTTTGGAGGAAACGCGCTTGTTCTTTTTCTTGCTCTGCAGGCTGCGTGTGTGGGTGATTACCGCCAGCTTGATACTGCTCATCTGAAAGCCTGCGGGAAGCGCCCCTGTAAGAATGTTTACAGCCCTTGCCTGAAGCCTTGACGGGCGGTTTTCAAAGGAAAACGCGTCAAAGCCCATTTCGTTAATGTCCTCGCAGAGCGCCTTGCCCGCTCTTGCGGTGCCTGCCATAATGCAGACCGTGTAACCGCTTTTCATAAGCGGCGTAAGCTCGTCTTTAAGCTGTGAGAGAGTACCCGACAACGCGTTAAAGCTCTGTACGCTGAAGGTGGCAAGATGACCTACGGGCGTATCAAAGCTTCCTCTCGGAAGCGAGTCAAGATACACCGCGCAGTTTTGCTGATAGATGTCGGTAAGCTCGCTGAAGCTTATGCTGAATTTGTCAAGACCTTTGCAAAGCGTACCGTCCTCGATGAACCATTTAAGCTCCTCAAGGTTGAGCTTCTCCTGCTTGACGCATTTTTCCCTGACCCTTGCACTCTCCGCTACAAACAGCTTGCCTTCGAGGTAATCAAAAATACCGTTTGACTCGTAGCAAAGCGGCAGATATTTGTCAAGGCAGGTGAGGCTTACACTGTCGCGAAGTCTGTCGCAATCGGCATAAAGCTTTTCCCTTGCTTTGACAGCCTTGCCCTTCAGACCTTTGGCAAGCGCTTCGATTTTCTTTATGAGCTTTTCGCTGTCCTCAAAAAGAACTTCGTGGCATGGCGTTATATCAACGCTGTCAAGACTCGTGCTTCTGCGCTGGGTGTAGATGTCAAAGGAGGAAATCGTATCAACGTTGTCGCCCCAGAATTCAATTCTTACGGGCTCGTCAAGATAGGGCGGAAAGACATCGACGATGCCGCCCCTCACGGCAAACTGACTTGTGCCGTCGACCTGTTCATATCTCGTATATCCTGCGCGCACAAGCTTCTGTTCAAGCTCGCCTATGTCAAGCATAGTGTTCGTTTCAATTTTAAAGCTTCTTTCTGAAAGCTCCTTCGGGGGCATTGTATATAGCATTGCCGCCTGCGCCGACATAACAACGCAGGAATACTCACCTCTGAGTATTCTTGAAAGCACGCCGAGGCGGATATGTTCAAACTCCCTGCTGACGCCTGCAACCTCAACAAAGGTGAGCTCTCTTGACGGGTATAAAAGCACATCCTCCTGAAGCTGTGAAAGCGTTTCCTGAAGCTTTATTGCGGAGGATTCGTCGGGCGTGATTACAAATGCCTTTTCGCCGTCGTTACACAGGCTGTGAATCATAAAAGCCTTTGACGCGTCGGAAAGGCCCGTAGCCCCAACAGGAGAGTTATGGGTATCAACACTCCTCTTGAGGCTCAGAAAATCTTTACTCTTATTAAATTCTGTTTTAAAACAGGACACGGAGGTAGCCCTCCTTATCAGTATAACGGGCTCAGCTCGATTTTATGAATTATATCTGTTCATCGCTTCGTCAATCTCGCCCTTTACGATGAGGCGGATTGCTTTTGTAGTGTTTTCAAGCGACACTTTAAGCTCGGCTTCCTTGTCCTTCGGGAACTTGCCTAAAACCCAGTCCACGAGGTCGTAATCGGGATTGGGCTTTTTGCCGACACCGATTTTCACCCTTGGGAAATTCTCGCTTTGAAGGTGGCTTATAATACTCTTGATACCGTTGTGGCCGCCTGCCGAGCCCTTGCGCCTTATGCGCGTATTGCCGACATCAAGCGAGATATCGTCATAAACTATTATAACCCTTTCGGGAGGAATTTTGTAAAACTTAGCAGCCTCGCCGACAGCCTCGCCGCTTGCGTTCATCATTGTCTGGGGCTTCATAACAAGACAGCGCTTTCCTTCAAGCTGAGTATCCGCAACAAGCGCATGGTGCTTTAAGCGCTTTATGTCAAAGCCCTCCTCTATGGCAAGTAAATCCATTGCAAGAAAGCCTGCGTTATGCCTCGTCATTTCGTATTTCGGGCCGGGATTTCCAAGCCCTGCGATTATAAAATCGTAAGCGCCGTTATTCTGTTTTTTCAGCCTGTTCAGAAGCATTTTTCTTTTCCTCAACAATAATTCTTATATCGTCGGCTCTCTTGCCATCAACGCTTAAAACCGTAGCGTTTAAACCCTCCGCGGTGAAGGTGTCGTTTTTCTCGGGGATTTTTTCAAGCATTTTCATAACCCAGCCGTTGACTGTTGAAATATCCTTTTCCTCCCTGTAAATACCGAAGAATTCAAAGAACTCGTCGATTGACGCGCTGCCCTTGACGATGTACTCGTTTCTGCCGACCTCTTCAATTGCGTATTCAATCTCGTCATGCTCATCCCATATTTCGCCGACAAGCTCCTCAAGTATGTCCTCAAGAGTAACGATACCCTCAGTGCCGCCGAATTCGTCGATAACAACGGCAAGATGAGTTTTGTTTTTCTGAAAGATTCTTAAAAGCTTTGATATCTTTGTATCGGGTGAAACCATCGGTACGGGCTTTATGATTGTGCGCAGGGATTTAAGATTTTTCTTTCTTGCGTTTTGAAAATCCCTTTCGTGGATTACTCCTACAATGTTGTCTATATCGTCAATATAAACGGGAAGCCTGCTGAAATTTGTCGAGTTGAAAACACGCTCTATTTCATTTAAAGGCGCATATTTGTCAACCGCCTCAACATCGACGCGCGGAACAAGAATATCACCGACATCAATATCGTCAAATTCGATTGAGGAGCGGATAAGCTCGCTCTCGTTTTCGTCAATATTACCGCCTGTGTGCGCCTCGTTGACATAGCCTTTAAGCTCCTCTTCGGTTACGGCGCTGCTCTTTTTAGTCTTGAACAGACGGTTCATAAGCTTAGTCCAGCCCCTGAAAAACAGGTTAAACGGCGCAAAGAGAATTTCAAAAAATCTTATTACGGGTGTGATTATAACGGCAACGGACTCCGCTCTGTATTTAGCAAAGGTCTTTGGCGTAACCTCGCCGAAAATAAGAACAAGCACGGTCATAACGATTGTTGAAACCGTTGCGCCGAGGTCGCTGTTGTCGCCCAAAAGTCCTGTGAAAAACAGCGTGGCAAGCGAAGTGCTTGCAATGTTAACGAGGTTGTTTCCTATTAAGACCGTTGAGAGTACAAGGTCGTAATTCTCAGCGAGCCTTAAACAGCGCTCAATTCTCTTGTTCGGTTTTCCGTCCTGCTGCATTGCCTTCAGCTTAACCTTGTTAATTGACGAAAATGCGGTTTCGGCGCCTGAGAAAAAGGCGCTGCAACCTACAAGTATAAGCATGGCAATTAGTATCGGAGTGTTCATTTTACACCTCTGTAAATCAATAAAACGGCGCACATATCTGCACGCCGCTTATCACACAAATTAAGCCTCGGTTTTTTCAAACTCGGAGAACTCGCGCTCCTCGTCGGGCTTTTCAAAATTGTACATATTTTCGTCTTTAACGTGCTTTGCGATATACTCGTTGCGGTCGAACAGCTCGTCAGCCTTTACCTTCCAGGCCTTAGCTGCGGCAATGGTCTTATCGAAAAGCTCGTTAGCGCTTTCGGGATGCTCCATCTCGGTTGAGTATGCGCCTGTTTCTGCAACCATTTTACTGATTGCACCCGGGTTATCAAGTACGGGGCAGGGGCGGAGCATATTGTTTGAAAACGGCTGATTTCTCTTGTAAGCCATAAAGAGCGGACTCTGCAGCGCTTCAAGCACTGAGCTCTCCTTGATGTTTACATTTGAGTAGTGAACAAATGCGCAGGGCTCGCAGTCGCCGTTTGAGTTGATGTGGAAGTAATGCCTTCCGCCTGCGATACAGCCCTGTACATACTCGCCGTCGTTCCAAAAATCAAGTGCGAAAATAGGCTTTGTATGACGCCACTCGTGCATCTTTTTATACATAAGAGCTCTCTGCTCAGGGTTTACCATAAGGTCGGTTACAGCGCCGTTACCTGTCGGCATATATGTAAAGAACCATGCAAACTTAACGCCCTGCTCGATGAGCCAATCCATATATTCGTCCGATGCAAGTACATCGGTGTTTTTGCTTGTGTAGCAAAGCGAAGCGCCGAAGGGAAGTCCTCTGTCTTTAAGCCTCTTCATAGCGGCAGTACACTTCTTGAAGGTACCGTCGCCGCGGCGGAAGTCGTTTTCCTCCTCGTAGCCCTCGATTGAGAAGGCGGGGAAGAAGTTGCCGACCTCTTTAATCTCATCAGCAAAGCTGTCGTCGATAAGAGTGCCGTTAGTAAAGCTCATAAAGATACAGTCGGGATTTTCCCTGCATATGCGCATAAGGTCCTCTCTGCGCATTGTAGGCTCGCCGCCTGTGTAAAGATACATAAATGTGCCAAGCTCCTTACCCTGACGGACAATCCTTGAAAGGTCGTCATACGAAAGGGAGCTTGTGTGGCCGTATTCAGCAGCCCAGCAGCCCTTACATTTAAGGTTGCAGGCAGCGGTCGGGTCCATAAGAATAGCCCACGGCACATTACAGCCGTATTTCTCAATAGCCTCCATACGGATGGTGTAGCTGTTGATTGCAACATTCATAATCGGGGGAATCATTTTGTTGAGAAAGCCCTCGTCCGTGTCGCAGATGATGCTCTTTGCAAAGCGCATCCAGTTATTATTCGGGTCGTCAAGCACCTTGTGAAGTCCTGCGTAGGTTGAGCGGTTAACCTTCTTAACATCAGCCATTTCGAGCAGGCTTAAGAGCTTAGGTGCATTTTTATTAAAATCTTTTCTTGCAAATTTTACTGCCTCTTTAACGGCAAATAACATTGCAGATTCTTTAATAGACATAACTTATCCTCTCAAAAAAGTAATACATCACATTATTTCTCTTTCGGCGCAGGTTAATTTAAACCGTTCAGGGTTATCATTTCGCGTCTAAGGGTCAATTGCAACATTACTACTTTTATTATAAAAAGTCAAGTAAAATTTTGTTTATAATTATACAGATGTATAATTTGGTATATCAGAATCTTATCTGAAGCTTGAGTCTGTAAGTCTTATCCGTCTTGTTTTTATAGATTTCATTGCAGTGAGCGCCCCAGCTATCATAACCGCCGATGCCCTGCTGTCTTGCAATACAGCGGATAACAGTCTTGTTGTAATCGGTTAAATCCTTCTGATGCCATGCGTTTTCAACCTCTTTCGGAAGCCAGTGGCATACATTAAGCTCCATCTGAGGCTCGGCAACAACTGAGAAAGCCTTTTTCTCACCGACGATTGTAGCGTAGCGCACGCCTGTGCGGTTGCCGCATTCCTGCGGCTTGAGGTAGTTAACCCACATATCCTTTACAGTGGTGTTGTAAAGTCCGATGCGAGTGCCTGTCTGGCGGTCAATATAGTTTTCCTCAGGTCCTCTGCCAAGGTAGGTAACATTCTCAAAATCCTTCGGAAGCTCAAAGAGGAGGGATACCTCGGGGATTTCGGGAAGCGACTCATCGGGCGTGAACTGCATATCAATCTCAATGCCCTTTGAAGTGATTGTGTAAACGATTACCGCCTTTGACTCGGGCTGAGTGCAGACTGTTGCGCCGCAGGTAACGATTACCTTTTTGCCGTTTTCAAGAATTTTATAATTCTCAATTGACCACTTGGTGTTGTTGTAAATACCGGGGGTGTCGCCTGCATCACGCCAGCAGCCGAGGCGTGAGCCCGCTCTGCTGCCGCGGTCGTTATCGGTGAGCGCGCGCCAGAAGTTAAGGCGCATAGGCTCCTGAAGAAGCTCCTCGCCGCCAACCTTGATTGAATAGAGCTGATTGCGCTCCCTTCTCTCAAAGCGCACATATACATCGTCGCTCATAATAATGAGTGAGCCGTAGGTGTCGTTTACGAGTAATTCCTCATCGCTTTCAAGCTCATCATATGTGTTTTCAAATTCATTTATTACAAACTGGTCGTAAGCGACAGTATATCCCTCGTCGCACCATGAGGAAGCCTGCTTTGTGCGCAGGTCAAGATTGAGGTAGCACTCGGTATTGTTAACCTTGCCGAGCTCGAGGTCGACAACGGTTTTTTCAAAAGGCTCGCAGTCAATCTCGGTAACTCCGTCGCAGATAATGCCCTTGTCAGAGCTTAAGGACCAGTAAAGCTCGAACTCGTTTAAGTTTGTGAACATAAACTTGTTCTTAATCTCAATGATACCTGCCTGAGCGTCAATTGCGTTAAAGTCGACATTCTGATAAAGCCTACGGATTTCCTCAAGCTTGGGAGTGGGCTTCCTGTCGCCGAAGAGAAGTCCGTTGCCGCAGAAGTGGCCGTCGTGAGGCTCCTCTCCGAAGTCGCCGCCGTAAGCGAGATATTCAACTCCGTTTTCGTCAGTTGTGAGGATGCTCTGGTCAACCCAGTCCCAAACAAAGCCGCCCTGAAGGCAGGGGTATTTATCCCAAAGCCTTGTGTATTCGTCGGTTGAGCCGCAGGAGTTGCCCATCGCGTGTGTGTATTCGCAGAGGATGAACGGTCTGCCGTCCCTCTGTGTGAGCGCGTATTCCTCAAGATATTCGGGGCGCGCGTACATTTTTGACATAACATCGCTTAAGAACTTTTCGTTGGGGTCGCCGTCAAGCTCAAAGTGAACAAAACGGGTCTTATCGTTCTCCTTAAGGAAGTTATACATCTTCTTTACATTTTCGCCGCCGTGGCTCTCGTTACCGAGCGACCAGCAGACAACGCTTGTTACATTCTTATCCCTGTTGTATGTTGCCTTGATACGCTCCATACAAGCCTTTTCCCATTCGGGTCTTGAGCCCGGGAGGGCAGGGCAGCCGATAATGGTTGACCAGTAGGTTCCGTGGGTCTCCATATTATTTTCATCTATTACATAAAGACCGTATTCATCGCAAAGCTCAAGGAAGCGCGGATGATTCGGATAATGGGAGGTGCGCACCGCGTTTATATTGGCGCGCTTCATCATCTCGAGGTCGTAACGCATGGTTTCCTCTGTTACATACCTGCCTGTTTTACAGTCAAACTCGTGCCTGTTTGTTCCCTTGAACACAATGCGCTTGCCGTTAATCTTGATTATACCGCCTTCGATTTCAACGCTTCTGAAACCGATTTTCTGACTGATATATTCGATTGGCACACCGTTATCCTTGAGTGTGAGAACGAGGGTGTACAGATACGGATTTTCCGCTGACCAGGGCTTAACATCGGCAACGATTGCCTTAAGCTCAGTGTTGTGGTTTTCGTCGGCGTACTGGCTGTCGATTGCAACTGTTACGCCGTCGGCGTCAAGTATTGAAAGGTCAACCGACAGCGTTTCGTAAACGCCGTTCGTTTTTACATTTACATTTGCATAGCCGTCGCTGAGAGTTACATCGGGCTTTGCCTCAACGGTGTAATCCCTTATGTACTGTTTCTCGGTTGTGTAGATATAAACATCTCTGAAAATACCTGCAAGGCGCCACATATCCTGACACTCGAGCCATGAGCCCGTGCACCAGCGGTAAACCTCAACCGCGATAACATTCGAGCCCTCAACAAGGTATTTTGAAATGTCAAATTCGCTTCTGTGGAAGGTTGACTCGGAATAGCCGATTCTCTGTCCGTTGATGTAGAGATAAAAAGCGGACTCAACGCCCTCAAAGCAGAGCACCACTCTCTTTGAAAGGAGCTTTTCGTTCACATGAATTTTCTTGATGTAGCAGCCGACGGGATTGTGCTTAGTGGGTGCGTTCGGAGGACAGATATCCTCGCTTCCCTCCCACGGATAGCGCACATTACAGTACTGATTCTGGTCATAACCCTGCATCTGCCATGAACAGGGAACGATAACGGTATCCCAGTTGTGCGAGTCGTAATTCGGGTCTGCAAAATCACTCGGCTTGTAAGCGTAGTTTTTGTAGAGCTTAAAGCGCCATTTGCCGTTTAACAGCTTAACTCTCGATGATGCGTAGCGGTCAGCTTTCTTGGCCTCCTCAAAGCTGTCGTAAGGCATCAGCGTCGCATGCTGAGGCAACTGATTTACCGAAACGATTTCGGGGTTTGACTGCCATTCGGTGTAACCGTCAATGAAATTTCTTTCCATACTAATATCTCCGTTTATCTTCTGTGGAATTTGCCTTCGTAGAAGCCCTCCTGCTTAATGCAGACGCCGACGCTTCTGAGAAGTATAATAAGGTCAAGCTTAAGCGACCAGTTATCGCAGTAGATTTTGTCGTACTTAACCTTTTTAACAAGGGAAATCGAGTCCCTGCCGCTTATCTGCGCAAGTCCCGTAAGACCCGGTCTGAAGCGGTAAACTCCCGACTCAAGCCTCAGCCTGTGCGCTCTTATCTCGGATGAAATAAGAGGCCTCGGGCCTACAAAGCTCATATCTCCCTTGAGTATATTCCAAAGCTGCGGCAGCTCGTCAAGGCTTGTGCGCCTTAAAATCCTGCCGACTTTGGTTATATATTTGTCCGGATTTTCAAGCTGTCCCGTTGCAACATTGGGCGTATTGTTTTTCATTGTCTGAAATTTATAAATCTTAAAGGGCCGTCCTCGTCTGCCTCTCCTCTCGTGGGAGAAGAAAACGCTCGTGTCAGGCGTGAGCAGATTTGCAACGCAGATAACAAGAAACAGCGGCGACAGAATTATCAATGCTGAAGCTGACATCACGATGTCAAACAGCCTTTTGATTTTCGTTGCGCCGAAAAATCTTTTATTCGTCCTCATTTTTACATCCTTAATTTACTCGTTCAAAATAATTTTATGCAATATGCTGTGTGCAATTTTATAGATTATACCACATATTATAGAATTATGCAATTTTTTTATAATAATTTTAATAACACTTGATAAAATTAATTTGATTATATATAATATACGAGTATACTTAAAACAAAATTACCCTGCTTTCGGGGATAAAAGAGGTTAAAAGATTATGGTGAAAAAGATTTTCGCGGTTTTATTAAGCGCTGTACTTATTGCCTGTATGTTCACAGGCTGCTCGGGCGGCGCCAAAATGACGGAGGAAAATGTAACAAAAACAGTTGAAAAGGCTGAGGCGGCGCTTAAGGATTTTGACATTGACGCGCTTAAGAAATATGTTGACTCGCCGACGCTTTCAATGATATACAGCTATGCCGAAAAGCACGAACAGCTCAGGAATATCGGCAAGGTGCTTTTTGAAAATCTTGAGCTTGAAATTGTAAATATCGACCTTGAGAACTCACAGGTAACTCTTAAGGTTACAAATAAGGATATGGCTGATATCGCAAAGGAATTTGCAACGCAGCTTAAAAGTGATAACACAACGGTGCAGCTTCTTGCAAAGCTCAATAATGAGGTATTCCTTGACGCCTCGTATTACAGCCTGAGAGATAAGGTTAAAGCGAGCGACAAAATGCAGGAGGAAACCGAGGTTACGCTGACAATTCTTCAGGGCAAGAAAAACCTTGCGCTCTCCTTTGACAACGAGTCGGAGAACATCGTTTCCGGCGGAGCGCTTTCGGCAATCAAAAAGATATTCAGTTAAATAATAACTCACAGAGGTGTAATAAATGGCAAACGGATTTCTTACCGCTATTTTCGGAGATTACTCCGCAAAAGAGGTAAAAAGAGTAAAGAAAATTTCTGACAAGGTGCTTGCGCTTGAAAGCAAGTATCAGGCAATGGAGGATAAGGAGCTTACCGCTCAGACGCAGCTTCTTAAGGACAGACTTGCAAACGGCGAAACGCTTGACGATATTCTTCCCGACGCTTTCGCTGTGTGCCGCGAGGCTGCATGGCGTGTGCTTGGTATGAAGCACTTTGAGGTGCAGGTTATCGGCGGCATCGTTCTTCACCAGGGCAGAATTGCCGAGATGAAGACAGGTGAGGGTAAAACGCTTGTTGCAACCCTTCCCGCTTACTTAAATGCGCTTTCGGGCGACGGCGTTCATATTGTAACGGTTAACGATTACCTTGCAAAGAGAGACTCTGAGTGGATGGGCAAGCTCTACCGCTTTTTAGGTCTTGAGGTAGGTCTTATCATTCACGACAAGACAAATGCCGAAAGACACGCGGCGTATGCTGCCGACATCACATACGGTACTAATAACGAGATGGGCTTTGACTATCTCCGTGATAATATGGTTCAGTATAAGGAGCAGAAGGTTCAGCGCGGACATAATTTTGCAATTGTCGACGAGGTTGACTCGATTCTCATTGATGAGGCGAGAACTCCTCTTATCATCAGCGGTAAGGGCGAGCAGTCCACCGACCTCTACCGCAGGGCTAACCTTTTTGCAAAAACGCTTAAAATGGTTAAGGTTGCTCATATGGATGAAAAGCAGGACACCGAGTCCACATATGACGGCGACTATGTTGTTGACGAGAAAGCAAAGACGGCAACTCTTACCCAGAGCGGCGTAAAGAAGGCTGAGGAATACTTCGGCGTTGATAACCTTATGGAGATTCAGAACTCCACGATTCTTCATCATGTAAATCAGGCTATCAAGGCTAACGGCGTAATGCGCAGGGATATCGACTATGTTGTTGTTGACAATCAGGTTAAGATTGTCGATGAATTTACGGGTCGTATTATGGAGGGCAGGCGCTATAACGAGGGTCTGCATCAGGCAATCGAGGCTAAGGAGAATGTTAAGGTTGAGCATGAGAGTAAGACTCTTGCTACAATCACCTTCCAGAATTACTTCCGTCTTTACAAAAAGCTTTCGGGTATGACGGGTACGGCTGCAACCGAGCGTGATGAGTTTTCGCAGATTTACAAGCTCGATGTTGTTGAAATCCCGACAAACAAGCCCGTTGCGCGTAAGGATGACCCCGATGTAATTTTCCAGACGGAGAAGGGCAAGTTCTACAATGTTGTAAAAAAGGTTGAGGAGTGCCACGCAAAGGGTCAGCCCGTGCTTGTAGGTACAGTCAGCATTGAAAAGAGTGAGGAGCTTTCAAAGCTTCTTAAAAAGGCAAAAATTCAGCACAATGTATTAAATGCAAAGAACCATGCCAAAGAGGCTGAGATTATCGCGCAGGCGGGTAAGCTCGGCGCGGTTACAATCGCAACGAATATGGCAGGTCGTGGTACCGATATTATGCTTGGCGGTAATGCGGAATTTCTCGCTAAGGCTGAGATGAAGAGAATGCAGTACACCGATGAGCTTATCGCTGAGGCGACGGGCTTCGGCGAAACCGACGACGAGGAAATCCTTGAAGCAAGAAAAACCTTCCAGAGCTTAGAGGCTAAGTACAAGGAGGAGATTAAGGACGAGGCTGACAAGGTAAGAGAGGCAGGCGGTCTGTTTATTCTCGGTACGGAAAGACACGATTCACGCCGTATAGATAACCAGCTTCGCGGACGCTCGGGCCGTCAGGGCGACCCCGGTGAATCGCAGTTCTACCTCTCCTGTGAGGATGACCTTATGCGTCTTTTCGGCGGCGACAGAATGCAGTTGATGATGAGCAGACTTGCGGGCGACGAGAATATGCCTATTGAAAGCGCTATGATTTCAAAGACTGTTGAGTCATCGCAGAAGAAGGTTGAGGGCGTAAACTTCAGTATCCGTAAGAATACGCTTCAGTACGACGATGTAATGAACAAGCAGAGAGAGCTTATCTATGCGCAGAGGGACCAGGTGCTTGACGGCATCGACCTTACGGATAAGATTTTCAATATGCTTGACACAAATATTGATGAGAATGTCCGCAATTACCTTGCAGGCGAGAATAAGGCTGACTGGAATATTGACGGACTTCGCGAGAAGTATCTCGGCTGGCTCACCAGGGAGGACGACTTCAGGGATGAGAGCAAGGTTGATGTTGAGGGTACGATTGAGCTTCTTCAGGAGAGGGGCCATAAGGTGCTTGAGGACAAGAGAAAGCTTCTCGGCGATGAGCTTTATCAGGAATTTATGCGTATGGCTCTGCTTATGAATGTTGATATGAACTGGATGGACCATATCGACGCAATGGACGATTTAAAGCAGGGTATTCATCTTCGTTCCTATGCGCAGCAGGACCCCGTTGTTGCCTTTCGTATGGAGTCCTATGATATGTTCGACGAGATGACTGCGACCATCAGGGAAAACACCGTTAAAATGCTTCTTACAAAGACGCCTGTTCGTAATGAGGATGTTGAGCGTAAAGCGGTTGTAAAGGAAACAGGTACCTCGGGTGGCGGCGACAACACCGTTAAGAAGGAGCCTGTAAGGCGTAAGGACAAGAAGGTCGGACCTAACGACCCCTGTCCGTGCGGAAGCGGTCTTAAGTACAAGAAGTGCTGTGGCGCTCCCGGAAAGCAAAATAA
>CADAUV010000009.1 GCA_902791235.1 Oscillospiraceae bacterium
TGTCGTACCACCTGTGATATACATATAACCGTTTGAGTCAAGTCCGTCGCCGCCCGAGTCAACAGTGATTGTACCGCCCGAAATCTGGAGATAGCAGCTCTCATCCGTATCCATCATAGCGCCGCCCTGCATACCGCCTTGCATATTGCCGCTCGGAGCTTCACCGCTCGGAGCTTCACCGCTCGGCATCTCGCCCATTGCGGTTGCCTCAGCCGTAAGAGTATCGTCCGTTGTGCTTGCAGTTGCAGTGCCGAGTGCCTGCTGAGCATCAGTTGTGCTGCTTCCGCTTGAAGCATTCACTGCGTCATCGCTTGCAGTAATGTCAATTGTACCGCCTGCAAGATGAATCACATTACCCTCGATACCTTCGGTGCAGCTTTCAACTGTAACTGTGCCGTCGGCAATTTTAACCGCCGAACTTGCGTGAATTGCGTCGTCCTCGGCATTGATTACCACTGTGCCGTCCTTTATATAAACATAGCCCTGAGCGCTGTCCTCATCATTATCGGCATGGATTGCGTCATTTGCCGCTGTTATGGTAATGCTTGCCTGTGTAATTCTTACGCTGTCATTCGCGTCAAGACCGTTTTTCTCCTCTGAGGTGATATTGTAGGTACCGCCCGTAACCTTGAGGTCGTCCTTTGATGAAACCGCATGACCGTACTTCGCAGTAACCGAGAGCGTACCCTCGCCGTTTAATACAAGGTCATCCTTTGAATATACCACTGCATTTACATTATTGTCATCAGTCTGAACGAAATCTGCTGAATTTGTGAGGGTATTGCTTGTGCCCTTTGCGCTTGTGATGAATACCTTGTCAGCCTGCTTAACATAAATTGCCGCACTTGTTTCGCAGTTGATGTCAACGCCGCTGAGCACAAGCTGTACCTTCTCCGTGTCCTGAGCCTCCACGATAATCTGCCCGTTAGTAAGGCTTCCCGAAAGCACATATACTCCCTCAGCCGTAATTGTAACGGTGTCGCCGTCGACTGTAACATTCTCGCCGTCCACGGCTGTGCCCGAGTCCTTGAGAGTTATTGTAGCCGTTACGCTGTCGTAACTTGAGTCAAGCTCCCTGTCCGTAAACATATCGCTTTCATCTATAATGTCTTCAACCTTCGTACCCGTAAAGCTGATGTCGGTTGTACCGACGCTTGCCGTATTTGTTGTGAGGTTTGTACTCTCCTCAGCCGTCTTGGTACATCCGTAAACTGTTGCAAGTAAGGCTACCGCAAACAGTACCGACAGTACCTTTTTCACTAAATTCTTTTTCATATCTGTTCTCCTTTGAGTAAAGTTTATTTTGTTCGGTTACTTCCGATTACACTTTGTATTTTACCCGAGAAATTTGAACAGGTAAACTGTTTTTATTTAAGAATCTTGAAATATTGTAAACAGAGAAAGAACAATAAAAAAATGAAATTTTAACATAAATAAGCGACTCTGCAATACTGCAAAGTCGCTTATTTATAGTAATTAATATCAGTATTTATTTATATTATTATTACGGATTCAGACAAGCGCCTGATGAATTGAATCTATAAACCTTACCTTTATATGTAAGGTTTGCCGTGCGCATTTTACCCGAAGCTTCAAAGTAATACCAATATGCGCCCACCTTTACCCAGCCTGTCTTCATAGCGCCCGAGGTGTTAAAATAATACCACGAACCGTTAATGTTTCTCCAGCCTATAGCCATTGATTCGGCATCATTTGGCTCAAGCGGAGCAAAATAATACCACACGCCTTTAACCTGCTGCCAGCCTCTTGCAAGCTCGCCGCTTGACTTAAAGTACCACCAGTAACCGCTTTCATTTTTAACCCAACCCGTATGCATTGCGCCACTGTTTTCAAAAAGGTAATACTTTCCGTTTATCTGAGCAGCGCCGCCGCTGTACATTACAAAGCTCTCGGTATTAAAATAATACCATTTATTATTGATTTTCTGCCATGCACTTGCAGCCCTTCCGCTCGGGAGCAGATAAAACCAATAATTTTCACCACTCTCAGGGTCATTGAGCTGATACCATGATGACGTGAGCATTGCGCCGCTTTTTGAAAAAGCGTATAAAGTGTTTGCATCATCGTCATATAATACGGTATCGGAATACATTAAACCCTTGGCATCCTCGTCGGTTTCAAAATAATACCACTTACCGTCAATTTTATTCCAGCCTGTAACAGCGTTCCCATTGGCGTCATAGTAAAACCAGAATGTATAATCCTTATTCGTTTCACTGTCGTGATACCTCTTGCTCACCCATCCCGTCTGTGCTGCGCCCGCAGTAAAGGTAAGCCCTGTAAAAGCGGACAGCGCCATAATAATGCTCAGAATAAAGCTGATTGTTTTTTTCATAAATAATACCTCCTTACTTCTGTAAATATATTATATCTGTATTACAGATAAATGTCAATATCTGTTTAAAAGATAATTCATAATAATAGCGGTGATATTATGATTTTTCCCAATATAAAAAACTTAAGAGAAGATAACGACTATAAGCAAAGGGAGCTTGCCGAATATCTGAACGTATCGCAGAATACCTACTCGCAATACGAGAACGGAGTTATTGAGCTTACTGCCTCAACACTGATTAAGCTTGCAAAATTCTACAATGTAAGCGTTGATTATCTTCTCGGTCTGACAGATGAATAAAACAGAAACGCCGCTGAAAACACAAATGCTTTCAGCGGCGTTTGATTTATTATTTAGCCATTTCAGCCCTTGCTTCCTTGATTCTTTCAACAAAGAGCTTTCCTGTTTCGGTGATTTTTTCATACTCGCCCGTCTTAGCGCCTGCCGTAAGACTTGAGCCTGCGCCGACAGCGATTGCACCTGCCTTAATCCAGTCCTTGACATTGTCCACATCAACGCCGCCCGAAGGCATCATTACAGCGTGAGGGATAGGACCGTGAATATCCTTGATAAATCTCGGACCTGCGAGGTCGCCCGGAAATACCTTAAGCACATCAGCGCCGCACTCCATAGCCTGAACAGCCTCGGTAGGAGTATAGATACCCGGCATTGACGGCACGCCGTAGCGATTACAGCACTTAACTGTTTCAGGGTCGAAATAAGGTGCAACGATGTACTCAGCGCCTGCAAGAATTGCAATTCTTGCTGTTGCGGCGTCCATAACCGTACCTGCGCCGATGATGATTTCGCCTGAATTGTACTTAGCCCTCATAGCCTCAATAAGCTTGTCAGCGTGAGGAACCGTAAAGGTAAGCTCGATAGCGGCAACGCCGCCTGCGATACAGGCGTCAGTGATTTTCTCAGCCTGTTCAATTGAGGTCGCGCGCACTACTGCAACGATACCAACCTCCTGAATTTTAGCAAGGGTTTCAATCTTATTACTCATAATATTTCTCCTATTAATTATTCTTTCAATTTATTTCGCCGTAAAGGTACTCGACCGAGCGGAATTAAAACCGTAACGCAGCATTTCAAAACCGAAGTTATTTTTTCGTAAGGCAAGGCTTGGGTTTAATTCTGTCGACGGGAGTGTACAAAGGTACTCGACCGAGCGGAATTAAAACCGTAACGCAGCATTACGGAAAAAGAACGAGGTTTATCTTTGTACGCGTGCGCCTGCACCGTTTACCTTTGCCTCAACCTCTTTAAGCGAAGCCATTGAGGTATCGCCGGGTGTTGTCATTGCGAGAGCACCGTGAACGACGCCGTAATTGACAGCTTTCTGCGGGTCCTGATAGGTCATAAGACCGTATACAAGACCTGATGCGAAGGAGTCGCCGCCGCCTACGCGGTCAAGAATTTCAAGTCCGGGGTACTCGAGTGAATTATAGATTTTGCCGTCAGCCCAGCAGATTGCCTTCCAGTCGTTGACTGTTGCGGTTTTTACTGTTCTGAGGGTTGTTGCGATAACCTTGAAGTTAGGGTATGCCTTTGTAACGGTTTCAATCATCTTATAATAGCCGTCCATATTAAGCTCTTTAAGGTCGGCATCGTTGCCCTCAACCTCAAAGCCGAGAGAGGCGGTAAAGTCCTCCTCGTTGCCTATCATAACATCGACATATCTGGCAATCTCACGGTTAACCTCCTGAGCCTTTGCCTGACCGCCGATATCCTTCCAGAGCGACGGACGGTAGTTAAGGTCATAGGAAACAATCGTACCGTACTGCTTAGCCTTTTTAACAGCTTCTATAACGGTCTGTGCGGCAGTTTCGGAAAGAGCGGCATAAATACCGCCTGTATGAAGCCAGCGCACGCCGAGCGTTCCGAAGATATAATCCCAGTCGATATCACCGGGCTTGAGCTGTGAAGCGGCGGTATTGCCCCTGTCAGAAGCGCCGACTGCGCCGCGGATACCAAAGCCGCGCTCGGTAAAATTAATACCGTTTCTTACAGTCCTGCCGATACCGTCGTACGGCACCCATTTTATAAGGGAGGTGTCAACACCGCCCTGAAGGATTAAATCCTCCATAAGATAGCCGATTTCATTCTCGGCAAAAGCGGTTACAACCGAGGTCTTTAAGCCGAAGCAACGGCGAAGTCCTCTTGCGACATTGTATTCGCCGCCGCCCTCCCATGCACGGAATGAGCGCGCGGTCTTAATCCTGCCCTCACCCGGGTCAAGCCTTAACATAATCTCACCAAGTGAAATTTCGTCGAAGGTACATTCCTCTTTAGGTCTGAGTTTTAAATCCATTTGATTTTCCTCCGTTTATTTAAAATTAAAATAATTTACAGCGTTGTTATATGAGATGCCCTGTACAATCTCCTTGAGCATATCCTCATCATCGGCATACCAGCCGTCCTCAACCCATCTTCCGATAAGACGGCACATAATACGCCTGAAATACTCGTGTCTGCCGTAGGAGGTAAAGGAACGCGAATCGGTTTCCATACCTATAAACTTACCGAGCGCACCGAGATTGCCGAGGGATTTCATCTGATTTGTCATACCGTCCATAGTGTCAAGGAACCACCACGCAGGGCCGAACTGCACCTTGGAGTCAGCGTCGCTTGACTGGAAATTACCGAGCATTGTAGCAAGAACGGTATTATCCTTATCGTTAAGATTAAACAGAATCGTCTTGGGAAGCTTATTGTTCTTATTAAGCGCGTCGAGCATACGGGAAAGCGGCTGCGCAATCTCCCTGTCGCCGACTGAATCGAAGCCTGTGTCAGCACCGAGCTTATTAAACATAAGGGTATTATTATTCCTCATTGCGCCGATATGGACCTCCATAGCCCAGCCAAGCTCACAGTATTTTTCGCCGAGAGCCGTCATAATCGGAGTCTGATATTTCTTGCACTCCTCATCGCTGACAGGCTCGCCGTTCATAGCTCTTTTGAAAATCTCTTCAATCTCCTCGGGCTTTGCCTCGATATACGGAGGGCAATCAAACGCCTGGTCGGAAACGCAGCAGCCAACCTCATTAAAGTAGTCGGCTCTTTTAAGAAGCGCAGTTATAACATCCTTATACGACCTGATTTCAACGCCCGAAACCTCGCCGAGCGTACGGATATAATCCGGAAAGCCGTCAAGATTTGCATTAAGCGCCCTGTCGGGACGGAAGCTCGGAAGGACGGAAAAAGAGAGGTTTTCCTCCTTTAAAAGCTTATGATATTTAAGGTCGTCCACAGGGTCATCAGTGGTACAGACATATTTTACATTGCTGTTTGCAATAAGCGCACGCGGCGAAAAATCACCGTTTTTTATCGCCTCATTTGCACGGTCGTAAATCTCGTCAGCCGTGCGTGCGTTAAGAGGAGTATCAATACCGAAATATCTCTGAAGCTCAATATGCGCCCAGTGATAAAGCGGATTTCCGATACAGTACTGAAGCGCATAAGCAAATTTTTCAAACTTCTCGCGCGGCGCGGCGTCGCCCGTACAGTACCTCTCCTCAACACCGCAGCTTCGCATAGCGCGCCACTTATAATGGTCGCCCGAAAGCCAGATGCCCGTTATATTTTCATACGGCTTATTCTCAAAAATCTCCTTAGGACTTAAATGGCAGTGATAATCACAGATTGGCATATCCTTCGCAAAATCGTGAAAAAGATGCCTTGCCGTCGGTGTATCAAGCAAAAAGTCCCTGTCCATAAAAGAATTCATAATTTAACCTCTGAACATTTAATCAAAGTAATTATATACCTATATTATTTTCATTTCAATAATTAATTAATAATAATATAAAAAAATCCCCTGCACACACAAGTATGCAGGGTGATTTGCATAATTAATCCGAAACATACGGAAGAAGTGCAAGGTGTCTTGCTCTCTTGATAGCTGTTGTAAGCTCTCTCTGATGCTTTGCACATGTTCCTGTAACTCTGCGAGGAAGAATCTTTGACCTCTCAGAAACAAATCTTCTGAGCTGAGAAACATCCTTATAGTCGATTGACTCAACCTTATCTACGCAGAAAACACAAACCTTCTTGCGACCCTTACGGGGACCGCCGGCTTTGTTGTTATTGTATGCCATAGTTAGTTTCCTCCTTAAAAATTAGAACGGTAAATCGTCATCATCGTCAACGATTTCTTCAAAATCCGAATTATCGGCACTTGCATAGCTCGGTGCCGGCTGTGAGAATGCAGGATTTACTGTACCGCTTTCTGCTTTCGAACCGCAGAAGGATACATTATTTGCAACAACTGTTACAGACTTTCTCTTGTTTCCGCTGTTATCGGTAAAGTTATCTGTCTGAATACTGCCCTCAACGGCAATCATAGAACCCTTATGGAAATAACGGGATACAAATTCTGCAGTCTGTCTCCATGCGGTTACATCAATGAAGTCCGCTTTTCTTTCCTCGCCTGCACGCTGAAAATTCCTGTCAACTGCAATCTGGAAACGAACAACCGAAACGCCGCTCGGAGTCTGTCTGAGCTCGGGCTCAAAAGTAAGCCTGCCCATCAGCGCTACCATATTAATCATATCTGCTCCTCCTCTTATTCGCCCTTAGCGATAATGAGCGAACGAAGAACGCCGTCTGTAATATTGATTACACGGTCAAGCTCAGCAGGGAAGCTGTCTTCGCTTGAGAAATCAACTACTACATAATAGCCCTCAGTCTCATAGTTGATAGGATATGCGAGCTTGCGCTTGCCCCATACATCTACTTCGCCAAGAGTGCCATTCTTTTCGATGAGGTCTGTAAACTTATTCTTAAGACCCTCTACTGCATCCTCTCCGTTCTTGAGAGAGAAAACCATTACGACTTCGTAATTTCTTAATGCCATCTTGTGCACCTCCTTCTGGTCATTTGGCCCGATATCTCCTCGGGCAAGGATATTGGCTTATAAAAACCTTTACAAGCCTAAGTATTATATCAATTAAAATGCCCGATGTCAAGCATTTAATTGTTATAAGCTGTTAATTATTGATACTGTCGAGAACATCGAGCACCTCGATAATATCATTTATCGTCGGGATACGGGGATCAAGCTGTTCATCCTTGAACCAGCCGAAGTTCATACGCACCGCCTGCATTCCCGCTCTGTCCGCGCCCTGTATATCGTTAATCGGATGGTCGCCGACATACATACATTCGCACGGCTTCAGCCCGAGCTTGTCCGCAGTATATGTAAAAAGCGCAGGGTCGGGCTTATGAACGCCGACATCGCCGCTTACAACTACAATATCGCAGTACTGCCTGAGTCCGCTCATATCCATCTTATGATTCTGAAGATAGGACGGTCCGTTTGTGATGACGCCTACGATATAGCCCCTCTTTTTAAGCTCCTTTAAAAGAGGCTCTGAATTTTTAAAAATCACATTGTGGTCGCCGAAGGTTTCGTCATAATGTCTTGCAAGCGTAACATTTGAAGGAGCGTCCTTCCAGTTCCACATCTCTATAAGCTGCGCGTACCACTCCTCGCGGTTTACATAACCGCCCTTGCCCGTAACGCGCATATCCTCACGCCTTTTCTCACGCTCCTGAGCGTCAATCTCAGGGCAGAAGGTGTCAAAGAAGGTATCCATATATTTTTCAAACGCCTCGGTTCTGTCCTGAAGCGTTTCATCAAAATCAAATAATACTGCTTTTATCTTTTTCAAGCTGTTTTTTTAACTCCTCAAGTGATGAAAACTTTTTCTCTTCTCTCAGATATTTCACAAGAGATATCTGAACATTTTTTCCGTAGAGGTCGCCGTCAAAGCCGAAAATATGAGTTTCACAAAGCGGCGAATCAAGCCTGAAGGTCGGGCGCAGTCCGATATTCGTAAACGCCTTATACTCCCTGCCGTCAAGCGTGCAAACGCTCTCATAAACGCCGAACCTCACGGGCGTAAGCCCCTCGGGATAACGCTGGTTGATTGTCGGGAAGCCCATCGTTCTTCCCCTTCTGTCGCCGCTGATAACCTCGTTTTCAAAGGTGAAGCAGTAACCGAGCATCTCGTTTGCCTTCTCGGTTTCGCCCGCTTCAAGCGCACTCCTTATCCTCGTTGAAGAAATAGGCTCGCCCTCGAAATCCTGATGCTCAAGAATCCTTACCCAGACATCCTTTTTTTCAAGATAATTTCTGAGGTCAAGCGCAGTCCACGAAGCATTCCTGCCGAAGCGGAAATTGTAACCGCAGAGAATAATTCCCGCGCCAAAGTGCTCAAGCAGGACGGAGTTTATAAACTCCTCGCCGTCCATATTCCTGATTTTATCAAAATCCGCAAAGACCGCGTTTTTATATCTTTTTTCAAATATACTTTTTTGAAGCAGAGTAAACCTGTTGTTAACGCAATAAATCACCGCGTTTTCAGCACCGGTTATTACGGTCTTATGCGCCTTGTGCATACCGTCAAAATCACCGATTGCAACAGCTCTGCGCTCCTTTTTATTATCCATAACTAATCTCTTTTTGTAAGAAGCCTTAACACTGAAAGCTCGCCCTTTTCGCTGTCGGCACTGCCGAGCCCGAGAAAAAGTCCGTCGGGTGAATATACGCGGCACGCCCCGTTTTTAACGCTTTGCCTGATTCTCTTTAAATCAAGCGCACCGCCGTTTGAAAAGCGCTTAGCCTGAGCGGATGAAATTTCCACCTTCGGATAAAGCTCAAATATACTTTCAAGGCTTATCAGCACGCTGTCAAAGCCCTCGCCGCTGTCCCTGAGCTGCTGAAGCGTATCAAGCGTAACGCACTTATCAAGCGAAAAGCCGTTTGCCCGAGTCCTCTCAAGCGCAGTCATAACTGCGCCGCAACCAAGCGCTCTGCCGATATCGTCAATAAGACTTCTTATATATGTGCCCTTTGAACAGGTAACCTCAAGCATACCCGCCTTACCGTCAAATTCGGTAAGCTCAAGGCTTTTAATCTCAACAAGCCTTGCCTCGCGTTCAATCTCAGCACCCTGCCTTGCAAGCTCATAAAGCCGCTTGCCGTCAACAGAAACCGCTGAATACATCGGCGGAAGCTGTGAAATTTCACCTCTGAAGCCCTCAAGCACCGCTTCAAGTTCATCTCGCGTAACACTGACCTCGCACTCGCTGAGCACGCTGCCCGTTATGTCAAGCGTGTCAGTTGTCATACCGAGAGAAAAGCGCGCTTTGTACGATTTATCGCTTTCGGGAAGATAGTCAAGAAAGCGTGTTGCGCCGCCGAGCATAACCGTGAGAACGCCCGTCGCCATCGGGTCAAGCGTACCCGTATGGCCGACCTTCCTCTCCCCCGTTATACCGCGAAGCTTACTGCACACGCCGAAGGAGGTTATATCCCTGTCCTTATTAACACAAATAATCCCTGTCATCTTACTCGACCTTTGAGAGAAACTCGCTTCCCTTTTCAACAAACCTGCGTCTTGCCTCTTCAATACCGCAGTCAAATCTGCAGGCGGATGCCTGAGGATGACCGCCGCCGCCGAACGCCCTGGCAAGCTCAGCCGCATTCACGCTTTCAAATGTGCGTATGGACGCCTTGCAGGTACCGTCGGGCTTTTCTTTGATAACAGCGCCGATTTCAACACCCTCAACCATTCTCGTAAGCGGTGCGAGAGCGTCGGTTTCAAGCTCGCTTGAGCCTGTCTGATTATACATTTCCTGTGTAACTGTAATAACGGCAATCCTGTCGTTGTCATAAAACGCCATCGACTCAAGCGCAAGGCGCTCAAGAAGAGCATATGTCTTTGTCTTTGTTTCAAACATAAGACGGTTGATTTTACCGTTTTCGGCGCCAAGCTCAATAAGCTCTGCCGCGACGCGGTAGGTGTTTGCAGTTGTTGAAGCGTATCTGAAACAGCCCGTATCAGTTGAAAGACCTGTGTAAAGGGCGCTTGCCATCCTGTCGTCAAACTCGGCGCCAAGCTCCTTAATCACATAATACATCGTCTGACATGCCGCAGGGACATCCTCTAAAAGAAGAACATCCGCATACTCGGTATTCGTGCCGTGATGGTCGATACACATATCAATATGATACTTGCCTTCAAGGTCGCCGAGAAGATTCTCGGTAGCGACATCAACTGCAACCACATAGGCTGGCTTGAACCTGACGGGCGCGATATCGTCGTACAGAAAGCTGTATTTTTTCGGTATTTCCGCTTCGTTGATAACGGTGCAGAACTTG
Organism: Oscillospiraceae bacterium; assembly: GCA_902791235.1. Taxonomy (GTDB): domain Bacteria; phylum Bacillota; class Clostridia; order Oscillospirales; family Acutalibacteraceae; genus Eubacterium_R. The sequence continues at coordinate 10,527 of CADAUV010000009.1, forward strand.
CCCATTTTCAGAAGGGCACGGCAGAGTGCAAAGCCGCATCCGAGGGTATCGCCGTCGGGATGCGAATGAGTGAGAATGAGAATATCATCCTTCTCGCTCAGTATTCTTGCACACTCTTTAATATCAATTCTCATAGTCGTTAATATTTAAACCCTTTATTTTTTCAAAAAGGTCCATTCCCTTTTCAATAGAATCATCAGCGATAAACTTAAGCTCGGGGCTCTTCCTCAGATGAAGGCGTGAGCCAAGCTGCTTTCTGATATATCCCTGCGCGCTTTCAAGTCCCTTAACGGACTCCTTAGCGGCGTCAATACCCTCAATTGCACTGATATACACCTTCGCATAGCTCAAATCGTTAGTTACATCCACCTTAACAACGGTGAGCATATCGTGAATTCTCGGGTCCTTGAGCTCGCGCATTATCGAGATAATCTCGCGCTTGATGTCCTCGCTGATTCTGTCAATATGAAATCCTGCCATAATTAATCCCTGTATTCCTCAATAATATATGCCTGAAGAATATCGCCTGGCTGAAGGTCGTCCCAGCCCTCAAGTGAGATACCGCACTCGTATCCCGAGGAAACCTCCTTGACCTCATCCTTGAATCTCTTGAGGTTAGCAAGAGCAACATCGGCAATCTGCTTGCCGCCGCGCATAACTCTTACCTTACCGGAGCGCTTGATTGTACCGCTCGTAACAAGCGAGCCTGCAATAGTGCCTGCAGAGGAAATCTTGTAAATCTCCCTTACCTCTACCTCGCCCGTGTCAACATCACGGTACTTAGGCGCTCTCATGCCCCTCATAGCTCTTTCAATATCCTCGATAGCATCATAGATAATATCGTATCTCTTAATCTCAACGCCGTCCCTGTCCGCATTATCCTGCGCAATCGGGTCAACGCCGATAGCAAACGCAACGATGATTGCATTTGAGGCATTCGCAAGCATTACATCGCTCTCGTTAACAACGCCTACGCCGCCGTGTACAATCTTAACATTAACCTCGTCGTTCTCAATTTTCAGAAGCGACTGCTTAACAGCCTCAACCGAGCCCTGTACATCAGCCTTAACGATGATGTTAAGCTCCTTCATCTCGCCCTCCTGAAGAGTGTCAAAGAGCGTATCAAGAGTTACCTTTTGGAAGAGCTTGAATTCCTCCTCCTTAGCCTCCTGCTTTCTCTGCTCAACAAGCTCTCTTGCGAGCTTCTCATCACTTACGGCGTTAAAGCCGTCGCCGCTCATAGGCACACTGTCAAGACCCATAATCTCAACGGGAACGGAAGGCGCCGCGTGTCTTATTGACCTTCCCTTATAGTCGGTCATGGCTCTTACCTTACCCACTGCGGTACCTGCGACAATAACATCGCCTGTGTTAAGCGTACCGTTTTGCACAAGAAGAGTTGCAATAGGACCTCTGCCCTTATCAAGCTTTGCCTCGATAACAACACCCTTTGCGGTTCTGTCGGGATTTGCCTTCAGCTCAGCCATCTCGGAAACGAGAAGCACTGTTTCAAGGAGCTTGTCAATACCCATCTTTGTCTTAGCGGATACGGGAACGCAGATAACATCGCCGCCCCATTCCTCAGGCACAAGCTCATGCTCGGTGAGCTGCTGCATAACTCTGTCAGGGTTTGCACCCTCTTTATCCATCTTATTGATAGCAACAATAATTTCAACGCCTGCCGACCTAGCGTGATTAATAGCCTCAATTGTCTGCGGCATAATACCGTCGTCGGCAGCAACAACAAGCACTGCGATATCAGTCGCCATTGCGCCTCTTGCACGCATTGCAGTAAATGCGGCGTGGCCCGGTGTGTCAAGGAAGGTAATCTTCTCTCCGTTAACCTCAACCTGATATGCGCCGATTGCCTGAGTGATACCGCCTGCCTCAGTAGCGGTTACATCCGTATCACGGATAGCGTCAAGAATAGATGTCTTACCGTGGTCAACATGACCCATTACGCAGACAACGGGAGGCCTCTTAACAGCATTCTCATCGTCCTCGACATCCTCTTCTATAATACGCTCCTCAATCGTAATCTCTACCTTATGGTTAACCTTTGCGCCAAGCTCGGTTGAAACAATTTCAGCCGTATCATAGTCGATAACCTCATTGACATTTGCCATTACGCCAAGCTGCATAAGCTTCTTGATAACCTCGGTAGCTGTCATACGAAGAAGGCTTGCAAGGTCGCCTACCGTAATCTCATCGGGTACATCAATAACAATCTGCTGTTTCTTTCTCTGCTCGGCAATTCTTGCAAGACGCTGTGCCTCGGTCTCTCTTTTCTTGGAGATAGGCTTTTTCTTTCTGTACTGCTTTGACTTCTGATTGAGCTTCTGCTTCTTCTGATAGTCGTTCATATTTGAAGCCGGCGCAATATCCTCGTATTTCTGGTCGTACTTAGCAAGGTCAACCGTATTCACTCTCGTGTCAACGCGGCGCGCCTCGCCCTTAGTCCTTGCCTGAGGAGCCTTGCCTGCCTTACGCTTCGCCTTTTCCTCATCGCGCTTAGCTGCCTGCTCAGCCATCTGTAAAATTGCAGCCTGATTCTTCCTTTTCTGGTCCTCGGGCTTTTCCTTTTCTTTCTCCTTCTTGGGAGCGGCTTCCTTCTTCGGTTTTTTCTTTGTTTCTTCCTCGCCGCTCTTGAAATATGCGTCAAAGCTCTCAACGCTGTTTTCCTGTGTGAGCTTTTCAAAAACTACATTGAGGTCATTTTCATCAAGCGAAGTGCTTGCAGTTCTCTTAGCCTCGCCGCAATATTTATTAAGGATAGCTGTGATATCCTTGTTAGTTAATCCGAAGTCCTTAGCGACTTCAGAAAGCTTAATCTTAACTACCATATATCATGTCCTCCTGCTGTAATAGTGTATTAATTCGCGTATAGAAATTTTCGTCGTCGACTGTCATTATCCCTGCACGGTAGCCGAGATTGAAGTGGATTTCCTCCATTGTCGGCTTAATTCTTATAATCGGCACGCATATGCTGTGTTTTTTTATCAGCACATCGAATTCGCCTTCAAGCCTCTGCGACGCGTCGGCAGTAATAATAACGCATTTTGCTCTGCGTTTTACAACTGACTGCACCGCCATATCGTGCCCCATTGAAAGCTTACCTGCGCGCCTTGCAAGTCCGAGCATTGAAAGTGCTTTGCTTTCAGGCATTTTGCATCTCCGCCTCCATTGCGTCATAAACCTCTTCGCTTATCTGCACCGAGAAAGCGCGCTCAAACGCCTTTTTCTTTCTTGCCATTTTCAGACAGTCGGGATTTTTACAAACATAAGCGCCCCTGCCCGACTTCTTGCCCGTGAGGTCAAGCGAAACCTCACCCTCGGGACTCTTAACAACCCGCACAAGGGTGCGCTTGTCAAACATATTACCGCAGCCTGTGCACATTCTCATAGGCACTTTCTTTGTTTTCATAAAATCACTCCGAAAAAATATTACTCGTTTTCAGTTTCAGCCTCAGTCTCGAAAGGCACGTCAGCCTCCGATTCGGGCTTGATGTCGATATTCCAGCCTGTAAGCCTTACTGCAAGGCGTACATTCTGTCCCTTATTGCCGATTGCAAGTGAGAGCTGGTCGTCAGGTACAATTGCACGGCAGGTCTTTTCCTCCTCGTTAATAACCGTAACTGAGATAACCTCTGACGGCGCAAGCGAAGCTGCAACAAATTCCGCAGGGTCCTCGCTGTACTTAACGATATCAATTTTCTCACCGCCGAGAGCGTCGACAATAGCGGATACACGCTGACCTCTCGGTCCTATGCAGGCGCCTACTGCGTCAACATCCTCGTCGTTTGTATAAACGGCAATCTTTGAGCGTGAGCCTGCCTCACGGGAAACCGACTTAATCTCAATTGTGCCGTCGTAAATCTCAGGTACTTCCTGCTCAAAGAGCCTTCTTACAAGACCCGGATGCGTTCTTGAAACCATAACCTTAGGTCCTTTTGTGGTTTCCTTTACATCAACAATGAAAATCTTGAGCTGTGCGCCCTCTTTAAGAGTTTCGCCCGGTACCTGCTCAGCCTTGGGAAGCATTGTCTGGCTCTTGCCGATATTAAGCGTTGCAACGCCTGTAATCGGGTCAATCCTGTCAACAACTGCAGTTACAAGCTCCTGAGTCTTTGAACGGAACTCCTCGTAAGCCTTGCTCCTCTCAGCGTCGCGCAGACCCTGACGGATGCTGTGCTTCGCCTTCTGAGCGATAATTCTTCCAAGCTCCTTTGTCTTAATCGGAATGTCGATTGTCTTGCCCACCTTTGCGCTCTTGCGAAGCTGCTGTGCGTCCTCGAGTGAAATCTCAACATCGGGGTCCTCGACCTCCTCGACAACCTCTTTTCTTACGAACACCTTAATTCTCTGTTTTTCCTCGTCTATCTCGCAGTAAACTACATCCTTACCGCCGTACTCACGCTTGAGCGAGCTGATAACTGCCTGAGAGATATTATCGTAAATCTGCTCCTTTGCAATACCCTTTTCAGCCTCAAGCATTTTAACTGCCTCAAAAAATTCCTTACTCATTTTTCCTATCATCCTTTCCTTTATAAATCTTTTTCAAAATCCCTGATGTCAAAATCATCAAGCTTTACATAAGAGGTTTCCTTTTTATTAACGGTAATCTCGCTTCCGTCGGTAAGAGTAAGCGTTAACTCTCCGCCGTCATAGCTTTTTAAAATTCCGTTAAAGTCCCTTACCTTGTCAATCGGTCTGATGAGCCTCATCATTACGGGCGAGCCGACATATTTTTCAAAATGTCTGTCGCTCACAAGCTCCCTTTCAATTCCCGGCGAGCACACCTCGAGCGTGTACGCCTGTGAAATCGGGTCAGCCTCATCAAGCGGTTTTGTGATTGCGTGGGTCAAATCCACACAGTCGTCAATCGAAACGCCGCCATCCTTGTCAATGAAAATCCGCAAAAACCATTCCGTACCCTCTTTTAAAAAGCGTACATCCCAAAGCTCGAGTCCGAGCTCCTTTGCGAAAGGCTCGACAATTTCGGTAACTTTTGAAACCGTGTTCCCTTTACCTGCCAAGTAAAAACCTCCTTACAACAGTAAGAGAGCGAGCCTTTGGCTCACTCCCTTTTACCTTTAATCTAACATCACTATAATAACACAAATATTATAAATGTCAAGAGTTAATTTATATATTATATATTACGGATTTATGCAGGCACCTCGTCCAAACACACTCCGCAGTCGGAGCAAAATGCAGTTGCTTTTGCTGATGACTGCTTCATATGTTTCTCCTCTCCGACCGAAATTTCGCAATGCTGCTTTTCGGTCGGTATTGCTTTAATTTAACACTTTTTAAACATTTGAGCTTATGGATTTAAGCACGCACCTGAGCTGTTAAATCTGTAAGTCTTACCTTTATAGTAAAGATTTGCGGTGCGCATTGCGCCCGAGGACTCGAAGTAATACCACTTGTTTGATATTTTCTGCCAGCCTGTAACCATTGCGCCGCCCGACTTGAAGTAATACCAGACACCGCCTATTTTCTGCCAACCCGTAACCATTGCGCCGCCTGACTTAAAGTAATACCAGACACCGCCGATTTTCTGCCAGCCCGTTACCATCTGACCGCCCGACTTGAAGTAATACCAAGTGCTGCCAATCTTCTGCCAGCCTGTTACCATCTGACCGCCGGATTTAAAGTAATACCAGTAGTTACCGACCTTCTGCCAGCCTGTCTGCATTACGCCGCCGTCATCGAAATAGTACCACACGCCGCTTATCTGCTTCCAGCCCGTAACAGCGTTTCCGTCGCCGTCATAATAGCGCCATATGCCGTCCTCTTTATTCCAGCCCGTAATCTTCTGCACTGTGAGTGCGGTATAAAAAATTCTTGTGCCGCTGCCGTGAGAACCGATTAAGCCGTCCTGTCCGTTAATCACACTGGTAGCACTTTTTGCTATCGCATAGCCCTCCTTCGGCTTGTACTCGACAGCGAAAACATAGGTATGCTCGTTCTGAAGTTTAGCGTCCGACGCAAGACGGTTTGTCGAATTTGCGTCAAACGGATTATCGGTATCATAAACGCCGTAAATTGATGTAGTAAAACTGTCAGCGCCTGCCTTTGCGGAAAGCGAGCTTACTGTCTTACCCGCATTAAGTCCGCTTATTACAGCAGGAAGCGAAGTGATTTCGGGAAGCGGCGGAACTGTAAAGTCATGAATTCTCACGGTATTCGTCGCGCCCTCTTCAGTGGCGACGGTCTTGCCCGTCTTAGCGTCCTTAAAGGTTACCGAAAAATCGTTTGCAGGAAAATATCCGTTTTCGATTTCAAGATTTACTCCGCAGCGATAGGTTGTGTCAGCCTTGAAAACATCGTTACCATCAAGAAAATCTCCAAAGCTGTTTCCGACAAGCTCAACCCACCAGGTATCCTCCACGCTTACGCCGTCAGCCGTAACGGTTGCCTGCGAGGGTTTCCTGTTATACTCAGGAAATGTTAAATTCACCGTAATACCGTGTACGGGAATCATACCGTTATCAAATACCGCCTTAACATTAACAGTATCAGCGCCCATAACAAAGGTTGTCTGCTTCGCGTAGTTGTCCTCAAGATACACTCCGCCGCCGTTTACAACCCAGTAGGAAAACTCCCTTTCTTCAGGAACAACTGCGGTAACAGTTACGGTTTCACCAAAAGCCGCATAGTTCGGGTTTGCTATTCCGCCATCCACAAACACTTTCTGCTTACTCTGCTTATCAATAATCTGTATATCACGGGCGAAGGAAAGATTGCCCTGCGCATTGGCAAGAACCCAGCCTCCCGTTGCCTCATACCAGTAATACTTACCTGTTTTAGTCGTCGGGAAAGCGGTATTATACTCAGTCCCCTCAACAAATACATAACGCTTTAAATCAGGAGTGAAATTTGCAATATTTGCCTCGGACACTTCAACGCCCGAATTAAAGGTTGCGGAAGCGATAGTGAGGTTTGGAGATTCACAATGAAGCGAGCCGTAGCCGCTGTTTCCAAACTGCGTAATCATTCCGTCGCCGGTAACTGTTCTGAGCTTGACATTCTTACCAAGCGTAAGATATGCGTCGCCTAAAGCCGAAACCGCAAAACTTGAAAGAGCGCTGATTGTGCCGCCCTCAATATTCACGGTTGAATTCTTATACGCCTTTACGGGCGAGCCGTAGCGCATTGTTGTAACATCCACATTCTCAATGCTGATATATGAATTATCGTTAGCTCTGAAAACGCCGCAGTCCGTCCTTGCGCTGTTGTTATAATTATAGAGCGTAATTGAGCCGTTCTGTACAGTAAGATTAGAATTATCGGAAGAATTAAAAAGCGCAGACTGCTTCGGCCACGCAGTATTGCTGTTATTGACAGTAAGAGAGTATCCGTTTAAATCAATAAAAATATTGTCTTGCCCGTCAAGATTAAGCAAAAACAGATACGGCGAAAGCGGCTGATTACCGCCGTCGGGTATCGTATATTTTATATCTGCGTTCAGTACAATACTGCTATCATTTCTATTAACTGCGTTCCAAAGCTCCTGATAGGTGCTTACAGTTGTATCGGCGCTTGCCGTGAGCGCATAAGCCGAAAATGTGCTTAAAGCCATAAGCAGTGCGAGGAAGATTGATAAAACCTTTTTCATTTTTTCTCTCCTTTCTTTTCAGGTAAACCTGTTTTCACCTTAAATATAACATAATAATATATTCAAAGTCAATCATATTGGACGCTTGCATAATACTTCGTCCGATTTCGCTTTTCAGCCATCAGTCCATCAATGTTAATTCAAGATACATTTTCACAAAAATAAAATAAAAAAGGCTATCCTTCGGGATAGCCTTTAAAACGATTTGGTAAGATAGCTTACTTAAGCTCAACAGTTGCGCCAGCCTCTTCAATCTTAGCCTTAAGCTCCTCAGCCTCTGCTGCAGGAACACCCTCCTTGATAGGACCGGGAGCGCCGTCAACAACAGCCTTTGCTTCCTTAAGACCAAGGCCTGTAGCCTCTTTAACAGCCTTAACAACCTGAATCTTGTTTGCGCCAACCTCAGCAAGGATTACATCAAACTCTGACTTCTCCTCTGCTGCGCCTGCTGCGCCGCCGTCTGCAGGTGCTGCTACTGCTACTGCAGCTGCTGCACTTACGCCGAACTCTTCTTCTACTGCTGATACGAGCTCTGAAAGCTCAAGAACTGTGAGAGCCTTAAGCTCTTCAACAATTGCTGTAACTTTTTCTGATGCCATTTTAATTTCCTCCGTAAATATTTAGTATAAAATGCTTTTTGTTTCGCTGATTACTCAGCCTCTGTTTCTGCAGGTGCATCCTCAGCGGGAGCCTCTTCTGCAGGTGCTTCCTCTGCAGGAGCCTCTGCCGGTGCGCTCTCCTCTACGGGAGCCTCTGCTGTTTCTTCAGCGGGTGCTTCAGCCTCAGCCTCTTCTGCTTTTTCAGCAGGCTCACAAGCCTCAACTCCGCCCTTGTCAACGATTGCCTGTACAGCGCGAGCAAATGCTGCGATAGGTGCGTTGAATACGCTGCAAACAGTTGCGAGAAGAACCTCTCTTGAAGGAAGCTTTGCAAGAGCAACGAGCTTCTCAAGTGAGATAACCTCGCCATCAAGATAACCGCTCTTTAATGAGAAATTATCGTGTGTATCAGCGTACTTCTGAAGAATTCTTGCAGATGCAACATAGTCATCTGCTGATGTAGCGATTGCTGTTGTACCCTCAAGAACGGCGTCAAGTCCCTCAAGACCTGCATCCTTAGCCGCTCTTTCAAGAATAGTGTTCTTAACAACAGTGTACTCAACGCCTGCTTCACGAAGCTCACGGCGGAGCTTTGTATCGTCAGCAACATTGATACCCTTGTAGTCAACAACTACGCCTGCGCAAGAACCCTTGATTCTCTCGGAAAGGTCAGCAACCATCTGCTTTTTCTTTTCAAGAACTGCTACACTTGGCATTGTCTTACCTCCGTTTTTAATTTTGCCTTACAAAGTAAGGACTTCGGAGCTGTTTATCCAAAAATAAAGTGCATCCCGAAACCTCGGAATGCACATAACATTACTAAATAACAAAGTTATCTGAATGCTCATTCCTCGGCAGGCGAAGGTGTATCCACCCTACTTACGCCATTGGCACCTACTGTCTTTGGTTGAACAGCTTCACTATTATATAATAGGTTTATATAATTGTCAAGAGTTTTTTTACTTACTCTGCAGATGCAGCGGAGCCGCACTTGTTCGGGTTAATCTTGATGCCGGGGCCCATTGTTGAAGCCACTGCAACAGATTTGAGATACTGACCCTTTGCAGCCTCAGGCTTAGCCTTGATGATAGCGTCAAGGAGAGCGTTGAAGTTCTCAAAGAGCTTATCAGTACCGAAGGAAGCCTTGCCGATTGGGCAGTGAATAATGTTTGTCTTGTCAAGACGGTACTCAATCTTACCTGCCTTTGCCTCCTGAACAGCCTTAGCAACATCCATTGTTACTGTGCCTGCCTTCGGTGAAGGCATAAGACCACGGGGACCGAGAACCTTACCGAGACGGCCAACGAAGCCCATCATATCGGGTGATGCGATAGCAACATCGAATTCCATCCAGCCGCCCTGAATCTTCTGTACAAGGTCAGCGTCGCCGACAACATCAGCGCCTGCCTCCTCTGCGGCTTTAGCAAGGTCGCCCTTTGCAAATACTGCAACTCTTACATCCTTACCTGTACCGTTAGGAAGAACAACTGCGCCACGAACCTGCTGGTCAGCATGACGGGAGTCAACGCCAAGACGGATATGAGCCTCAATAGTCTCATCAAACTTAGCTGTTGCTGTCTTGATTGAAAGCTCAAGAGCTTCCTTAGTGTCATATAAATTTGTACGGTCAATTAACTTTGCACCGTCTGTATATTTCTTTCCGTGTTTCATTTAAAATTACCTCCAGTGGTTAAATCGGATATTCCTCCCACAAGGGAATTAGTCTTCTACTACAATACCCATGCTGCGTGCTGTACCTGCAATCATTGACATAGCAGACTCAAGTGAAGCTGCGTTGAGGTCAGGCATCTTTGTTTCTGCAATCTTCTGTACATCTGCCTTAGAGATTGTAGCAACCTTATCCTTATTAGGCACGCCCGATGCCTTGTCAATACCGCAAGCCTTCTTGATAAGAACAGCTGCAGGCGGTGTCTTTGTGATGAATGTAAATGAACGGTCCTCATATACTGTGATTACAACAGGAATAATAAGACCTGCGTCATTCTTGGTTCTCTCGTTGAACTCCTTTGTGAATGACATAATGTTTACGCCGTGCTGACCGAGTGCAGGACCAACAGGCGGTGCCGGGGTAGCTTTTCCGGCAGGAATCTGAAGTTTAATTAAACCTACTACCTTCTGTGCCATAATAATTTCCTCCTAAAATTGTGGTAAATGGCGAGATAAAATCTCTCCCACCGCTTATGACGGACGGCAAATCCGCGCTAAGCGATAATAAGCAGATATACTGCTGATTACTGAATTAATCCTCGACCTTTTCAAGCTGGCCAAGCTCGAACTCAACCTTGTTCTCCCTGCCGAACATTGATACGGTAACCTCAACATTGTTGTTCTCCGCGTCAATTCTGTTAACAGTACCCGAGAAGCCCTCGAGAGGACCGTCGATAACATTAACAAGGTCGCCGACAGCGTACTTAACCTCTACGCTGACTCTTTCAAGGCTGTTCTTTCTGACCTCTTCATCGGTCAGCGGCATCGGGTCGCCCTCAGGACCAACAAAGCCCGTGCAACCGCGGATGTCCTTAACAATATGCCAGCTGTCGTCAGTCATTACCATCTTGACGAAAACATAGCCCGGCATAAGCTTTCTCTGATATTCCTTCTTAGTGCCGTCGTCCTTAACCTCAACAACAGTTTCGGTAGGGATTACAACCTCCTGAATCAAATCATGGAGATTGCGGTTTTCAACGACTATCTGAATATCGCTTGCAACTTTATTTTCATAACCTGAAAATGTGTGTGCAACATACCACTTTGCCTCTTCCATAAACTGCCTCCCAAATAATTAGTAATATAACTGAGTCAAATATAATTATTCGGCAGTCTCAGCGCCGTCCTCTGCCTGTGCTGCAGCGTCTGCGTCAGCATTTGTATCAGCCTCATCCTGTGCGTCGGCAATTGCGTCTGCAAGAGCATTTTCATTCTGCTCAACAGAAGCGGCAGTCGTTGTAGGCTTTAAATTCTTGATAGCGCCCATACCCTGTGTGAGTGCGGTATCGACAACAAAGATTGCAAGGCCTGCGATAAATACAACGATAAGAACGATGATTGTATTTTTAACAACTTCCTTACCCTTTGCCCAGACAACCTTCTTGCCCTCTGCCTTAACGCTCTTGAAAAAGGTAACAATGGACTTGAACGGATTTTTCTTGTTCTTCTTTACAGGCTTCTTTGCTTTTGCATCAGCCTTTTTCTCAGCCTTAGCCTGCTCTGAAGTCTTTTTCTCTTCAGCCATTTTGTCCTCCCGTTACTTTGTCTCCCTGTGGAGAGTGTGCTTCTTGCAGAATGGGCAGTACTTATTAATCTCAAGCCTGTCCGGTGTGTTCTTCTTGTTTTTCATTGTGTTGTAGTTTCTTTGTTTGCATTCAGTGCAAGCTAAGGTAATCTTAACTCTCATAAATAGCACCTCCATTAAAATTTCGATAATTCGGTACGGCAACGCCGTTCCCAATCTCCCTCTCAGAATCACTACAAAATTCGCAGAGCAAAAAAATAAAGCCCATCGGCTCACTTTCACCCTTTTTGAGGTATCCCTAATATATCACAGTGTCAAGACTCAGTCAAGGCTTTTTTCAAAAAAAATTTGCATTTACGCATTTTTTATATTATTATATTAGGGACATTACTACAAGTTGTGTACGGGTGACGGTATGAACACAATTATTATAGGCGCAGGCGCAAGCGGACTTGCCTGTGCGATAAGCTTAAAAAAGAATATGCCGGGCTGTGAGGTAACCGTGCTTGAAAGGCTCTCTCAGGCAGGCAGGAAAATACTTGCGACGGGAAACGGCAGATGCAACCTCTCAAACACAAAGGCGGAGCACTGCGATAAGGTGCTTGAATTTTTCAGCGAAATCGGACTTGTTACAAGAACCGACAGCGAGGGCAGGATTTATCCTTATTCTAATCAGGCTGCTACCGTAACAGAGCTTCTTCTCAGGGAATGTGAAAGGCTTGGCGTTGAGATAATCACCGACTGTACGGTTACGGGAATTGACAGTATGCTCTGCGTTGAAAGCGAGAGCGGTATTTTTTCAGCCGACTGCGTTGTTATCGCCGCAGGTGGCAGGGCTCAGAGCGCTCTCGGCTCCGACGGAAGCGGATATGAGCTTTTAAAGAAGCTCGGACACAGCATCACTCCGCTCTACCCCTCCCTTGTTCAGCTCACCTCGCCGAGTAAACATCCGAGGGCTCTCAGCGGGCTGAGAGTAAAATGCAATATGAAAATACTCCTTGACGGCGAAGCCGTAAAAAGCGAGTACGGCGAGGTGCTTTTCACCGATTACGGATTAAGCGGAATTGTAACGATGAATCTTTCGGACGCCGTTTCACGGAATTTCCTGAGCGATAATCCGAAAAAATGTATTGCCGAGCTTGACCTCATACCCGATATGAACGAGGAGGAAATTGCAAAATATATAAACCGTTACAAAAACCTCGACGGTATACTCGGCAAAAGACTTGCCGATATTATTTCAAAACAGGCTGAGGGCGACAGCGCAAGGTTTGCAAAATACGCAAAGCACTGGCGCCTGATAATTAACGGAACAAAGGGTTACGCCCACGCGCAGATTACGGGCGGCGGAGCAAAGCTTTGCGAATTTGACGGATGTGCCTCAAAGCTCTGCGACGGAGTTTACGCCTGCGGCGAGATACTCGACAGGCAGTTTGAATGCGGCGGCTACAACCTTAACCACGCATGGTACAGCGGTATAAAAACAGCGGAAGAAATTACGGAAAAATACAATGATAAGAATTAATGAAATACGCCTTTCACTTGATGAGGACGAGGAGCTTCTCAAAAGCAAGGCGGCGAAAATTTTAAAAATAAATCCTAAATACATCAGCAATCTTACAATTTACAAAAAAAGCGTTGACGCGAGGAAAAAGGAGGATGTGCATTTCACTTATTCGCTTGACCTCACTATTACGCTTGACGAAAACCAGATTGTTTCAAAATGCAAATCGGGCAAGGTACAGCTTGTAAAACCGTACATTTACGAGCTTCCCGAAAACAAAAGGGTGAGCGAATTTCGTCCGATTATTGTCGGCTTCGGCCCTGCAGGTATGTTCGCAGGTCTTATTCTTGCGCAGGCAGGACTGCGCCCGATTGTCCTTGAAAGAGGCAAGGATGTTGACAGCAGAACAAAGGATGTAAAACGCTTCTGGAAAACAAGGGAGCTTAACGAGGAATCGAATGTACAGTTCGGCGAGGGCGGCGCAGGCACCTTCTCCGACGGCAAGCTCACGACGGGAATCAAAAGTCCTTATATAAGGAAAATACTTGAGGAGCTTTACAAGGCAGGCGCGCCTGAGGAAATACTCTACTCCTCAAAGCCCCACATCGGTACCGACAGGCTTGCGGTTGTCGTTAAAAATATCCGTAAGGAAATCGAGCGCCTCGGCGGCGAGGTAAGGCTTGAATGTAAGCTTGAAAAGCTGATTTGCGCAAACGGCTTCGTCCACGGCGTTACCTATGTAAAGAACGGCAGACGCGTCGACCTTGAAACTGACAGCGTAATTATGGCAATCGGGCACAGCGCAAGGGATACAGTTGAAATGCTTTACGCTCTCGGTGTGGAGATTATACAGAAGCCGTTTTCGGTAGGCGCAAGAATCGAGCATCCGCAAAGGCTTATAAACGAAGCACAATACGGTGCCTTCGCAGGTCATCCAAAGCTCGGAGCGGCTGATTACAAGCTTGCCTGTCATGGTCTGCACGAGAGAGGGGCTTACACCTTTTGTATGTGCCCCGGCGGTACTGTTGTTGCTGCCGCAAGTGAAAAAGAGGGCGTTATCGTAAACGGTATGAGCTCTCTTGCAAGGGACGGCAAAAATGCGAACTCAGCTCTGCTTGTCGGCATTGAGCCTAAGGATTTTCCGAGCGAACATCCTCTTGCAGGAATCTACTATCAGCGTGAAATTGAACACAAAGCATTTGAGCTTGCAGGCGGTGATTACAGAGCGCCCGCACAACTTGTGGGCGACTTTCTCAAAGGTGCTGAGAGCCGTGAGCTCGGAAGCGTTGAGCCGACCTGTCCTACGGGCGTAACGCTCACAAATCTTGACTATGTGCTGCCGCAAAAGGTATCAGCTACAATGAAATCGGCAATCGTTGAAATGGACAAGAAGCTCAGGGGCTTCAACCTCTATGACGCGGTACTGACAGCGCCTGAAACGCGTTCGTCAAGCTCAGTAAGAATTCTGCGCGACGACCTTTACCAGTGCAATATCCGCGGAGTATATCCCTGCGGCGAGGGCGCAGGATACGCCGGAGGCATCATCTCGGCAGCCGTTGACGGCGTAAGGTGCGCACACGCTGTTCTTGATGACGAGCATTAATAAATAATTGCAGGCGGACTAAAGTCCTCTCTAATATACAAATGAAAAACGGACTATCGAGGATAGAATATGAGAATGCACAGGAAAAAGAATCTCGACGAGAGGATTGACGCTTCGTCGGATTATCTTGTTATAATGAAAAACGAGTCGCTTAATTACAACGACGCCGTTAAGGAAAATCACATAATTGATATTGAAAAGCTTTTTGGAAACAGTAATCCCCTCTATCTTGAGATAGGGAGCGGCAAGGGTCAGTTCGGCTGTACCTTCGCAAAGGAAAACCCCGACAAAAATATACTTTGCGTCGAGCGAAACCGCAATGTGCTTATACTCGCAATTGACAAGGCGCGCGAGATGGAGCTTAAAAACATCCGTTTTATCTGCGGCACTGCCGAATACCTCCCCTCATATCTGCCGAAGGGGTCGGTAACGGAGCTTTATCTCAATTTCTCCTGTCCGTTCCCGAAGCACAGGCACGAGGCGCACAGGCTTACTAATCCGAGATTTTTAAACATCTACAAGCCGCTTCTGAAGCCCGACGGAGTAATCTGTCAGAAAACTGACAATATGCACTTTTTTGAGTACTCAATTGAGCAGTTTTCAAAATGCGGCTTTCTGCTTTCAAATATTTCGCTTGACCTTCACGGCAGTGATTTTGAAGGAAATATAGTAACGGAATATGAAAATAAATTTGCCTCGCAGGGCTTACCTATTTACAGACTTGAGGCAAGAACCGAATAAACAAATCAGCCACCGGGTTGAGATGCAAAAGCATCACGGCATATCGTTAGGTCTTTGAAGATATGCAGTGATGCTTTTTTTGAAAGGATGGAAAAATGAAGCTTAATAAAAGGGATATTCTGCTCTGGGCTGTATCGGCAGCCGTTGTGCTTATAAGCAATATCGCAGGAGGAAGCGTTGATTTTGTAAACCTAAGCGCAACACTTATCGGCGCAACCTCGCTTATCTTTCTCGCAAAAGGCAGCGTAACGGGTCAGGTGCTTATGGTGATTTTCAGCATTCTTTACGCCGTCGCCTCCCTTCGTTACCGCTACTGGGGCGAGATGATAACATATCTCGGCATGACGCTTCCGATGGCTGTTTTCGCAGGTATTTCTTGGATTAAGCACCCTGCGCAAAAGGGTGTTGACGAAGTGAAAATACACCGCCTTACTCACAGGGAAACCGTATGGATGTTCATAACAACGGGCATTGCCACGCTTGGTTTCGGTTTACTGCTGATTGCGCTTGATACGCCGAATATTGTTTTCAGCATCATCTCAATTACAACAAGCTTTCTTGCGGGATATCTCACATTTATGCGAAGTCCTGCCTACGCGCTTGCATATGCCTCAAACGATGTTGTTCTGATTGTGCTGTGGGTACTCGCAACAATCACGGACAAAGCAAACGCTCCGCTGATTGCAAATTTTGTAATTTTTCTTGTAAACGACCTTTACGGCTACTACAGCTGGAAGCAGCGCGAGCATAAACAAAAAGATTTCAGCTCATAAAGGGATTACAAAACCGCCTGTATACTTGCGTATTCAGGCGGTTTTTAATGTCTTCAGGGCAAAGGTCAAAGCCCGACCTTCACACTTTTCACTTTATTTTCTTGTCAGGAAACTATGTATTCTTTCAATGAAATCAGGCGCGGTATCATACACGGCGTGGCCGTATCCGCTGTAAACGAAGTGCTTTGCTTCAGGATTATTCTCAAGCGCCTTTGCTGTTTCCTCCACTATACCGCTGCCGAAAACAGCGTCGTCGGTATCGCCGAGAACAAGCAAGGGACAGGAAAGACCTGAAAGCTCCCCCGTTATATCAAAGCCGTCGACAGCACCTGCAAGAACGGAAAAGCGCTCAAGGTCATCAGGCTTTGCAAGCTTTGCCATATCGGAAAACGCCGCTCGGTTTGCTTCAAAAACTTCCTTTGAATACACCTTTTGCCCGAAGCTCAGGCAGAGCTTTTCCGCCTCATTTTCTTTTGCAAGGCGCATCCACTCCCTGACTGCGTCCTCCCTGCCCTCAGTCCTGCAGACTGTTGAGGCGATAACAAGCGCATTTACAAGCTTTGGATACTTAACGGCAATCGCCATAGAAATCATACCGCCCTGGGAAGCGCCGTAAAGCGAAACCCCCGACAGTCCTATGGCGCGCATAGCCTCTGCCGTATCGTCAGCCATATCGTAAACGCTGTAATTCTCAGGTATTATATTCCTGCGGTCAAAGAGGTATACCGTAAAATCCTCTTTCAAAAGCTCAAACTGCTTTTCAATAAGAGGCGCTGACGCAAGCACGCTGAAAAGACTGAGCCCGGGTATAATTACAAACGGTTTGTCGCCCTGCCCGAATTTGAGATATTTCATTTCAAAGCGGTCGGTTACCGCAGTTTCAACGGTGTAGCTCATATCAGTAAATAGTAACAGTTGTGCCAGGTGTGATTGTTTTCAGAATCTCAACCATGCTTTCCTCGGATACTGCAACGCAGCCGCCGGTCGGATAATCGGGCTCCTTCCAGCAATGAAGGAAAATAGCATTTCCTGCGTACGGCGCACCTGCCTTATTATAACCGAGGTCAAGGAAGTAAGCATATCTTATCGGATAATCCATAAGATGTTCGTCCTCCGAATAATCAGCCGTCGGGTCGTCGCTCTTATAGAGAAGCGTATTGTATTTCTTACCGTTTGAGCCTGTTGCGCACCAGTACATATCGTCAGTTACCTGTGTGTACGGGATAATGCTTCCGGGGTCCTCTTTAATGCCGTAAGCCTCGCCTACCTCCCATGTACCGAGAGGTGTTTTAGTGTCGCCCTCGGACTGCTTACCCGGTCCGTTTTTGCCGACTAAAGCAGGACAGGAGAAAACCTCCTCATACTTGCCGCCGTTTGCCTGATACACGGTAAGCTCAGCGTGGTAATCGCCATTGATAGCCGTCTTGATACCGATACGGTATTCGCCGTTTCTCTCCTCGGATATCGGCTGATTGAAGAGTGTTTCCTCAACCTCCTCCTGAGAGATTATGTTCTTGTAAAGCTTGTAATGCGACTCGTTAACCTTAAGTCCGATAAGCGCGGCAACAAGTCCTGCCACGCACACTGCAAGAACCGTAATAATAATTTTTGCTTTTTTGTTCATTGAATTTCTCCTTAATGTTTATTTTTCATTTTTGTCAATCAGTGTTTCAAGCACATACTTTTCTTTAAGCAGCGCAAGCGCTTTATAATGAGGCATTTTTGCGTGCCTGTCAAGCGCTTCCTGATTGTCCCAAAGCTCGTGAAGGAGAAGCACATCGCTCTCCCCGGGTATTTCAAAATCATAGCGAAGATTCCCGTCCTCCGCCCTCGCGTCTTTATCAATACCCTGTGAAAGAATACCGTTATAAAAGGCTTCGCGCATATCTTTTTTAAGAATATACCTGACCTCAAGCTTAATCATTTGGCTCACCTCCGTCCGAGTTTAATGCTATTATACCATAAAACATATGATTTGTACATTATCTTAATACTGTTGCTTTTAACATTTTTTAAATGTATAATATTTTAAGGAAACAAAACGGAGGGCGCAAAATGGAAAAATTCAGATGGGCATATGTCGGAAGCGGAAATATTGCAAAAAGCACCGCAAGGAGCATCACAAAGGGAAAGCACTGCGTATCTGCGGTATACTCAAGAAATTATGAGAAGGCAAAGGAATTCGCAAAAAAGCAGAGCGCAAAAGCTTTCAGAAGCTTTGACGAGCTTCTGGAAAAGGGCGAATTTGACGCGGTATACATTGCGACGCCCCACACCTCCCACCTTGAATACTCGCTCAAGGCGTTACAGGCAGGAAAGCCCGTGCTTTGTGAAAAGCCCGTCGGCGTAAGCGCCGAGGAAGCAAGCCTTATGATTAAAGCCTCACAGGACAACGGGGCTTATTTCTGCGAGGCGATGTGGACATGGTTTTCCGATGTCGCTCTCGGTGTGAAAAAATGGATTGACGACGGCAGGCTCGGAGAAATAAAAAGCGTGCATATCGACTACGCCTTCCCCGGTCTTATGATGAGTAAAAACTCCCGTGTACTCACGCCCGAAACCGCAGGCGGCGCTCTTCTTGATGTCGGCATTTATCCCATCACCTACTGCTATAATCTCTTCGGTTATCCAGATAAAATAAAGTGCGAGGGCGTCATTAAAAACGGCATTGATATTTCCGAAACCGTTGTGCTTAGCTATAACGGATTTGAATGTACGCTTGAAATGTCGCTTTCAAAGCTTAAAGAGGGCTGTAAAATCTGCGGCGATAAAGGCGAAATCAACATTCCGATGTTCCATATGGCGCGCACGGCTTCTTTAAAAGGCGAAGGTTTTAAGGACAGTATAAAGGGTAAAACGGATTACCTCACTGAATTTACAAGAGCTGCCGAAGAAATCAGGGAAGGCAGAACGGAATCGGAATACATCCCGCAGAGCGCTACGCTTGACTGTCTGAAAATTATTGACGAGTGCAGGGCGCAGATGGGTCTTGTATATCCGTTTGAGGAGAAATAATATGCTCAGACTTTACCACACGGGCTTTGAAGAGATTAAAAATCCCGATGTAAATTACGGAAGAAGAAACGCTGACTTCGGCGGCGGCTTCTACCTTTCCGACAGCCTTGATTTCGCCGAGAGATGGGCGACGAGCCGAAAAGACCGCGACACATATATTAACACCTACGAGCTTGACCTGACTAATCTGAAGGTAAAGCGCTTTGAAAAGGATACGGAGTGGTTTGACTATATATCAAAAAACCGTGCAGGCTTTAAGGACAGCCTTGCGGATTTTGATGTAATCACAGGGCCTATTGCAAACGACACTCTGTTTGACACCTACGGGATTATCACGAGCGGACTGATAAGTCGGGAGGGTGCGCTTGAGCTTTTAAACGCGGGCGCAAGCTACCGCCAGATAAATGTAAAAAGCGAAAAAGCGGCGGCGCAGCTCAGGTGGATTTGTTCAAGAATTATGAGCCGTGAGGAGCTTGAAGCCTCGCGCAAAACGCTTATGGCGGAGCAGGAAAAATTCAGCGCCGAATTTATGAATGTACTTTCAAAGCTGCCTGAATTTGAAGAGATAAACAATATAATAAGTTAAGAGGGAAAAATGAATATACGAATCGCTGAAAAAAAGGATACCGAAGAAATACTTGAGCTTTTAAGTCAGGTGCTTGAGATACACGCCAAGGCGCGACCCGATGTTTTCATTTCGGGTACGACGAAATATACCGCCGAGGAGCTTGAAGCTATATTCAAAGACGAAAACAGACGCACCTATGTCGCAACTGACGATGACGGTACGGTGCTCGGTTACGCTTTCTGCGAAATACAGATGCCCGAAGCCTCAAACAATCTTCATCCGCACACCACTCTTTATATTGACGATATCTGCGTCAGCGAAAGCGCTCGCGGTATGCATATCGGAACAGGCCTTTATGAATATGTGCTTGCGCAGGCAAAGGCGCTCGGCTGTTACAATGTTACTCTTAATGTATGGGAGGGCAACGACACAGCAAAAACCTTTTACAAAAGAATGGGTATGAAAATCCGCAAAACTCAGATGGAAGCGATATTATAATAAAAACTCCCCTCACACTGCAAAATGCGATGTGAGGGGTTATTTTTATTGATATTTAAAGCAGAGCATTGTCATATCGTCAAACTGACTGTGTCTGTCAACAAATTCCGCGACGGAGCTTCTGACCGCTTCGACGCACTCCTCGGCGGATGCTTCGGGCTTACCGAAGCAGGCAAGCAGCCGCTCTTCACCGTAAAGCTCCTTCTTTTCGTTCTCCGCCTCCGTTACGCCGTCGGTATAAAGATAGAGAGTATCTCCCTTGCCGAGAGTGAGCTTATGCTCCTTATACACGATATCCTCCATACCTGCGAGAACAAATCCGCTCTTTGTTTTAAGATAATCCGCGCCGTCCTTTGTAACCATAATGGGCGGATTATGACCTGCGTTGACATATGTAATCTCACCGCTTTCAAGGTCAAGCACGCCGACCCAGAGAGTTACGAACATATCCGCCTCATTCCTTGCGCACAAAGCGTTATTCGCCGTCGTAACCGCGGAGGAAAGCTCAGGTATATCCCTGATGCAGTTTTGCAGTGTAATCTTCGCATTTGCCATAAACAGCGCTGCAGGAACGCCCTTGCCGGACACATCGCCGATAAGAAAGGCTACCCTGTCCTTATCGACAAAGAACACATCGTAAAAATCGCCGCCGACCTCTTTTGCGGCTTCCATAAAAGCGCTGACATCAAGCTCTTCTCTGTCAGGATAGTCCTTGGATATATCGGGCAGGAGCGAATGTTGGATAACGCTTGCGACCTTCAGCTCCGACTGGAGCCTGTTTCTTTCAAGCACAAGATTTCGCTGACGCTCGGTATAAAGCTTAATGCTTATCATTAAAACAAAGCCAATCGCGTTTACCGCAATAAAAGGCAGGGCAATCATCCTGACAATACCGTAAGCGGTTTCAAACGGCTTGACCATAATAAGCACCACGCATAAATGGAAAGCCTCCATAAGCACGCTGACAATAAGCGCACCGTGAGGTTTTTGGATGAAATCATGCTTCCATTTTGAAATAAGACCGCACATAATACCGATACAGGTTGTTGCAACCACACATGCCTCGGCTGTAATTCCGCCGAGAGTAAGACGGTGTAATCCTGCAATAAGTCCTGCGATTAAACCGCTGACAGGTCCGCCGAGAAAACCGGAAAGCATGGGACCGATATCGCGCACGGAGATAACGGCGCCGTTAAGCTCAAATCCGGAAATGTTACCGTAAATGCCGAAAATACCGCCGACAAGGCCTGAAAGCACAACATACTTCCAATGATTCTGCTGCTTACGCATCCACCTTGAAATGACGTCGCTGCTTCCGATAAACGCAGCAATCATCAGTATTACGGCGAGCGTGCCAATCATTCTTGAAAAAAGCAAGTTCATATCGCTCATAGAAAACACCTTTGCCTTCACTAAACTATATAAGAGTATATCACATTCCGTAAAAAAAGTCATTAATAATTTAACAGGTCCGCCGTAATATTCACTCATATACAAAGTTTTAAAAAAGCTTTTTTCAGAATTAATCGGAGAATAAAAGATGACAATATCAAGAAAATATAGTATAATGTTTTTATAAATTAAAAGGCGGTGAGCTTATGAAAAGGACTTTTTCCGTACTATTGGCGTTTATGCTGTGCATTTCGCTTTTCGGATGTTCAAATCAGAAGGCGGCGGAGAATACTCCCGTAAAAATCGACTATGACTCGGCGACGGTAAGCTTCCTCGGACCCGAGGGCACTTACACTCAGGAGGCATGCGAAAAATTCTTCGACGGCAAGGGAAGCTATATTCCGTATGAAACAGTTTCAGATGCGGTACAGGCGCTGGCTGAAGGCAAAAGCAGCTATGCGGTTATCCCTCAGGAAAACACCATAGGCGGCGCAGTAATTGATTATGTGGACACGCTGATTTCAAGCGAGAACATATCCGTTGTCGGCGAGGTTGAACTGCCCATAAGTCAGAATCTGCTCGTGCTTCCGGGGACGGCGCTTACTGATATTAGGACCGTGTATTCGCACAAACAGGGCATAGCTCAGGGCAAGGAATGGCTCTCTCAGAATCTTCCCGACGCAGAAGTGATAGAGGCGTCCTCGACAGCCGAAGGCGCAAAAACCGTTGCAGACGGTAAGGACAAATCCTGCGCGGCGATAGCCTCGGCAGGTTGCGCTGATGTTTACGGCTTGGAAATCCTCGCCGCAGGAATTCAGAATAACGATAATAACAAAACCCGTTTTTATGTGCTGTCAAAGGATGAGCCTGCAACGGCGACCGCCGACCGCCTTGCATTTACCGCAAGCGGCTCTGCGAAGGATTTACCCGAGCTGACGGCTGAAATGAATAAGCTTGGCATAACGCTTATTGCCCTGCACGACAGACCCGAAAAAACCGAACTCGGCAATTACTGCTATCTGATAGAATGCAGCGACTGCAGTTATGAGGATTATCATAAGCTGACCGAAGACAGCGATTTCGCCTTCCGTTATCTCGGCAGTTTTTCAGTAAAATAACGGAGGTTTATTATGATATACGAACTTGGAAATATGGACAAATTCGCTATTTCGTCGGTCGGCTCTGTTAGGCGAGGTAATCACAATGAATGAATTTAACGAATATGTCCGCGAATGTTTTTCCGCAGTCGGCGATATTACCATAAGACCCATGATGGGCGGATATCTCGTGTACCTGAGAGGTAAACTGATAGGCGACATTTGCGGTAATGAACTATTTTTAAAAAGAACGCCGGCATCGGACAGACTTCTTGCGGATTCAGAGCTGCGATATCCTTACGAAGGCTCAAAAACGCTTATGCGCGTATTTGACAGATTCGAGGACGCAGATTTGATTTCGAAATTACTTGAAGGGATGTATGAACAACTGCCTGAGAGAAAACCGAAAAAGACCAAATGAAACTGATTTACATATTCCGATTTCCAAAACAATTAAAGATTCCCGAAACGCAGTGTTGGGGCGGTTTCGGGCAAAATGAAAGCCACGCTTAAAGCGTGGCTTTTGGTGGAACAAGATACACATATTAATAGAATTATAATCGTAGGGGAATTTGTGACGTGAGGGTCCTTTGCCTGCCTTTTTCAAATTCATAGCCAGCCTGTTCAGCATTGTCGAATTGAGTGTGCTGTACCTCGTCGTCGACAGCCAGTTTTGTACCACAATATTGGCAAAAGGCTACTTTTTGATTTGAGTTTATCTGCAGAATTGAACCGCAGTTGGGACATTTTAACTCAATCAACTTCATCGTCTATATTCTCTTTGTCGGTTTTTATTTCTTCTAAGTATCCGGCAGTAACAATACCGGAAGGAAGGGCAACAATGGCGATGCCAATAAAACTTGAAACCATTGTTACAAGTCTTCCTGCGGTTGAAACGGGATAAATATCACCGTAACCGACAGTCGTCAGGCTAACCGTTGCCCAATAAATAGCTTCGAAAAAGTTGTTAAATGTATTTGGCTCAACATTAAAAACAACCAGAGCGGCTATTAACACATATCCGAGAGCGAATGTTCCGACAGCTAAAAGCGCCGTTTTTTGCTTCTTAATTACTTCTACAATGATACTCATACTTTTACTATAGCGGACCATTTTGAATGCTTTAAACACTCGAAAAGTACGAAGCAATCGGAACATCTTTAGAAGTCTGAAACTTGATGATAAGATTGTTAAACTCGGCAAAATTGACATCAAATCAATAATTGCCATAGGTGTTATTGGATATAACAGGAAAGACAATGCTCCCTTTGCCAGTTTCTTATCTGCAGTTAGATATCTCAATATGTAATCAACAATAAAAATGACAACGGTTATTTTGTCGAATATGGTAAAGACCATATTTCCGTTTTTGAAAGCGAGGGGTATAAGGCTGATGATAATCGTTATCATCATAAAGTAGTTGTAAAAATTGCTTAACCGATTGCCTTCCTCATCACCATCAATTGTTGCATATATTTTTTCTCTGTCCATATAAATTACCTCTTTAACATTTTTATTATATCATAAAAAAACTAGTATGCAAATACATAAAATCAACTGTACCGAAAATGTCCCACCAAACACTAATCATTTGTAATGGCGTCTATATTGTGGTATATTAAAGATACAGATTTCTACAGAACAATAAAAAAGAGGAATGGGGTGGTTCAATTATTGTAAAATAACAATATAAAGCCCTTTAAAGAGCAAGCAGGCAAAAGAAATAAATAAAAAAGGTACGCATATGCGTACCTTT
>CADAUV010000010.1 GCA_902791235.1 Oscillospiraceae bacterium
TGCACTGCCAAACTTCAGTGCCGACTTTCAGTCGGCGAGCCAGTAGGCGGCCCTTTTAGGGCCTGTGCAAACCACCAGTTTCACTGGTGGTTATGATTTATCGGATTCTTATTTAACTTTTACGCTCTTTGTTTCGCTCCACGGATAATAGGTTCTAGCCGAGGAGGAGCCCGAATAAGCCCTTAACTTAACATAGTAAACCTTATTGCTCTGCGCTGTTGAAAGCGTGTAGCTGAGCGTGTCAGCGCTTGTAGCGTACTTACTCAGAAAGTTTGATGAGAAGTCGCTTGTGGTTGACCACATAATCTCGTAGCCCGAAACACTGACGCTCGGCTTTGTGTAGCCGAGTTTAATTGTCTTGACGCTCGGTGAGGATACGCTCGTCAGCTTTGCCGTAGCCTCCTCAAGCGTGTACTGCTTTGTGAGTGCGCCGCTCTTGTTGAAGATATAAACCGTGTCGTCAAGAGTGATTGAGCCTTCTGCCATCGCGCCGCTTGAGGTGAGGTAATACTTCTTACCTTTAAGCTCAATCCAGCCCGTCTGCATCTTGCCGTCCTCGTCCATATAGTACCACTTTTCGTTTACCTTCTGCCAGCCCGTTGTCATTTTGCCGTCAGTGCCGAAGTAGTACCATATATCATTTATTTTCTGCCAGCGGTTTCTCATCTTACCGTCGGTGCCGAGATAATATCTTCCGCCGTCAATATCTTTCCAGCCCGTCTGCATCTTACCGTTTTCCGCAAAGTAGTAATAAGCGTTATATCTCGCTCCGTCCTTCTTTGTAGCATACCAGCCGACAGCCATTTCGCCGTTTGGTTTGAAGCAGTACCACGCGTTATAACCCGTCTTGGTATCCTTTATTTTCCGCCAGCCGGTTACCATCGCTCCCGAGGTGTCCATATAACACCATTTGTTACCGCCGTATTTTATCCATCCGGTAAGCATAATGCCGCTTTCCTCGGAATAATATGTCTTTCCGTTTACAGTGTAAAAGCCTGTCTGCATTGCGCCCGTGCTCGGGTCAAGGTAATACCAGTTATCCTTGTAGTAGAGCCAGCCTGTTTTAAGAGTACCGTTTGAATTGTAATAGTACCATGTGCCGTCTGATTTCTGCCATCCGGAATTTGTGGGCATATTTTTAAATACGGGAATTTCAAATTTCTTTGTAAGTGAAAGGATATTTGCGGACTTGTAAGCCTTGTATGTCGTCTTTGATTCGGAGGCAGCCGCCGCAACATTTGCCATATATTCGTGGTTGTAAAGCACCGATGATTTAGGGCTTACATTGAATTTCTGAAGATAGCCCGAGGTCTGAGTGGAGAAGTTCTTTGCGATGTACTTTGCGCCCCAGTAAATAGACCTGTACGGGTTTGACCACGGTCTGCCCCAGCCTGCGGAGCCTGTGCCTGTATAGGTTGTCCTGATATCGTCAACAAGGATATAACCCTCCTTGCCTGTACCGAAGGAATTTCTGCCGTTTTCGTAGTATATTCTTACCTTGTACCAGTCGCCGTATTTATTGCTGTAAGACCACATCCATGTGAGATATGTTCCCGAAGCAACGCTCTGCACCTTGTTTGCGGCAGTGGGGACAGCCTTGGTGTACATCGTTGTAGCCTTGTTCGTCTTGAGGTATCCTGCAGCCCACGCAAGACCTTCGTATGCGCCTGTATTTGCGCCTATATTATAGTAGTTATAAATACCCTGAAACGGAGCAGCCGTACCTTTGACCGCTGTTGCGCTTGCCGATGAACCGCCGTTTTCCTGACGGATTTTTGAAGCAAGATAGTATGCGCTCATACCGCTGTCGCTTGCAGCCTTCATAATTGCGTCGGAGTACTTCGTTGTGCTGTCGTACTTCTGTGTATCGCCAAAACCGTCCTTGTAGGTAATAAGCGAGTTGTACATCCAGGTGCCGTTGAGTATTGCCTCAACGCCTGCCTTGCTCTGCGTGCCGTCATAAGCTGTGGACTCAAACTGGAAAATGCCTTCTTCGTTGAGGAAGTTTCTCGGGTCCATATAATACTTAACGGCGGTTTCCGATGCCGCAACCCAGTTGCTGCCCTCGCGGATAACATAGTTTCCGTTTTTGTAGCAGTTTGAGCAGGTGCAGTAATAGCTATTAGGGTAAGCGCTGTATTTTTCTATGAGCTGCTTGCCGTGAGAGGAACGCTCGCCGTTTACCGCAGTCTGCCAGTCAAGCCCCGTGATGAGTGGCTCAAATACCCAGTTCGGATACTTTTCGTGAAGCTCGCAAAGAGCAGGAATATAGCTTTCGGGGAAGCCCTTATTCCTTAAAGTCTGTTCATATGAAGCGGCGGATGCGCTCATGGGTGATATGTATAATGCAAATGTATTAACAATAAGCATTGTAACCATCAGAATCGAAATAAACTTTTTCATAATACCCTCCGTTTTGCTGCTGAAAAATCAGCAAGCCAGAATATATTATAATTAGTATATTATCACTTTGTAACTGTTTTGTCAATTTTATGAGCCATTTTGTAATATTTACTAATTATACCTTTTTCCAAGATTTTACTTATATTGACAAATGTAGCTTTTTTTCATATAATAACCCGTGGGAGAATGATAGATATGGAATACAATAAATTGGCAAAGGTTAAATTCAGTGAAAACTTAAAGAGCTTCAGGAAGGCGGCTGGCTTTACGCAGCAGCAGTTTGCCGACGCGCTCGGTATGCAGAGAAGCACTTATGCTTATTATGAAACGGGTAAATCTGAGCCGAATATCGAAAACACTATTTTAATTGCAAGGCTTTTCAGCGTAACCGTTGATGAACTTTTTAATTTTGACGCAAGCACTCTTCGTGAGGAAAAGCTTCCTTTTAATAATCCTCCTATTACCGAGAGGGTGAGGGGACTTTCCGACGAGGAGAAGGCTCTTATTCTTTCGTACCGTCATCTTGATGATGATAAGAGGAAAAAGTTACTCGGGGAAGCAGAGAAGCTGAAGCTCGAAAAATAAAAACAAAGCACTCAATGCAAAATGAACATTGAGTGCTTTTCTTTTATAATCTGTATACTCTTTTTGCGTTTTGCGCCGTGATGTCCAGAAGCTCCTGCGCGGTTACGCCAAGCTCCTTTGCGAGAACTTCTGCAATATACGGGATGTTCGAGGAGTCGTTTCTTGTACCTCTCACGGGAGTCGGCGCAAGGTAGGGACAGTCGGTTTCAAGCACAAGCCTTTCAATCGGTATAGACCTCGCTGTTTCAAGGCTTTTGCGTGCGTTTTTAAAGGTCGTAACGCCGTTTAAACCGATGTACATACCAAGCCTTATTATCTCCTGCGCCATCTCCTTTGAGCCTGAAAAGCAGTGGAGAATTCCCTGCGGCTTAGTTCGCCTTAGGAGGTCGAGAGTGTCGCCGTGCGCCTCTCTGTCATGGACGATTATCGGAAGCCCAAGCTTTTTTGAAAGCTCAATCTGCGCTTCAAAAAACTCCTTCTGCACCTCTTTCGGCGACGCCATCCAATGATAATCAAGACCGATTTCGCCAATGGCTACGCACTTTTCGTGTGAAGCCATTTTTTCTATTTCGTCAATATCACTGAGCTTTGCACCTTCGAGGTTTTCGGGGTGGAAGCCTGCCGCAAAATATATATAGTCATATTTCTCGGCAAGCGCCATATTGTCTCTGCTCGATTTCAGGTCGCAGCCGCAGCTTACAACATTTATAACGCCTTTTTCTTTAAGCGAGCCTAAAAGCTCCGTCCTGTCGCTGTCAAACCATTTGTCGTCGTAATGCGAATGTGTGTCAAAAATATTACTGTACATATCAGCAAATCTTTGCGCCGGGCTCCATATCGACAAAGGTAACTCTTACATCGTCGCCCTTCTCGCCTGAAAGGAGCATACCCTGACTAAGCTCGCCGCAGAGCTTTATCGGCTTGAGATTTGTTACAATAATCGCCCTTTTGCCGATTAAGTCCTCGGGCTTGTACCATTTAGCGATACCCGAAACAATCTGTCGCGGTTTTCCCGAACCGTCGTTAAGCTGTAATTTGAGAAGCTTGCTTGATTTCTTTACAGGCTCGCAGTCAAGAATTTCCGCAACCCTTAAATCAGCCTTGAAAAAGTCGTCAATTGAAATCTCGGGGATTTCCTTTTCTTCCGCCTTTTCTTCCTCAGCCTGTGCTTCCTCCTGCTTTGCGTGGATTTCCTCAAGCATCTTTTCGGTGTCTATTCTCTGGAAGAGCGCTTCAGCCTTTCCTACGGTTGTGCCTGCCCTGAAGCCGTTAAAGCTTGCAAGCGAATCGTAATCCTTTATGTCGCAGTTCATCTGAGCAAAGATTTTCTCAGAGGTCTCGGGCATAAACGGCGAGAGAAGCACCGCAATAAATCTAATGCTTTCAAGCAGATTGTAAAGAACGGTGTTGAGCCTTGCTTTTTTGCTTTCATCCTTTGCAAGAGCCCAAGGCATTGTTTCGTCGATATATTTGTTTGAACGCTTTGCAAGGTTGAGCACAGCCTCTATGGCGTCGGCAACCCTGTATGTTTCAAAGCATTTTTCAACCTTCTTTACCGTGTCAAGCGCAAACTGCTCAAGCTCATCGTCAAGCGCCTCTTTGCAGTCAGGTTCGTTTATAACGCCGTTGAAGTACTTGTTGCACATCGCAATTGTTCTGTTAACAAGATTGCCAAAGGTGTTTGCAAGGTCGGAGTTGAATCTCTCGATAATTGTTTCATATGTGATTGAGCCGTCGGAGGCGTAGGGCATCTCGGAAAGAAGATAATATCTTACTGCGTCAACGCCGAGAAGCTTTGTGAGGTCGTCGGCATAAATAACATTGCCCCTTGATTTGCTCATCTTGTCCTCGCCGAAGAGTAACCACGGATGGCCGAATACCTGCTTTGGAAGCGGCTCGCCGAGAGCCATAAGCATAATGGGCCAGTAGATGGTGTGGAACCTTACAATGTCCTTACCGATGATGTGAACATCCGCAGGCCAGTATTTTTTATACATGTCCGAGGAGCCGTCGGGGTCGTATCCGATAGCCGTGATATAGTTTGAAAGCGCGTCAATCCAAACATAGATAACATGCTTCTCGTCAAAGGTTACGGGGATACCCCACTTAAACGAGGTACGGCTTACGCATAAATCCTGAAGTCCCGGCTTTATGAAGTTATTGAGCATTTCCTTTTTTCTTGCTTCGGGATATATGAAGTTTTCATTTGACTCAATAAATTCCTCAAGCTGCTTCTGATATTTTGAAAGTCTGAGGAAATATGCCTCCTCCTTTGCGGGCTTAACCTCGCGTCCGCAGTCAGGGCACTTGCCGTCAACAAGCTGGCTTTCTGTCCAGAAGGACTCGCACGGAGTACAGTACATACCCTCGTACTCGCCCTTGTATATATCACCCTGGTCGTAGAGCTTTTTAAATATCTTCTGAACAACCTTCTCGTGATAGTCGTCGGTTGTCCTGATGAATTTGTCATAGCTTGTGCCGAGAAGGTCGCAGATACCTCTGATTTCACCGGCAACCTTGTCAACATATTCCTTAGGCGTTACGCCTGCAGCCTTTGCGTACTCCTCGATTTTCTGACCGTGCTCGTCAGTACCCGTGAGCATAAATACATCGTAGCCCTGAAGTCTCTTGAATCTTGCAATAGCGTCCGTGAGAACAATCTCATAGCTGTTGCCGATATGGGGCTTTCTCGAGGTATATGCAATTGCTGTTGTTATATAGAATTTACCTTTGTCTGCCATTTTATTTCTCCTTTATAATAATGACGCTGCACCGCGGTCAAGCATAAGCGTTACATCCGTGTGGAACTGCAGTACGGAAGCAGGGCACTGTGGTGTAACATTACCGTCGATAAGCTGTCTTATTGCCTTCGCCTTGTTTTCGCCAAGCGCGATAATCAGTATCCTTTTAGCCTGCATAATTGAGCCGATACCCATAGTTACCGCCTGTGTAGGCACCTCGTCAACCGACTTGAAAAATCTGCTGTTGTCTTTGATTGTGCTTTCCTTGAGGTTGACAACATGGCACCAGCGCTGGAAGCTGTCGGCAGGCTCGTTAAAGGCTATGTGCCCGTTAGAGCCGATTCCGAGAAGCTGTATATCAATTCCGCCCATTGCCTTAATTTTCTTTTCATACGCGTCGCATTCAGCCTCGAGGTCTTCTGCATTTCCGTTTAAGAAATTTATGTTTTCCTCGGGAATATTGATATGGTCGAAAAGATTGCTGTACATAAAGCTGTGGTAGGAATTTTTATCGTTTACATCAAGGTGGCAGTATTCGTCAAGGTTGAAGGTAGTAACCCTGCTGAAATCAACCGAGCCCTGTTCGTAAAGCTTTATCATATGCCTGTACGGCTTAAGCGGCGTTGAGCCTGTTGCAAGACCGAGTATTGAGTCGGGCTTTGCAAGCACCTGGCCGCACATATAGTAACCTGCGGCAATACCTATCTGCTCCTCGTTGTCGTATACAAGTACATTCATAAGGATACCTCCTTTACTTTTCTAATATATTATAGTCAAATAATTTACTCTGTCAATGCTTTATCCGACTTGTATTTCCTGATTATTGCATTAATTATTGCAAAAAGCATAAGAAAACCGACTGCGCCGAGCAAAGCGCCGACTGTGTCGATAACCCAGTCGATGAACATACAGGCTCTGCCCTCAACGAAAATCTGATGTATCTCGTCGGTGATTGCATAAAGCGAGGTCAGCAGAGCGGCACATATCGGCATAAGCTTTTGCTTAGTGTTGTATAGCGACCAGTTAAAAAGTACGCAAAGTCCTGTGAATTCAAGGCAGTGCGCGCCCTTTCTCACGATTATTGTTGCAAGCCGCGCGCTCACTTTGCCGAAATGCTCCGTTATCCATTCTACAAAAACATCACTTTGCGCTGTGGACTCCTCCGCCGTTCTTGACGAAAGCCAGAAGATGACGCCCATACATATAACCGTGAGCGCCCACGGCAGATATATTTTAATCTTCTCTTTCAGCATAAACAAAGCACACCCTTCCGCTTCCGGGGTGGAAGTTAACGCCGCTTACACCCTTAGCCTCGGCATAGTATGAGGACTCGAATAACACGGGGAGAACGGAGTAATCCGCCATAATGGCTTCCTCGCACTCGGCACAGCGCTGTGCAAGCTCATCTGCGCCTGCACTCTGAGCCTTTATAAGCGCCTCCTCGGCGTCGTCGTTTGCTCCGAGATAGTTGCCGCCTATGATGTTGCTCAGATAGCTTACCGTGCTCTGACTGCTTGAGGTAAAGGGCTCAAGCGCAATATCGTATTCGCCCTTGGCAATCGCCGTTGAGAATTCCTCAGCCGGAAGCGCATTGATTTTAAGTGAGAAGGAAACAGTGCTCTCCTTGCCGTATCCCGTAATCTGACCGACAGAGGCCTGTATACCCTGTACAAGCGCCTTGCAGCTTTCCTCCATATCCTCAGGACAGATAACGGTAATATCTGCTGCGGTGAAGCCTGTTTCCTCAAGTCCTTCCCTCCACAGTTCCTGAGCCTTTTCGCTGTCCGCCGAAATAACCGTTGCGCCCATAGCCTCGGGTGCAGGAGTGCTTCCGATAAGACAGCTCGGCGGCGCAAAGTTTGTTGCGTTTTCAAGAAAGGCGTGGTCGCTTAAATCAATATCGGAGGTGCCGAGGCACACTGCCTCCCTCAGCTTTTCGTTTGCAAAAAGCTGACCGTTTTTGTTGAAAACAAAAGCCCACATTGTGTTTGAATAGGGGATAGCGGTAATTTTGCTGTTTGCAAGCTGCTCATACTGGCTGCCCGTGATGTAAGCGCAGTCGTAGAGTCCTGAGCTGAGGTGCTTTGCAACATCTGTTTCTTCATTCTTTATTGACAGTGTAATGTTGTCAACCTTGGTTTCGTTGATGCCCTTGTAAAGCTCGTTCCTGTCAAGAACATATGAAGCCTCCAGAATCGCCTTGACATAGAACTGTCCGTTAAACAGCGTATAGTCAGCCGTAAGCCCGTAACGCCCCTTTGTAGCGTTGAAAAATTCCTCGTTGCACGGCATGGCAACGGCAGTTGAAAGAGTGTTTAAAAAGCTTTCGTCGGGTGTTACAAGCCTGATTTCAAGCGTGTAATCGTCAATCGCAGTAACGCCGAGGCTGCTTGCGTTCTCGCTTCCTGCGTGTATCTCGTTAGCGTTTTCGACTGATGAAATCGAGGAGAAGAGGGGAGCGTCAGTTTCGGGAAGCACTGCGCGCCTTAATCCGAAAACGAAATCCTTTGCCGTAAGACTCGGGTCAAATTCAAGTCCGACAAGGTCGGCTCTGCTGTCCTTTGGGAGCTTTTCGCTGTCAAGCTCATTTGAGAAATTCCAGACAAGACCCTCTTTGAGATGGAAGGTGTAAACAAGTCCGTCGTCGCTTATTTCCCAGCTTTCAGCGCAGGCAGGCTTAACCGTGCCGTCATCAAGCACCCTGACAAGTCCTTCAAAGCAGTTTTCAATGATGAGAAACTCATCGCCCTTTGAGGCAATCTGCGGGTCAAAGCTTACTATGTCGGCGTCAAACGGATATATGAAATCAAGCTCCTTGTCGCTGCCGCGGCAGGCGCTGAGCGTAACGCTGAGCATCACAGCGCACATTATAACAGATAATATTTTAATAATTTTTTTCATTGATATTCACCGAAGTTTTCGTTTTACATTAGTAAGTGTTATTATACCAAAAATGCACTTTTAAATCAATAAGTATTTAAAAGTCATATTTTGATGCGCCTGCATTATAGATTGCGGCAGGCTTGCAGGAGGAAAATAAGCAATATAATGAAACACACGGCACCGTATTCCGAATACTTTTTATAATTTTTTGAACAAATTTTTAAAATCACTTGACAAAGGAAATTTATTTATTATAATAATAGCACCAATAAAATGGAACAATCTGCACATATGCCAAAATTACTATATTAATTTATGGGCATAGATACTGCCGTGGCAGCTTCGCGGTAAGTCGTTTGCGCAGTGTTCCGCAGGACAAACATTTAAACGATTGGAGTGACTCGTATGGTAAATGTAAAGGATGTGAAGTTGGGCACAACTACGCGTAAAAACTTTGCAAAAATCAATGAGGTTATGAAAATGCCGAACCTCATTGAAGTTCAGAAAAGCTCATACCAGTGGTTTCTTGATGAGGGACTTAAAGAGGTCTTCCGCGACATCGGCCCCATCAGTGACTATTCAGGTAATCTCATACTCGAGTTTATCGACTTTGAGATGAACGATGAGCCCAAATATTCAATAGCTCAGTGTAAGGCACGCGATACCACTTATGCTAAACCGCTTAAGGTTCGTGCGCGCCTTATCAACAAAGAAACAGGCGAGGTCAAGGAGAACACCGTATTTATGGGCGATTTTCCGCTTATGACCGACGCAGGTACATTCGTAATCAACGGTGCTGAGAGATGTATTGTTTCCCAGCTTGTCCGTTCTCCCGGTGTTTATTACCATATGGAGCACGATAAGACGGGTAAGGAGCTTTTCACTAACACCGTTATCCCGAACAGAGGTGCGTGGCTTGAGTATGAAACCGACGCCAACGACCTCTTCCATGTAAGAATTGATAAGAACAGGAAGATTTACATTACGACCTTCCTGCGTGCATTAGGTCTTGGTACCGACCAGGAAATCATTGATTTCTTCGGTGATGATGACAGAATTCTTGCAACCATCGAAAAGGATACCACAAAGAATACCGAGGAGGCTTTACTTGAGGTTTACAAGAAGCTTCGTCCGGGCGAGCCGCCGACGCTTGAAACAGCGCAGGCGCATCTTGACGGTCTTTTCTTCGATGCGCACAGATATGACCTTTCAAGAGTCGGCAGATACAAGTACAACAAAAAGCTTGCTATCAGCGACAGACTTACGGGTCAGGTTCTCACTCAGCCGATTATTTCACCGCAGGGTGAGCTTCTTGCTGACGCAGGCGAGAAAATCAGCGCCGAGAAGGCTCTTGAAATTGAAAATGCAGGCGTTATGAATGCATATGTAGATGTTGAGGGCAGAGAGGTTAAAATCGTATCAAACGGTATGGTTGACATTACAAAGTATGTTGACTTTGACTGCTCGGATTACGGTATCAAGGAAAAGGTTTCTTACAGAGCGCTTTCCGAAATTCTTGAGAGATGCGGCGACGATGAGGCTGCGCTCAGGGAGGAAATCCAGCTTCACGCAGATGACCTTGTTCCAAAGCACATTATTATTGACGATATTTTTGCCAGCGTATCATATCTTAACAATCTTGCCTTCGGCATAGGCTCGCTTGATGATATCGACCACCTTGGCAACCGCCGAATCCGTGCTGTCGGCGAGTTACTCCAGAATCAGGTTAGAATAGGCTTTACAAGAATGGAAAGAGTTGTCCGTGAGAGGATGACCCTTCAGGCGCAGGACTCTGACGAGGCTATCACACCCGCAGCGCTTATCAACATCAGACCTGTTGTCGCTGCGATTAAGGAGTTCTTCGGTTCATCACCGCTTTCACAGTTTATGGACCAGAACAACCCACTTGCAGAGCTTACGCATAAGAGAAGATTATCAGCGCTCGGTCCGGGCGGTCTTTCAAGAGACCGTGCAGGCTTCGAGGTTCGAGATGTACATTACACCCACTACGGCAGAATGTGTCCGATTGAGACCCCTGAAGGTCCTAACATCGGTCTTATCTCTTATCTTGCCTGCTACAGCCGCCTTAACGAGTATGGCTTCATTGAGGCTCCGTACCGTAAGGTTGACAAGAAAACAGGCGTTGTAACCGACGAGGTTGTTTATATGACAGCCGATGTCGAGGATAACTATGTAGTTGCACAGGCAAATGAGCCTCTTGATGAAAACGGCAGATTTGCAGGCAACAGAGTTACATGCCGTTACAGGGATGAATTTATGACGCTCCCTCCCGAGAGAGTGGACTTCATGGATGTATCGCCTAAGATGGTTGTATCCGTTGCTACCGCAATGATTCCTTTCCTTGAGAACGACGACGCAAACCGTGCTCTTATGGGTGCGAACATGCAGAGACAGGCTGTACCGCTCCTTAAAACGGTTGCTCCTGTTGTCGGCACAGGTATGGAGTATAAGGCTGCATACGACTCGGGCGTTGTTGTAATTGCAAAGCGCGGCGGCGAGGTTACCGCAGTTGACGCTACCACAATCGAAATCACCGTAAAGGGCGGCGAGGTTGACAAGTATGAGCTTGTTAAGTTCTCAGGCTCGAACCAGGGCACCTGCATTAATCAGCGTCCTATCGTATCGCTTCACGAAAAGGTAGTTGACGGACAGGTTATCGCTGACGGTCCTGCAACCTGCAACGGTGAAATTTCACTCGGTAAGAATGCGCTTATCGGTTTTATGACCTGGGAGGGCTATAACTACGAGGACGCTGTTCTTATTAATGAAAAAATAGTAAGGGACGATGTTTATACATCAATCCATATTGAAAAGCATGAGATTGAGGCGCGTGATACAAAGCTCGGCGCAGAGGAAATCACAAGGGATATTCCGAATGTCGGCGAGGACGGACTCAGGGACCTTGACGAAGAGGGTATTATCCGTATCGGCGCCGAGGTTCACTCGGGCGATATCCTTGTAGGTAAGGTAACACCTAAGGGCGAGACCGAGCTTACAGCCGAGGAAAGACTTCTTCGCGCAATCTTCGGCGAGAAGGCGAGAGAGGTAAGGGATACCTCAATGCGTGTTCCTCACGGTGAGTATGGTATCGTTGTTGATGTAAAGGTATTCACAAGGGCGAACAGTGATGAGCTTTCACCGGGCGTTAATAAGAAGGTAAGAGTATATATTGCTCAGAAGAGAAAGATTCAGGTCGGCGATAAGATGGCAGGCCGCCACGGTAACAAGGGCGTTGTATCGAGGATTCTTCCTCAGGAGGATATGCCGTTCCTTCCCGACGGCAGACCGCTTG
The DNA here is from genome assembly GCA_902791235.1 of Oscillospiraceae bacterium. Taxonomy (GTDB): domain Bacteria; phylum Bacillota; class Clostridia; order Oscillospirales; family Acutalibacteraceae; genus Eubacterium_R. The sequence continues at coordinate 11,926 of CADAUV010000010.1, forward strand.
ATATCGTGCTTAATCCTCTCGGCGTACCTTCCCGAATGAATATCGGTCAGGTGCTCGAGGTACACCTCGGTTATGCGGCAATGGCTCTTGGCTGGAAGATGATGACGCCTGTATTTGACGGCGCTCACGAGCAGGATATCCGTGATTGTCTTGCTGAGGCTGACATCGGATATTATATAGATGAAAACGGCGAAAAGGTTTACGACGGTAAGACTGAGATTATCGACGGCAGAACAGGTGAGAAGTTCGACAACAGAATTACAGTAGGTTATATGTACTTCTTAAAGCTCCATCACCTTGTTGACGATAAGATTCATGCGCGTTCAACAGGTCCTTACAGCCTTGTTACACAGCAGCCTCTCGGCGGTAAAGCTCAGTTCGGCGGTCAGCGTTTCGGTGAGATGGAGGTATGGGCGCTTGAAGCTTACGGCGCTGCATATACCCTTCAGGAGATTATGACTGTCAAGTCCGATGATGTTGTCGGCAGAGTTAAGACCTACGAGTCAATCGTCAAGGGTGAGAATATTCCTACCGCAGGTACACCTGAGTCCTTCAAGGTACTCTTTAAGGAGCTTCAGGCACTCGGTCTTGACACCAAGGTTCTTGACAAGGAAGGCAATGAGATTGAGCTTAAGCAGGACCTTGACGACGGCACTGAAATTCAGGCAGTCAAGAATAACGAGGAATATCAGGATACCTTCAAGATGGTAAACGATTATGAGGGTCAGGAGGGCTTCGGCGTTGAAAATGAGGACGGCGAACCCGAGGAAGCAGGTGAGTCAGAGTTCGGAAATATGTTCTACGACGACAATGACGACGGCGCAGACGAGTTCTGAACACAATCTGACTGACTTACACACAATACTAAAATAAGGAGTGCTTCCAAATGGATAATTACGAAAACGAATTCAGTTCAATAAAAATCGGACTTGCATCGCCTGACCAGATTCGTGAATGGTCATTCGGCGAGGTAACCAAGCCTGAAACCATTAACTACAGGACTCTTAAGCCTGAGAGGGACGGACTTTTCTGCGAAAGAATTTTCGGACCCACTAAGGACTGGGAATGTCACTGCGGTAAATATAAGAGAGTTAAGAACAAGGGTCATATCTGCGAGCGTTGCGGCGTTGAGATTACAAGAGCTAAGGTTCGCCGTGAGAGAATGGGCCACATCGAGCTTGCGGCACCCGTATCTCATATCTGGTACTTCAAGGGTATCCCGAGCCGTATCGGTCTTGTTCTTGACATCAGCCCGAGATATCTTGAAAAGGTGCTTTACTTTGCGCTTTATATCGTAACTGACCCGGGCGATACTCCGCTTGAGAAAATGCAGATTCTCAATGAGAAGGAGTATGCTGAGTACCGTGAGAGGTATGAGGACGACTTCAAGGCAGGTATGGGTGCCGAGGCTATTAAAGAGCTTCTTCAGGGCATTGATATCAGCGAGCTTCGCGATGAGCTTACCGCCGAGCTTGAAACGGCAACAGGTCAGAAGAGAGTAAGACTTCTCAAAAGACTTGATGTTGTTGAGGCTTTCTATAACAGCGGCAATAAGCTTGAGTGGATGATTCTTGATGTTCTTCCGGTTATCCCTCCGGATATCAGACCTATGGTACAGCTTGACGGCGGCAGATTCGCAACCTCCGACCTCAACGACCTTTACAGAAGAGTTATCAACAGAAACAACCGTCTTAAGAGACTTCTTGAGCTCGGCGCACCTGAGATTATCGTAAGAAATGAAAAGAGAATGCTTCAGGAATCCGTTGACGCCCTTATTGATAACGGCAGACGCGGCAGACCCGTTACAGGTCCTAACAACAGACCTCTTAAGTCGCTCTCCGATATGCTCAAGGGTAAGCAGGGTCGTTTCCGTCAGAACCTTCTCGGTAAGCGTGTTGACTATTCGGGCCGTTCGGTTATCGTTGTAGGTCCTGAGCTTAAGATGCACCAGTGCGGTCTTCCTAAGGAAATGGCAATTGAGCTTTTCAAGCCCTTTGTAATGAAGAGACTTGTTCAGCTCGGTATTGCTTCAAATATCAAATCAGCAAGAAAGATGGTTGAGAAGGCGGCTGACCCGAGAGTATGGGACTGCCTCGAGGTTGTTATTAAGGACCACCCGGTAATGCTCAACCGTGCTCCTACGCTTCACAGACTCGGTATTCAGGCATTTGAGCCCGTGCTTGTTGAGGGTAGAGCTATCAAGCTTCATCCGCTTGCTTGTACAGCGTTCAACGCTGACTTCGACGGCGACCAGATGGCTGTCCATGTACCGCTTTCAGCTGAGGCGCAGGCTGAGGCAAGAATGCTTATGCTTGCTGCAAATAACCTTCTCAAGCCTTCTGACGGTAAGCCCGTTGCCGTTCCTACACAGGATATGGTAATCGGTTCTTACTACCTTACAATGATTAAGGAAGGTGAGCCGGGCGCACCCCGTACCGAGGTAATCGACGGTGAAGAGGTTACAAGATATAATATCTATCGTGATGAGGACGAGGCACTGATGGCATATCAGGACGGCTCACTCGGACTTCACAGCGAATGTCTTATCCGTTTCTCGAAAGAGGTTGACGGCGAGCTTCATTCAAAGCTTGTAAAGACAACAGTCGGCAGAGTTATATTCAATAAACCTGTTCCGCAGGATTTAGGCTTTGTTGACAGAACAAACCCTGACAATGAATTTGAGCTTGAGGTTTCCTTCGTAGTAAAGAAGAAGCAGCTTGGTCAGATTGCTGAAAAGTGCATCAGCGTTCACGGCGTATCCATCGCATCAAAGATGCTTGACTCACTTAAAGCTCAGGGCTATAAGTATTCTACAATTTCAGGTACAACCGTTGCCGTTTGCGACGCGCTCATCCCCGATAAGAAGAAGCAGTACCTTGCTGAAACCGAAGAAAAGGTTGACGAGATTACCAACTATTATAATTACGGTCTTATCAGTAATGAAGAGCGTTCCTCAGCCGTAATCAAGGCTTGGGAGGATTGTACAAATAAGGTATCTAACGAGCTTACATCGAACTTCGACGGCGCACACAATCCTATTCATATGATGGTTGACTCGGGTGCGCGTGGTAGTACATCACAGCTTCGTCAGCTTGCAGGTATGCGTGGTCTTATCGCGAATACGGCAGGTAAGACAATCGAGGTACCTATCAGAGCTAACTACCGTGAAGGTCTTAATATTCTTGAGTACTTCATTTCTTCCCGTGGTGCGCGTAAGGGTCTTGCCGATACAGCTCTTCGTACAGCCGACTCGGGTTACCTTACCCGTCGTCTTGTTGATGTATCACAGGATGTTATTATCCGTGATAACGACTGCGGCTGTAACGACGGTATTGTAGTACAGCAGATTCTTGACGGCGACCGTGTTCTTGAGTCGCTCGAGGAAAGACTTGTCGGCAGATATCCTCTTGAGCCTGTATGCAATCCCGAAACAGGCGAAGTTCTTGCATCACCCGATAAGATGATGACCGAGAAGGAAGCCAAGGCAATTGTTGACGCAGGTATCGAGCAGGTAAAGATTCGTTCGCTTATCACCTGTAAGTCAAGATACGGCGTATGCCGCAAGTGCTACGGTTCAAACCTTGCTTTCAATGAGCCTGTACAGGTAGGTGAGGCTGTAGGTATCATCGCTGCTCAGTCAATCGGTGAGCCGGGTACCCAGCTTACAATGAGAACCTTCCATACGGGCGGTGTAGCTGGCGGCGCCGATATCACACAGGGTCTTCCGAGAGTTGAGGAGCTCTTCGAGGCGAGAAAGCCGAAGCAGCTTGCAATGCTTTCAGAAATCGAGGGTGATGTTCGTCTTGAGGAAATTAAGAAGAGCTTACATGTTATCGTATTCAATCAGGAAACAGCGGAGGAGAAGAAGTACCTTATCCCTTACGGCTCAAAGCTTTGCGAGAACATTGTAGAGGGTGCCCATGTAAAAAAGGGTCAGGAGCTTACGCTCGGTGCTGTTAATCCGCACGATGTACTTGCAATCCTCGGTGAAGAGGCAGTTTATAACTACCTTATCAAAGAGGTACAGTTTGCATACCGTACACAGGGTGTTGATATCAACGATAAGCATATCGAGGTTATTGTTCGTCAGATGCTCAAGAAATGCACTGTTGATGACGCAGGTGATACTGACCTCGTAGCAGGTACAATGGTTGATGTTTCAGCCGTTGCCGAGGCTAACGAGATTATCGACAGAAGAATTCAGGGCGGTGAAACAGAGCTTAAGAAAGCAACTTATATACCTATTCTTATGGGTATCACAAAGGCTTCTCTTGCTACTGATTCCTTCCTTTCGGCTGCTTCCTTCCAGGAAACGACCAGAGTTCTTACCGACGCGGCTATCAAGGGCAAGAGCGACCCGCTCATCGGTCTTAAGGAGAATGTTATTATCGGTAAGCTTGTACCTGCAGGTACAGGTATGGACATCTTCAAGGAGGTCGAGGTTGTACCGAGCTATTTCTCTGCAGAAGGCAGCGACGAGATTTTAAATCTTGAACAGTTACAGGAACTCTTGACAAATAGTATGTCATAGTGGTATAATGCTAATTTGTGTGATAGCGGGTTTGTGTATTTTTCACAAAGTTTTATCATCATATTTAGTAAAAAACACAACATTTTGGGATGGAGTATATCTCCGTCCCAAGATGTGCGTGTAGTTGATACAGAAATTTTTTCTGTATGAATTATGCGCATATCTGAAAAAACGGATAGAGCATAAATAATTCAGAAAGGAGATAAACTATTGCCTACCTTTAACCAACTCGTAAGAACAGGACGCAAGTCCGTAGAGAAGAAGGCTAAAGCACCTGCACTTCTTAAGGGTCTTAACACAAAGAAGAATGTTATGACAAATAACAGCTCTCCTCAGAAGCGTGGCGTATGCACAGCTGTTAAGACTGCTACACCTAAGAAGCCGAACTCTGCTCTTCGTAAGATTGCCAGAGTCCGTCTTACAAACGGTATTGAAGTATCTGCTTATATCCCGGGCGTTGGTCATAACCTTCAGGAGCACTCCGTAGTTATGATTCGTGGCGGCCGTGTTAAGGACCTCCCCGGTGTGCGTTATCACATCATCCGCGGTACCCTTGATACTCAGGGCGTAACAGGCAGAATGCAGAGCCGTTCAAAGTACGGTGCAAAGAGACCTAAGGCTGCTAAGAAGTAAGCCGTTTAATTCGGGAAAAACAATAGTTTATATACCTATTATATAAAGCGTATATGACCTTTTGTTGACTCCACGGAAAAACCGAGTACCTATGAACTCATTAAAATTATTATGAAGGAGGGAAGCGAGATGCCAAGAAGAGGCCAAATCGCTAAGCGTGATGTATTACCTGATCCGCTTTACAACTCAAAGCTTGTAACAAGACTGATTAATAACATCATGCTTGATGGAAAGAAGGGTGTCGCTCAGAAAATCGTTTACGGAGCATTTGACATCGTAAGAGAAAAAACAGGCAACGACCCGTTAGAGACTTTCGAGGCTGCTATGGAAAATGTAATGCCTGTACTTGAGGTAAAGGCTCGCCGTATCGGCGGTGCAACATATCAGGTTCCTCTTGAAGTTCGTCCTGAGAGAAGACAGACTCTCGGACTTCGTTGGATAACTCTCTATGCGCGTCAGCGTTCGGAGAGAACAATGAAGGAGCGCCTTGCTGCTGAGATTATGGACGCTGTTAATAAGACAGGCGGAGCAGTTAAGAAGTGTGACGATACACACAAGATGGCAGAAGCAAACAAAGCCTTTGCTCATTTCAGATATTAATAGGAGGACAATATGCCAAGAAAAGTATCTCTTGAAATGACAAGAAATATCGGTATTATGGCCCATATCGATGCAGGTAAGACCACAACTACCGAGCGTATACTTTACTATACTGGTATCAACCATAAGATCGGTGAGACCCATGATGGTGCGGCTACTATGGACTGGATGGAGCAGGAGCAGGAGCGTGGTATCACAATCACCTCAGCTGCAACAACTTGCTTCTGGAAGGACCACAGAATTAACATCATTGACACACCCGGTCATGTTGACTTCACAGTTGAGGTTCAGCGTTCACTCAGAGTACTTGACGGTTCTGTAACCGTTCTTTGCGCTAAGGGTGGTGTTGAGCCGCAGTCTGAAACCGTATGGCGTCAGGCTGACGAGTATAAGGTACCGAGAATGATATTCGTTAACAAGATGGATATTATGGGTGCTGATTTCTACAGAGCGCTTGATATGGTTAAGGACCGTTTCAAGTGTAACGCATTACCGATTCAGCTTCCTATCGGAAGCGAGGATACCTTCAAGGGAATTATTGACCTTGTTGAGAATCACGCGGTAATCTATATTGACCCCGATAAAGAGAAGGGTATGAAATTTGAAATTCAGGATATTCCTGATGATATGAAGGAGCTTGCAGCAAAGTACAGAAGCGAACTCATCGAGCACATTGTTGAGCAGGATGAGGAGCTTATGGAGAAGTACTTTGAAGAGGGCGAGGATGCAGTTAGCATTGATGATATCAAGAGAATCATCCGTACCTCTACAATTGCAAACGATATGGTTCCTGTATGCTGTGGTACCGCTTACCGTAATATGGGCGTTCAGCCGCTTCTTGACGCAATCATTGACTATATGCCTGCACCGACAGATGTTGAGTCAATCAAGGGTGTAAACCCTGACACCGAGGAGGAAGAGGTTCGTCATTCTTCAGACGATGAGCCGTTCGCTGCTCTTGCGTTCAAGATTGCAACTGACCCGTATGTTGGTAAGATTTGCTACTTCAGAGTTTATTCAGGCAAGATTGAAGCAGGTACTCCTTGCTACAATTCTGTTAAGGATAATAAGGAGAGAATGGGTCGTATTCTTCAGATGCACGCAAACCACAGAGAGGATATTCCTGTTTGCTATGCAGGTGATATTGCCGCTGCGGTAGGTCTTAAGAATACAACAACAGGTGATACACTCTGCGACGAGAATCATCCTATAATTCTCGAATCAATGAATTTCCCTGACCCGGTTATCCGTGTTGCTATCGAGCCTAAGACTAAGGCAGGTCAGGAGAAGATGGGTATTGCTCTTGCAAAGCTTGCCGAGGAGGACCCGACCTTTAAGGCTTACACCGATGAGGAGACAGGACAGACAATTATCGCAGGTATGGGTGAGCTTCACCTTGAGATTATTGTTGACAGACTTCTCCGTGAATTCAAGGTTGAGGCTAATGTAGGCACACCTCAGGTTGCTTATAAAGAGACAATTCAGTCCGAGGGTCAGTCAGACCTTAAGTATAAGAGACAGTCAGGCGGTAGCGGTCAGTACGGTCATGTTAAGATTCGTATTATGCCTAACCTCGACGAAAACGGCATCGGCAAGGGTTACGAGTTCGTTAACCAGATTGTCGGCGGTGCTATTCCTAAGGAATATATCCCGGCTGTTGACGCAGGTATTCAGGGCGCTATGAAGAGCGGTATCCTTGCAGGCTACAATGTAGTTGATGTTAGGGTTGAGCTCTACGATGGTTCTTATCACGAGGTTGACTCATCTGAAATGGCATTTAAGATTGCCGGTTCAATGGCATTCAAGGATGCTGCAAAGGGCGCTAACCCGATTATCCTTGAGCCGATGATGAAGGTTGTTGTTATCGTTCCCGAGGATTATATGGGCGATGTTATCGGCGACCTTAACTCACGCCGCGGACAGATTCAGGGTATGGAGGACAGAGCAGGCGCTAAGCAGATTAACGCAAGAGTTCCTCTTTCAGAGATGTTCGGCTATGTAAACGACCTTCGTTCAAAGACACAGGGCAGAGGTCAGTATACAATGGAGCCTGACGGATATGAGCCTGTACCGAAGTCAATCGGCGAATCAATCATCAGCGAAAGAGCTAAAAAAGACTAAAAACACTAATATCAAAAAAAGACTTGATATTTCTGTATTTATTTGATAGAATATCAATGACAATTTTTAATTGAATTTTTTAGGAGGAAATTCCAATGGCAAAAGAACATTTTAACCGTACCAAACCACATGTAAATATTGGTACAATCGGTCACGTTGACCATGGTAAGACAACTCTTACTGCTGCTATCACAAAGTATCTCGCTAACAAGGGCTATGCAAAGTTCGAGGACTATGCAGATATCGATAAGGCTCCTGAAGAGAGAGAGCGTGGTATCACAATCAACACAGCTCATGTTGAGTATGAGACTGACAAGCGTCACTATGCTCACGTTGACTGCCCCGGCCATGCTGACTATATCAAGAACATGATTACTGGTGCTGCACAGATGGACGGCGCTATCCTTGTAATCGCTTCTACTGATGGTCCTATGGCTCAGACCAAGGAGCACCTTCTCCTTGCTCGTCAGGTAGGTGTACCTGCAATCATCGTATTCATGAACAAGACTGACCAGGTTGACGATCCTGAGCTCCTTGAGCTTGTTGAGATGGAGATTCGTGAGACACTCGCTGAGTACGAGTTCGATGACGAGTGCCCAATCATCAAGGGTTCTGCTCTTAAGGCTCTTGAGGCTTCTTCAAACGACGATCCTGCTTGCGCTTGCATCGCAGAGCTTATGGACGCTGTTGACGAGTATATTCCTACTCCTGACCGTAAGTCAGACCTTCCTTTCCTTATGCCTGTTGAGGATGTATTCACAATCACAGGTCGTGGTACAGTTGCTACAGGTAGAGTAGAGCGTGGTCAGCTCAAGCTTAACGATACAGTTGAGATGGTTGGTCTTCATGACGAAATCAGCTCAACAGTATGTACAGGTATTGAGATGTTCAGAAAGCTCCTCGACTATGCTGAGGCTGGCGACAACATCGGTTGTCTTCTTCGTGGTGTTCAGCGTTCAGACATCGAGAGAGGTCAGGTTCTTGCAGCTCCCGGTTCAATCAAGCCTCACACCAAGTTCTCAGGTCAGGTTTATGTTCTTTCTAAGGACGAGGGTGGCCGTCATACACCTTTCTTCAACAACTATCGTCCTCAGTTCTATTTCAGAACAACAGACGTAACAGGCGTTATCACTCTTCCTGAGGGTACAGAGATGTGTATGCCCGGCGATAATGTTGAGATGAATGTTGAACTCATCACTCCTATCGCTATCGAAGAGGGTCTTCGTTTCGCTATCCGTGAGGGTGGTAGAACAGTTGGTTCAGGCGTTGTTACTGCTATCAACGAGTAATCAATAATTTTTAAAGAGTGGACGGGTTTCCTGCCCACTCTTTTTTTCTTAAAGGTGATTTTATGACTGAAAGTAGTCTGAAGCAAAACAGAGTCGTTTATTTTGACCTGCTTCGCATAGCGGCAATTTATGCCGTAGTTGTTATTCATATAGTATCTCAGCTTTGGTACGAGGCAGGCGTTACCTCTTTTGATTGGATTGTTTCAACAGCGTATAACAGTGCTTCGCGCTGGGCTGCTCCTGTCTTTGTTATGATAAGCGGAGCGCTTTTCCTTTCGCGTGATAAAATTGATTACAAGGTCTTTTACAGAAAAAATGTACTGCGCCTTGCAGTCGCGCTTGTTTTCTGGTCCGCAGTCTATGCTCTTGCGAGATTTTTACTTGATGACCATAGCGTAAAAGCTCTTATAATGAATTTTGCAATAGGCGAGTATCATATCTGGTTTATTAAAATGATGCTCGGAGTTTATATTGCTCTCCCGATTATTAAAAAGCTTTCCGAGGATGAACGGGTACTCAGATTTACAATTGCGGTAATCTTCACTGTAAGCTCCGTTTTTTCTCAGGCAGTTACCTTCCTTCCGATTAGCGAGGAGAATGCTGAAAAAGTCTTCGGGGATTTTACCGATGTTCTTTCTTTTTCAGTCTATATCGGCTATTTTCTGCTTGGCTATTATTTCAGTAAAACGGATATTAAAAAGAATATAAGAGTAATGCTTTATGCTTGCGGCGCCGCTTCGGTAGTCATTATCTTTGCCGTTACCGCTTTTATGTCCGCGAGTCGAAATGAGGTCTATAAGCTCTTTATCGAGTATGAAAATATTTTTGTTGCAATCAGTGCGTGCGCAGTATTTGTTTTTGCAAAATACAGTAAGCTTCCTGAAAAGCTCAGCGACAGCAAAAAGAATACGATATTTAAGCTTTCAAAATACACCTTCGGCGCATATCTTGTCCATGTAGGTGTTTTGATTGTGCTTGACAAGTTTGCGGCTCTTAATGTCAATTCCTACACTCCGCTTCTTTCAGTACCGCTCAATTCACTGCTTGTATTGCTGATTTCAATGCTTGCCTCGCTCGTGCTGAACAAAATCCCGATTGTGAAAAAATATATCGTGTAGTTAAAATAAAGGTGTTTATCACCTTTATTTTTTTGTCCTTTTATGGTAAAATCATATCGGTGAAAATTATGGCAGAAGAGCTTGAAAATTTAACAGGTGCTATCGAGGATATTACCTATAAAAACGAGGATAACGGTTATGCCGTTGTCGAGGTCAGCACTGACGAAGGGTATGTTACCGTCGTCGGTGTGCTTGGTAATATCATCGTCGGCGAAGAGGTTGTTTTTCAGGGTGAATGGACAATGCACCCGAGCTTCGGAAGGCAGTTTAAAGCCTCGCGCCTTCAGCACACCATGCCTGCCGATGCGGCTGGTATGCTCCGCTTTTTATCGGGCGGAATTGTAAAGGGCGTGCGTGAGGCAACCGCTGTAAAAATCGTTGAGCGCTTCGGTGCCGACACCTTTAATGTTATCGAAAACGAGCCTGAGCGCCTTGCCGAAATCAAGGGTATTTCCCGCACGAAAGCAAGGAAAATCAGCCAGGATTTTAAAATGCAGTTTGCCGCGCGCGAGGTTATGAACGGACTTGCCGAGCTCGGCTTGAGTCAGCAGGAGGCCTTTGACGCGTACAGGCTTTATAAGAGCGACGCCCTTGATATTATAAGAGAAAATCCCTATGCCTTTATCTCCGATAACACAATCACCTTCGAGCGTGCGGATGAGATTGCTATGTCGCTTGACGAGGCGCCCTTGTTTGATTATCGCTGTCAGGCAGGCGTCGTCTATGTAGTAAGGTACAATCTTAATAACGGGCATACCTGCCTGCCGAGAAAGAGTGTGCTTAAAACTGCGAAAGGGCTTCTTGACTGCGACGACGACGACGCGGAAATTGCGCTTGATAATGCAATTGATGCGAATCAGCTTGTACAGGAGGAGATAAACGGCAAGGAGTTTATTTTCCTTCCCGAGATATACAGAGCTGAGCATACAATTGCTGACAGAGTTGAGGTAATGCTCAGTCTTCCACCGCAGGAGAGTGAAATCTCGCAGGCGGAGATTTACGCTTTTGAGTACGCAAACGGTATTGAATTTGACGAGAAGCAGCGACAGGCTATTGAAATTGCTGTGAATAAAGGTATGCTCATTCTTACGGGCGGTCCGGGTACGGGTAAAACCACAACCGTAAAAGGTATAATAAGTCTTATGAAAAACAGAGGACTTGATGTTATGCTTGCCGCTCCCACGGGCAGAGCCGCTAAGCGTATGACTGAGCTTACAGGCTATGAGGCGAAGACCATACACAGGCTTCTTGAGGTTGAATATCGGGAGGGTGCAACGGAGCCTGTCTTCGTGCATAATCTGAGAAACCCTCTTGATTGCGACGCGGTTATAGTTGACGAGCTTTCAATGGTTGATGTAACCGTATTTTCGGCTCTTCTTGACGCGCTTCCTCTTTCCTGCAGGCTTATTATGGTTGGCGATAAGGACCAGCTTCCTCCTGTCGGCGCAGGTAATGTGCTTGAGGATTTAATTAAAAGTGAGCTGATAGATGTTGTCAGTCTTGATAAGATTTTCCGTCAGGCTATGGAGAGTATGATTGTCGCAAATGCCCATAGGGTAGTTAAGGGCGAAATGCCGTATCTTGACAATTCAAATTCTTTTTCGGATTTCTTTATTCTTACTGAGGATTCCAAGTATAACGCACCTAAAAAGATTGTAAATCTTGTAACAAAGCGAATTCCTGCCGGTTACGGTTATGAGCCTGTTAATGATATTCAGGTACTTTGCCCGAGCCGTAAGGGCGAAACGGGTACGGAGAATTTAAACGCGTTACTTCAGGAAAAGCTTAATCCTCGTGCGCCCGAGAAGAAGGAACTTAAAATAAGGGGATATACCCTTCGCGTCGGCGACAAGGTGATGCAGATTAAAAACAATTACGATGTTCCGTGGTTCAGGGGCGATGAAAGCGGTACGGGCGTATTCAACGGCGATATCGGAATTCTTGTCGATATCGACCGCGCTAACGACGCAATATCCGTAAAGTACGACGACCGCCTCGCTGTATATGCTGTTGAAAACGCCAAGGAGCTGGAGCTTGCCTATGCCATGACCGTTCATAAAAGTCAGGGCAGCGAATTTGAAGCGGTGGTGCTTCCTACCATCGGCGTGCCGCCTCAGCTTACTTACAGAAATCTTTTCTATACTGCTTTAACGCGTGCTAAAAATCTGCTTATACTTGTCGGTAATCAGGGCTCGGTTAAAGCGATGGTTGAGAATGACAAGAAAAACAGGCGATACAGTGCGCTTACATATTTTTTAACTCAGGCTGCTAAAGAAAGCATTGACAACAGCCTCTAATTAAAGTAACATAATATATTATAGTAATTACTGTTTTACAGTGTAATCTGTTTGAGGTTTTATATATGTTCGGATATGATTTAGGTGTTGATATCGGTACGGGTAGCGTTGTAATATCCGTAGTGGGAAAGGGTATAGTTTTAAACGAGCCCTCCTATGTTGCCTACGACACCGAGAGTGAAAAAATCCTGTACGCAGGCAAAAGAGCTTATTATCTTGAGGGCAGGGAGCCAAACGGCGTAACGGTTATTCAGCCGATAAGAAACGGCGTAGTAACAAATTATTCGCTTGCCTGCCAGATGCTGAGATTTTTCTTTAACCGCGTACTCAAAAAAAATATTTTCAGACCGAGGGTGGTTGCTTCGGTCCCCTCAGTCAGCACCGATGTCGACAGGAGAATACTTGTGTCCGTTCTCATAAACTCGGGCGCGAGGTCGGTATGCCTTATTGAAGAGCCTCTCTGTTCAGCCTTCGGCTCGGGCATTGACCCTCTTGACCCGAGCGGTACCTTTGTAATTGATATCGGAGCAGGTACTTCTGATATGGCGGTTGTAAGTCAGGGCTCTATGAGCCAGATTGAAACCGTTAATATTGCTGGCGACGCCTTTGACGAAGCGATTGCCGAATACCTTAAAAAGAAGTACGGACTTCTAATCGGCATAAGAACAGCCGAGAACATTAAAATAAATATCGGCGGCGCAATACCGAGGGAAAACGAAGTAACGATGGAAGCAAAGGGCAGAAATGAAAAAACAGGATTGCCGCAGAGCGTCGAGGTTTCAAGCACCGAAATAAGCGAGTGCCTTCAGCCGCTTCTTGTTAAAATCACTTCAAAGGCAAAGGCTCTTTTTGAGCGCACCTCTCCGCAGCTTGTTGCCGATATAACCGACTCGGGAGTTATCCTGACAGGCGGCAGCGCAAAGCTTTACGGTATGGATGTGCTTTTAAGCGCCGTTTTATCAGTTGATGTAACTATACCTGCTCATCCCGAATACTGCGTATCAAAGGGATGCGAGCAGGCGCTTAAAAAAATGGGGATTCTTGACCGTTACGGTTATACCTTTAAGACGAAAGAGGAGGTCAGGACAAGATGATTCATTTCTATTACGGATACGGTAAGGGCAAAACTTCTTCCGCTGTCGGACTCGGTATGCGTGCTAACGGCGCAGGGCTTAAGGTGCTTTTTGTTCAGTTTTTGAAGGATAATAAATCCTCTGAATTAAATGCCGTACCCTTTGAGGTTTTTACCGCACCCGATAAGTTACCCTTTAATCCCTCAAAGGAGGAGTATCAGCCGTGGGTTGATTTGGCGCTCGACGCCGTTTCTCACAGCGACTGTGATTTGATAATTCTTGATGAGTTTGCGGATGTCATAAACAGCTTTATCCCTATGGATTACGCGCTTAAAGTGCTCGATACTCTTACGGATAAAGAGGTTGTTATAACGGGTCATATCGAGTTTAATGAGCTTGTTGAAAAGGCTGATTATGTTACACATTTCGGAAGTGTAAAACATCCTTATACCAAGGGCGTTAAGGCACGAAAGGGAATAGAATACTAACTGAATAAAATATATAAGGAGGGTGAGTATGGACAGATTTTCAGGATTTAATCCAAAGGCTACCCTCCTTTATTTTTTGCTTGTTATTGTCGGCACGCTGCTCTTGTTCAACCCGATTTATCTCGGAATAAGCCTTGTATTCGCCTTTTTATACAGGATTAAATTAACGGGATATAAGTCTGCGCTTCGCACCTTGGGAATTATTCCTGTGCTGATAGCTCTTACATCTGTTTTCAATATGATTTTTGCAGACTACGGAATGACCGTTCTTTTCACCTTGGGTAATAACAGCTTCAAGCTTGAGTCGCTTGCCTATGGATTTACGCAGGGACTTCTGGTATCAGGTGTACTCCTGTGGTTTTCCTGTTACAACGAAATTGTTACGGGTGAAATGCTCCTGTCGGTATTCGGCGGCTTTATGCCCGGCACAGCGATGCTCTTTTCAATGACGCTGGCATTTATACCGAGGCTTATGAGAAATGCGCGTGAAATAAATGACGCGAGAGAGCAGTTTGAAAAGGGCAGAAGCAAGCTTACGCACAGCGTTAAAAATCTGTCCGCTCTTGTTACATTGACCCTTGAGGAAAGCATAGAGCGTTCCGATTCAATGCGTGCAAGAGGATATAACAGTAGGCGCAGGCCTTATTCAAAATACCGTTTTTCACACCGTGATTTGCTTCTTGTTATTTCAGAATTAATGCTTTTCGCATTTGTTTTATTCGTACGGTTAAGTCGCGGCGCAGTTTTTGCTTTTGACCCCAAGATTTATGTCGCAGAGCAGTCGCCGCTGTATATAATCATTTTTACAGTTTTTACCGCACTGCCGCTCATAATTGATTTTACGGAGGATTTGAAATGGAAATTATTAAGACGGAAGCTCTGAGCTTTACTTATCCGAAAGTTTCCGAAAAAGCGCTTGACAGCGTGAGTATCTCCGTAGAAAGCGGAGAACTCGTCCTTCTGTGCGGAAGGGTAGGAAGCGGTAAATCAACACTCCTGAGGCTATTGAAACACGAGCTTGCGCCAAACGGAGTGATGGAGGGCAGCCTTAATGTATCGGCAAAGAAGGTTGCCTATGTTTCACAGTGCGCTGAGAATACCTTTGTCAGCGAAAGGGTGCGCGGCGAGCTTGCATTTGCACTTGAAAACGAGGGTATGGACAGCGACAGGATTTCCCTTAAAATAGGGGAGCTTGCCTCATTTTTTAATCTTGCCGCAATACTTGATAAAAAGCTCAGCGAGCTTTCGGGCGGCGAGAAGGCATGCGTGGCTGTTGCAGCAGCCGTTATAGCCGACGCCGACCTGCTTCTGCTTGACGAGCCGCTTGCTCAGCTTGACCCAAAGTCCGCAGAAGAGCTTATAAGCCTTGTACGAAGGCTTAACAGCGAGCTTGGTATGACCGTGATTATTGCTTCACACATTACCGACGGGCTTACTGAGCTTTGCACGAGAATGATACTTCTCGACGGCGGCAGGCTTGCCTGCGACGGCACGCCGAATAAGCTTTCACAGCTTGATGAGTGCCTGCCGTTCTTTCCTATTTATACCTCACTTTTTGAGGAAAGGCCGCTCACTGTTCGCGACGCTCAGCGCTGTCAGAAGCGCTTTGAGGAAAAGCCGTATATTCCCTCGGAAAAATCAGTGGATGACGCTGTATCGCTCAGGCATATCAGCTTTGCCTATTCAAAAAATTCGCCCGATGTTTTATCCGACCTTACGCTCGGAGTGAAAAGGGGAGAGCGACATTTTATAATCGGCGCTAACGGCAGCGGCAAGACAACTCTTTTAAAGCTTATCGCAGGTATTAAAAAGTCATACTCGGGAAAGGTGAAGTGCGGCGGCAGGTGTGCTTATGTTCCTCAGGAGCCACGGTATCTCTTTACTGAGGATTCCGTTGGCGAGGAGATAAGCGCCCAAACAGCAAAGCGCTTTTCACTCGATAAGTTTTTAAAGCGCCATCCCTATGACCTCAGCGGAGGTCAGCTTCAGCTTCTCGCCTTTGCCAAGGTAAGCGAGCTTGGATTTGATATCCTGCTTCTTGATGAGCCTACAAAGTCCCTTGATTTCGAGGGTAAGGCGCTTGTGAGAGCCGAGCTTGACGAGCTGAAGGAACAGGGTAAGACCGTTATCATAGTATCCCATGACCTCGATTTTGCCGGTGAGTGCGCCGACAGTATATCCTTTCTCAGCGACGGCTTTATTGCTTTGACGGGGGACAGGCGGGATGTGCTTTCGTCAATGAGCTTTTATACCACGCAGATAAGGCGCATTACCGCTTCGTATTTAAGCTCTGCGGTATCGGCGGAGGATTTGCTATGAAGAAGCTTATAATGCCTTTGCTTGCTTTGGTGTGCATAACAGCCTGCGTGCTGTTAATGCTTTTCGGCTCCTCCGAAAACTATATGCTCATCAGCGTAATCATTCTGGTGCTTTCAATGCTTCCTTTTTTTGCTTCATTTGAAAGCTACCGCCCGAGCGCAAGGGAGCTTTCCCTCCTTTCCGCAATGATTGCAATTGCAGTTGTCAGCCGCGCGGCGTTTTACCTTATACCTCAGGTAAAGCCCATTGCCGCCGTGGTAATTATCGGCGCAGTGTGTATGGGTGAGAAAAGCGGATACATACTCGGCGCTTTTTCCGCCTTTATTTCAAATTTCATTTTTTCACAGGGCGTGTGGACT
This sequence comes from Oscillospiraceae bacterium, assembly GCA_902791235.1. GTDB lineage: Bacteria > Bacillota > Clostridia > Oscillospirales > Acutalibacteraceae > Eubacterium_R. Next base: position 28,754 of record CADAUV010000010.1, read on the forward strand.
CCTTTTCAGATGGTGGGGCTCGGTCTTGTCGGCTTTTTCGCAGGGCTCATTTTTAAAAAGGTAAGGGTCAATAAATGGCTTTTGTCAGGCGTTGGCTTCGTCCTCGTATTCGCAGTTTACGGAATTATAGCCGATACCTCAACCGTAATGTTTATGGTAACCGATTTCAATTTGAAATCCGTTCTTGCAGTATACGGCGCAGGGGTGCCGTTCAGCCTCATTTTTGCGCTTACCACCGCAGTCTGCCTTTTCCTGTTCGGCGAGCAGTTTATTAAAAAAATCAAAAGAATAAATATCAAATACGGTATGTTTGAGGTGTGTGAAAATGGATAACGATGTTATTTTAAAGCTTTCAAAATTCGCAGTGATTTCATCATACGCAGGACTTATAACAGTCGGCGCCGTGCCTGCCTTCGGGCTTATCGCAATTTCAATCGGAATAGTGCTTCAGATTAAACTCGGGGAGCTTGAGCCAGGGGTTAAAACAAATATTAAAACCTCCCGCATTGCAGGGATTATCTCACTATTACTCTTTCCTGCCGATGTCGCGCTGTTATATATACTCACTAAATAAAACCAATGTCCGACGGATATTCCCGTTCGGGCATTTTTATTATGTTTTTGCATAATCGGTTTATTTTTGAAAAATAAAATATTTCTAAAATATGATAAAAAATTATTGACAAACGATAATTATTATAGTATAACAGCCTTGTAAGTACATGAAAGGAAAAATATGTTATGGTAAAAAATCATACTTCAGTCAAGCTTACGCATATTATCGTCAGGCTTTGCTATGTAATTCTCGGTGCGCTGTGCGTGGCTCTGCCTGTAATTCTTACTAAGGGCTTTTTCAGCTTTGATGTGCTTTACAGCATAAAAGGCTATGTCCTGACGGCATTCTATCTTGTTGTGCCTGCAGGATATGCGGCTCTGGTATGTCTTGATAAAATCCTTATAAATGTTAAAAAAGACAGGATTTTTGAGTATGAAAATACAGGATTTTTAAGAATTATCAGCTATGCCTGCTTCTATGCGGCGATAGTCGGTCTTGTGTTTTTCGTTCTCGTTTTGCTAAACGGAACAATGTTTGAAACGCTTATAATTTTAGCCTCGGGTGAATTTTTTATGGGTCTTGTCGTAAGGGTCGTAAAAAACATTTTCACCTCCGCTATTAAGATAAAAGAAGAAAATGAGCTTACAATTTAGGAGGCAGGTATGAATATTATTGTTAATCTTGATGTTATGCTTGCCAAAAGGAAAATGAGCTCGGGTGAGCTTGCACATAAAGTCGGTATAACGCCTGCAAATTTATCAGTACTTAAAACAGGTAAAGCAAAAGCAATTCGCTTCACAACGCTTGAAGCAATCTGCAGGGAGCTTGACTGTCAGCCGGGCGATATACTTGAATATAAAAAACAGTGAGGTGCTATTATGAATAATCAGAATAATCAGTATAACTTACAGAATTCACAGCAGGGCTATTTTTATACTCAGCCTTTGCTGAATCAGCCGGTACAGCAGGCACCGTACGGCGCTTATCAGCCGCAGTATGCTCAGCCATATTATCCGTATAAAAAGCCTGAAAAGCAGTACAGGCTTCTTACAAAGAAGGATAATAGTATGATGGTGCTTATGCTTCTTCTCGGTTTCATCTTTTTTAACTTTGCGGTGTTTTCGGGCTTCAATCTCGGCTTTACGATTTTCTATGTGTTGTTTTTCATCGCTACAAATCTTTATATTAATGCAAAGCCGTCGCCCTTTGCTTTTTGCACGGGCGTATTATCGCTCGCGTCTTCCGTTACCTTTGCCGTAAGCTTTAATCCTCTTATCAAATTTCTGAGCCTCGTGCTTATTGTAGGGCTTTACGGCTTTTACTGCGTTGATATAAGCGGCGGATATAATTTCAAAAAGGGCAGCTTCAAAGCAGGCTTTGATGTTGTTTTGTCCTATTTATTCTATCCGTTTGTGAATATGCCTGAGCTTTTCGGCTCGGTTAAGCAGTCCTCAAAAAAGAATAAGAAATTCGTAAGAGTGCTTATCGGTGTTGTCGTTGCGCTTCCCGTTCTCTTTATAGTAGTGCCGCTTCTCGTAAAGGGCGACGCTGCGTTTGAAGGACTTGTAACCGCTATCTTTAAAAACATAGGTCTTGTTTTAGGTGAGCTTTTGCTTGCGGTTATTGTTGCGCCGTATCTTATCTCGTTTATGTTCGGTAAGAGGTATAAGCTCAACCGTGAGCAGCGCAGGTCAAAAGGCTATACAGGCTCCGTGCCTTCAACGGTAACAGTATCCTTCCTTTCGGTAATCTCTCTTACCTATATGGTTTATATCTTTTCACAGCTTGCATATTTCTTCTCTGCTTTTGAAGGCTTTCTTCCCGAAGACTATGAGAAAACCGCGAGCGCATTTGCACGCCGCGGCTTCTTTGAGATGTTTGCCGTATGTGTTATAAATGTGCTTGTAATCTCCGTTTCAAGCTATATTACAAAAAAGAACGGCAATAAGCTTCCTGCGTCTGTCAAGGGTCTTTCCTGCTTCATTTCGCTTTTTTCAGTCCTTCTGATAGTGGTTGCGATGGCTAAGATGAAGCTTAATGTTGAAACCTACGGCTTCACGACGAACAGACTTCTTGTTTTCACCTTTATGGTAATGCTCCTGTTTGCGATAGGATTTTTCATCCTCCACATTTTTGCACCGAAGGTTAACTACATCCAGCCGCTTGTTGTTATCTGCAGTGCGCTCTTTATCGCGCTTGCTTTTCTGAATGTTGACGCCTTTGTAGCAAATTACAATGTAAGGGCATATCAGCAGGGTAAACTTGACAGCGTCGATATTGACAATATCAACAATGTTTCGGGTCTGCCGTATATAATCGAGCTTATCAATGATGAGAATGAGAAAATCTCAACAAGAGCCGCGAACGCCCTTATCGACAGCATTAACTGGGGCGATGCTTCAAATTATATTAAGGCTGAAAAGGAGTACGAGCTTTTTGAGGATTCGGGTGAATACTCGTTTAAAACAAAGGGTGATTTCCGCAGGTTTAATCTCACTGCGTCCGATGCTCTTAATAAAACTCTTGCCTATGTAAATTCACTTGATAAAAGCGAACGCGAGGCGCTTTCAAAGAAGGCTGAGCAGTATTACGCATATTCGGATTATTACGACGGCGAATATGCTTCGTATGACGATGATACCGTAAAAAGTTATGTAGGCGAAGTGCTCGGCTCTGATGTGAGCGAAGCCGATGTTTTACAAAACAGTGATACCCACGATGACTTTAACAATGTCGGCGTGTATTATGCAGAGCTTTCCTTTTATGAAGACAGCAGCTTTATTGATGAGGTAAAGGATTATGGCTGGACGGAGCTTCCCATGACCTCGGAGCTTAATAAAGCCGTGTACGGAAAGGCAAACAATAATACATATCCATATGCCTCGCTTTTTGAGAAGGAGAATTTTTATATCCCCGAGGTTGAAAACGGTTATTATTATTTCGTTGACGAAAGCGCCGCGTCGGATGATGCGGCAGCTTCAGCAGAAGAGCTGACAAATTTCACTCTCGCAATATATGACCTTGATACAAATATGCTTTACTTTGTAGAGTATGACGGTTAATTAAGAGGTGCGCTATGTCGGATATTCTTGAAACATTAATGCTTGTGTGCTTCGGCCTTTCGTGGCCTATAAACCTTGTGAAAAATCTTAAAGCGAAAACTGTGAAGTCAACGAGCTTCAAATTCCTGCTGCTGATAACGGTCGGCTATCTCTGCGGTATCGGCGCAAAGCTTGTGTCGGGTCAGATAAATTATGTCCTTGCGGTATATTTTCTTAATCTGATTGTTGTCGGCGCAAATATAGTCGTCTATTTTATCAACAAAAAGCACGACAGGGAAAACGGATAATAACAACAGAAAATCATATAAAAAACGCAGTCATTAAATGACTGCGTTTTTTGTGTTGTATTATTTACAGCATATTTTCAATTTTTTCAAGCCTCGGTAAATTGTCGAAGCCGTAGAATTCCTTTGCGTTTTCAAAGAGGAATTTTTCCTTGTTCTCCTCGCTGATTTCCTTTGATTTAAGGATGAAATCAAAGCTCATCTTATAGGTGATTTCAACCATCGTTCTCGGATAATCGCTGCCCCACATCAGCTTGTCAAAGCCGCATATGTCAGCCGCCTCGTTTACTGCTTTGACGGCTGAAGGGTAGGGGTAAAACTCGCTGTTGAAAAGCCATGTGATTCCGCCGCTTTCGATATAGACATTCCTGTGTCTTGCAAGCTTTATCTGCTCCTGCCATTTATCTCTTGTAACCATACCGAAATGCCCTATTGCGATTTTTAAATCGGGCAGCTCCTGTATAATCTCCCCAAGCTCGTCCGTCTGTGCGTCGCCGTCGTCAAGCTCTATGCTGACAAATTTGCCCGACTGCTCAGCGCTTTTAAATACATTAAAGTGGTTTTCAAGTCCCTTTTTTCTGAGCTTGCAGGCGCAGATTTTAATTCCGTCAAAGCCCTCAAGGCTGTACTCGCCCTCGTCGTAAAAGGCGCAGATTTTCAGCCTGTCGGGGTATTTTGCCTTTGCTTTCAGAAAATATCCGTCCTGATTGCCGTCCATAACCTCGCCCATAACAACCGCGCCGTTAACTCCCGCATAGTTCATATTTGCAATAAGCATTTCGGCTGAGTTTTCACCGTCAAGCATATAAGGCGGCATCATCTGTCTTATCTCGCCGCCAAAGTCGCTCAACCCGTTTTCAAGGCTTCTCACAGGTTTGCTGTCGCGCCTTCCCGTCTGAGCCTTCCACAAATGCGTGTGTGCGTCAATAATCATTTTATTCACCGTCGCTGAATTTGATAAGAAGCTTTGCGAGTGAGCCGTCGTTGTTTGCAAGAGCGTCAAAGGCATTTTTCGCATCATCTGCTTTATAAATACCGCTTATCATTTTGAGTACATCTGCCTTGCCGTCTTTAACAAGCTTAATAAGCTCCTCAAAATCCTTCGTGAAAGCGTTTCTGCTTCCGAAAATATTAAGCTCCTTTTTAAGAATAATTGAATGGAGGAAG
>CADAUV010000011.1 GCA_902791235.1 Oscillospiraceae bacterium
TCCTCAATATTTACAACAACAACCTCCTCGGGTGTAAGCGTATCGTAAGCCCTGCCCGAAGGTGTAATTACAAACTGAGTGTCGCTGATTCTTGCAGAAACATTACCCCATGTGCGGGCAATAAGACCGTTGTCGAGAAGTCTTTTACCTGCTTCTACTACTAATCTTTTAGCTTCTTCAATTTCGTAAGCCATATAAATTCCCCTTATTTAAAATGCGCCAAAAGGGCGGTTAAAAACCGCCCCGTATTCAGTCAATTAATAATCAATCTTCTCACACTGTGAAAGAACCTTGTCAAAGCGTCTGATGCACTCGTCAATGTCCTCTTCTGTATAAGCGCTTGATGTGTAAAGTCTTGAGCCTGCAAGTGTTACGATGCCCTCAGCCATATAAGCTGCGCCCATGTACTGCATCTCTGTCTGACGGATACCTGTCTGCTTAAGAACATTAGGTACCTCCCAGATTTTCTTCCAGTTAATTCTGAACTGCATTGTAGCAACAGTGTGAAGGTGGCAAATTGAACCTACATTGTAGCATACAAACGGAAGGTCATACTTCTTGATTGACTCATTGATACCCTTTGTAAGTCTGTCAGCCATTCTGCCTGCAACCTGACAAGCATTTCTCTTCTCAATCTCACAGATTACAGTGTAACCTGCAACGCAGGAGATAGGAGTAGCTGCCATTGTACCGCCGCACATAGCCTTATGAATCTTCTTGCCTTCAGCCTTATCAAGACCTGCGCCAAGATACTTCATAACCTCTTTGTGTCCGCCGATACCGCCTGCACCCGGATAACCGCCGGCGATAATCTTACCGAAGATTGTGATATCAGGGTCGATACCGTAGTAACCCTGTGCGCCTGAAACGCCGATACGGAAGCCCGTAACAACCTCATCGCAAACAAGGAGAGCGCCGTACTTACGGCAAAGTGCCTGTACGCCCTTCGGGAAATCCTTATCAACGGGACGGGTTGCCGACTCAGGACCGCATGGCTCAATGAATACAGCAGCAGTACCGCCGCGGAACCTGTTAATCTTAAGCTTTGTCTCAAGTGATTTAAGGTCGTTCGGGAAGAACTCCTGTGTATGCTTGAATACAAAGAGCGGAACACCGTGCGACTGAGTATTAAGAGTACCAGGTACACGCATACCCCATGCAAGCTGGTCAGACCAGCCGTGGTAAGCGCCGCCCATCTTAATGATGTTCTTATGACCTGTTGCAAGACGAGCTACACGAACTGCGCACATACAAGCCTCTGTACCTGAACCGAGCATACGGAACATTTCAACTGAAGGTACGCACTCGGAAATCTTCTTAGCAAGCTTGTACTCATAAGGATGGAAAAGACCTGTTGAAGGACCGCAGTCGTCAAGAAGCTCCTTAACCTTCTCTTTAACAACATCATCGTTTGAACCGATGATTGTAGGACCGCCTGCCTGAAGGAAATCGAAGTACTCGTTACCGTCGATATCGTAAAGCTTATTGCCCTTAGCCTTGGTCATAACAATCGGGAAAGGATAGTTAAAAGCAAGGTTATGCTGTACGCCGCCGGGGATTACATTCTTAGCTTCTGTAATCATTTCCTTTGACTTAGCACACTTCTTCTCAAAGTACTCTTCCTCATACTTCTTAAGAGCTGTACGGTTAATTGAATAAATCGGTTTTTTGATGAGCGCGTCAAGCTGAGCTGTAAGAAGCGCTGCATCAGGATACTCTGAAATAGCAAATCTTGTATCCATAGGTATTACCCCCTTAAATAATATTGATATGTATTCTTCCGTGAGCAGCCGCTCACCATTTTGGGTGTGAGTAACGGCTCACCAAATTTACACTTTTAGTATATCACTTTTTACTGATTTGTCAAATAGTTTTAGGAGAAAATTTGGTTAAAATATTGCAAAATTCTCTGAATAATGTTAGTATGATTAAGGTTAGATTAACAGAATTGAGGGAGATTTGTAAACTCTGCACAAAGTCAATTTGTCTTTTTTGTGCAACGATACAAAATTAAAAATGACGCAACACAAATATTACAAGGACGCCTTTGACAGAGTTGACGACAGCAGAAAGAACAAGCTGCTTGAAATTGCGATTGACGAATTTGCTTCAAAGGGTTTTAAAAATGCTAACATTAATATAATTGCAAAAAACGCGGGTATCTCCATCGGACTTATGTACAAATACTTTGCTACCAAGGACGATTTGTTCATCACCTGCCTTAAGTACGGCATGACAAAGCTTGAACATTCGCTTAACGATATTATGCTCAGCGACGACAGACTTCTTGTCAAAACCGAAAAGCTCATACGCACTATCTGTTCACATTCAAAGAAGTACTCAAAATACATCAGTCTGTATAACGAGGTCGGAGCGGAAAAGGGTACGAGCGAGCGCACAAGGCTTATGGTCGAGGAGATTGAAACCAAGAGAAGCTCGATTTACATTGAAACGATTACGAAAGCTTTTGAAAACAAGGATGTCAGGGCTGACCTTGACCCCAAACTTTTCGCCTTCTTTCTTGATAACCTGCTTACAATGCTCCAGTTTTCCTACACCTGCGATTATTACAGGGAGAGATTTTTAATCTACACGGGAATTGATATTGACGAAGCTGACGAGGAGATGATTATATCCCAGCTTCTGAAATTCATTGAATCGGCGTTCACCGTGTCGCACGAGGAGCTTAAGAATTTATAAACATTTTTAGGGGGAATATAAATGAGTAAGTATGTAATCACATACGATATCGGTACAACGGGTATTAAGACCTGTCTTATCGAGATTGACCAAACGATGAGAATACTTGCCTCCGCAACCGAGGGCTACGCCCTTTATGTTGACGAGGAGACGGGCGTGAAAGGCGGCGCCGAGCAGGACGCTGACGAGTGGTGGAGCGCAATGTGCATTACCACTAAAGAGGTGTTCGAGAAGGTGCCTAATGTTACTAAGGAGCAGATTGAGGGCATCAGCTTCTGCTCCGCTATGCAGGGCCTTGTTCTTGTTGACAGAGAGGGCAAGTGCATACGCCGTCCAATGACCTATATGGACCAGCGCGCAAGAGCGGAAATCAAGGAGGGCATCGCCCACGGTATTCAGGTTGCAGGCGCAGAGGTTACAAAGCTTCTCAAGTATCTGAAGTACACAAAGGCGGTTTCCTCATCCGTAAAGGACCCCATATGGAAATACAAGTGGGTTGAGGCGCACGAGCCTGAAAACTTCAAGAAAATCTATAAGTGGCTTGATATTAAAGAGTATCTTATCTGCAGAGCGAGCGGCGAATTCGTAATGACAAACGATTCCGCCTTCGGCACGCTGCTCTACGATACAAGACCGGGTCATGAAGGCTGGTGTAAGCCGATTTGCGATATGGTCGGCGTAAATATCGAGCATATGCCTAAGATTATGAAATCCACGGATAAGGTCGGTGAGGTTACCGAGGTTGCGGCTGCAGAGCTTGGTCTTGCACCCGGCACGGCTGTTTACGGCGGCGGCGGCGACGCTTCGCTTATAGGCGTGGGCGCAGGCGCTGTCGAGGTCGGCGACACACATATTTACTCGGGTACATCGGGCTGGGTCGGCACGGTTGTTGACAAGCAGGTTGTTGACGCAGGCGCAATGATGGCTTCAATCGTCGGCGCTAATCCCGAATCCTATAACTACTTCGGCGAGCTTGAAACCTCAAACAAGTGCGTAGGCTGGGTAAAGGACCACCTTGCGCTTGACGAAATCGGCGTTTACCTCAAGAGATATGGAAATGCAATCGACTCGCTTGAGCAGGTTGAGCTTAATATGTACGATTATCTCGAGGAGGTAATTGAGAGGGCTGAGCCCGGCTCCGACGGCGTAGTATTCACGCCCTGGCTTCACGGTAACCGCTGTCCCTTCGAGGACCCGAACGCAGCAGGTATGTTCTTTAACATCAAGCTCGGCACGGGCAAAACAGAGATGATTCGTGCCGTTGTTGAGGGTATCTGCTTCCATATGAGATGGATGCTTGAAAGACAGGACAAGAAAAACGAAGTAAAGATTGCTGATTCAGTACGCTTCTGCGGCGGCGGCGCTCTCGGCGAAGCCACCTGTCAGATACTTGCCGACATACTCCAGAAGGATATTGTTGTTGTTGAATCACCGCAGAATATCGGCGCGGTTGGCGCTGCTGCCTGTATCGCGGTAGGTATGGGCCTTATCCCCAAGATTACCGATGTTAAAAAGCTTATTCCTATAAAGACTACATATAAGCCAAACCCTGCAAACAAAGCGGTTTACGACAGGAATTTCAAGGTGTTCAAAAACCTTTATAAATGTAATAAAGAGAATTTCGCAATTCTTAACGGATAAAAATTCAGCGGACAGTTTGTGCTGTCCGCTGTTTAATCAGAGCAGGATGAACCCGAATCGCTCTGCTTATGTATGAAAGGAAAAATGATGGAAGAAACAAAATTCGTAAGCCGCAAGGAGAAGGTGAGCTTTCTCACAGGTCTTACGGGACAGAATCTGGTGTACTCACTTATCGGCGGCTCGTTTTTCACCTACTTTATGACGGATATTGCGCTGTTCCCTGCGCTCGCAGTTTCAGCCCTTCTGATTGTTATGAAGGTATGGGACGGCATCAACGACCCGATTGTAGGCTCGTTCATCGACAAGCACACCTTTAAAAACGGGGAAAAGCTCAGACCGTTTCTGAAATATACTCCCCTGCCCGTAGGCATTTTTACCGTGCTGATTTTCCTTGTGTTCTCGACAAAGGAGGATTTGCTCTGGCTGAGAATATCGTACTTTATAATTATGTACATATGCTGGGATTTGGCGTACACCGTACAGGATGTTTCAATATGGGGCATCACGGCAATGGTATCGCCGAATTCAAACGAGAGGGACGGCTTTGTACAGTGGGCGAGAACGGTCGGCTCAATCGTTTACGGCGTAGCAAGCACTGCAATCCCCATGGCGCTTGAAATGGTAGTCAACGCAACGGGTCAGTCCTTCGCGCTGATAACACTTGTATTCGCAATCATCTTCGGTCTCGGTGGCGCAATGCTCAGTAAACGCTCATATGCGGCGCACGAGAGAATTCATGTTGTTCAGGAGGAAAAGCAGGCAAGCCTTTGGGAAAGCTTTTCGCTTCTTTTCAAAAACAGGATGCTTATGCTTGTAACGCTTGCAAACATTCTCGGCTCGGTTGGCTTCGGCGTTAACCTCATAACATATTTCTTCAAGTATGAGATACCGTCGGATTTCCTCGGCGAAAACAGCCTTATCGGCGCTCTCGGACTCACCACAATCTATTATGTGCTGACAGCGGCGCCTGGCTTCATCGGAATGATTTTTGCCGACAAGATGAAAAAGCTCTGCGGCAGCTATGTAAACGCGCTCATCTTTATGAAGCTGTTTAATGTAATTGTAAGAGTTATAGCTTACTTCGTGGGATTTGAGGGTCACAAGCTCTGGCTTGCCCTTATTATAATAGGTATAGGATGTATTCCGATGGGTGCCGAATCAATCGCTCAGACCTCTGTTTTCTGCGACAGTATAGATTATATGGAGTGGAAAACGGGCAAGAGAACCGAGGGCATAACCTTCTCAATGCAGACCTCGTTCACCAAAATAACAAGCGGTATCACGGCAGGACTTGCAACGCTTGCGCTTCATCTGCTTCACTACCGCGCAATTGACGACGCGGCGGTTTATGTCGGAACGCAGACAGCGGCATTTGACAAGTGGATATGGCCGCTCGTTATACTCACTCCTGCGCTTGCAAGCGTGCTTTACATAATACCGCTTCTGTTTATCGGATACACCAAGGATAAACGCGCAGTGGTTGAAAAGGAGCTTGCGGAAAGAAGAGCTAAAGCTGAAATAAAAGAATAAAAGAAACGCTGTGGAGAAGCAAGTGCGTTATCCACAGCGTTTTTTATTACATTTCTTCCTCGGCTTTACCCGACATTATGTATTCAAGCAGGTCTGCTACGCAGCCTTTATTACAATGGCATGCCTCGAATTTACAAATCTTATGTATTGCCGAGGGCGCCTGCCCTGCGCAGGCAGGAAGTCCTACCGTTTTAAGCATATCCCAGTCGTTATAGTAATCACCGATTGCGGCGACATGGGATTTTTCTATTTTAAGCATATCGGCAAGCTTCATAATTCCCACGCCCTTATGAGTATCCTTCTGGAGCATCTCAAGCGTAAGGACTGACGAACGCATAAAATTCGCATTCGGGTTTTCCATTTTATTGATAAGATTTTCAAGCTTGATAATCGTAAACGGATTTGACCAGAAAATGACCTTCATCCAGCCGTCCTCGGGGATGTCGTCAACTGACCTGACATACTCATAATTAGCCTTGTCAAAGTGCATCGTGCTTTTGGAAAGAAGTCCGCTTTTGACAATGTAAACATAGTCGTCAAAGTAAACGCCGATGTCAACGCTCTTGAAAATATCGTCAAATTCCTTTGAGATATAGCGTACAAACTCCCTGCCCTCAGCACCTATGGTATTTCGCCACATCATCTTTTTCTGGCGATAATCGTAAAGGCCTGCGCCGTTTAAAACTATCGCGGGCTGATTAGCTGTAATCCTGTTATAGTTTCTCTCGAGGCTTGACTGAAGTCTGCCCGATGCGAGAGTGAAATTACCGCCAAGCTCCGTGAATTTTTTTATAGCGGCATAATTCCTTGAAGGGAGCTTTCTTAATTTATTATTTAGTGTGCCGTCGATATCGGAAACGACAAGCCAGTTTTCAAATGTCTTTTCCATAAAAATCACCTGTCAGAAAGAGTATTTAAAAATCGGTTAAAGTATTCCGGGAGCTCGCTTTGAAACTCCATATATTCGTTTGTCCTCGGGTGAACAAAGCCAATCTCGCCTGCATGGAGGCACTGACCGCCGAGAGAGGTTATAACCTTTTTCGGACCGTAGACGCTGTCGCCTGCGAGCGGATGACCTATATATGCCATATGGACTCTTATCTGATGCGTCCTGCCTGTTTCAAGAATACAGCGGATATGTGTAAAATCGCCGAAGCGTTCAAGCACCTCGTAATGAGTTATAGCATCCTTACTGTTCTTATCGGTTACAGCCATCTTTTTCCTGTCCTTAGGGCTTCTGCCTATGGGCTGATGAACGGTGCCGCTGTCCTCTCTGAAATTGCCGTACGCCACCGCCTGATACGCTCTGTGAAAGGAATGTTCCTTAATCTGCTGAGCAAGTCCGAGATGCGCCGTATCATTCTTGGCGACTATGAGAAGTCCCGAGGTATCCTTGTCAATCCTGTGGACGATACCGGGTCTTATCACACCGTTAATACCGCTCAGGCTGTCGCCGCAGTGATACATAAGAGCATTTACAAGAGTACCCGTATAATTGCCGTTTGCAGGATGAACAACCATACCCTTCGGCTTATTTACAACAAGGAGGTCGGAATCCTCATAGACAATATCGACGGGTATATTCTCAGCCGTTATTTCAAGAGGGACTGCGTCGGGAACGGTTACCGAAAGCTCATCGTTCTCCCTGCACTTATAATTCTTAGCGCAGGAGGTACCGTTAACAAGAACATTCCCGCTCTCAAACAGCTTCACGACGGCGCTTCTTGTCAGCTCAAGCTTTTCGCTGAGAAGCTTATCGGCACGCTTGCCGACATCATCCGTTTCAACTGTCAGACTTGTCTGAGTGCTCATCCGCTTTCTCCTTTTTTGCTTCTCTTAACATATCGTACACGAGGTACAGCACGAGGCTGACCGTGCCGAGAGTAACCGCGCAGTCAGCAATATTGAATACCGCAAAATCAACAAAGGTCGGGTTGATAAAATCAATAACATAGCCAAGCGCTATCCTGTCAATAAGATTGCCGAGCGCACCTGAAACAATTACGCCGAGGCTCCAGAAAAGCCACAGGTTTTTCTGCGCCGTCTTACTTTTATACATATATATAATACAGGCTGCCGACACAGCGGCGGTGTGCAGAATGAAAAACCACCTTCCGCCCGAAAACATTGAAAAGGCTACGCCTGTATTCTCGGCATATGTAAACTCCGCCACGCCTTTAATAAAGGTAACGGCACTTTTGCCGCTAAGATAAAGCGCGGCTAAATGCTTGGTCAGACGGTCAAATGCTATGATTAAAACAATCATAACAACGGACCAGATGTTCTTGTTTTTTAACTTCAATTAATCACCCGATTATAATTTATATATGCGTGCAGGCACACCGCTTTGGTGTGCCTGATTTTATTATCCGAGAAGTTCTTTCATAACCTCTGCACAGTGTGCGCAAAGCGTCGGATGCTCCGGGTTGCTTCCGACTGTGTCGGAGAACTTCCAGCAGCGCTCGCACTTTTCGCCCTCTGCCTTTGAAACGCTTACATAAAGGCCGTCAACATCGCCCTTTATACCTTCATTTCCGTTTTCAACCTTAACGGCTGAGGTGATGAATATTTCAGGAAGCGCGCCCTCAACGGACTTTAAGAATTCATAGAGCTCACCCTCTGCGTAAAGAGTAACCTGAGCCTCAAGAGGCTTACCGATAGTTTTCTCATTTCTCGCGAGCTCAAGAGCCTTCTGAACATCGGTTCTTACCTCGTGAATTCTCTCCCACTTAGCGATGAAACTCTCGTCCGCCTCAATATAATCAGCCTCGGGAATTTCATTAAAGAGCGGCGACTCTGAATTCTTACTGCTTTCGTGAGGCATTGCAAGCCAGATTTCGTCGGCAGTGTACGCAAGGATGGGTGTGAGAAGAAGAGTGAGCGCATCAAGCACCTTGTAAAGCACGGTCTGCGCAGCTCTTCTTGACTTGCTGTCAGGAGCCGATGTGTAAAGTCTGTCCTTGAGAACATCAAAGTAGAAGTTACTCATCTCAACAACACAGAAATTGTGAAGCGCATAAGCGGCTGTATGATAGTCGTACTCCTCATACGCCTTGCGAGCAGTTTTGATAACCTCATCAAGCTTCATAAGCGCATACTTATCAAGCTCCTCAAGGTCGTTATTATCAAGAATATCCTTATCGGGATTAAAGTCGTAAAGATTACCGATGCAGTATCTTGCAGTGTTTCTGAGCTTTCTATAGTTATCGGAAATCTGCTTGAGGATTTCAGGGCTGATACGGATATCGGCGTGATAATCAGCGCTTGCTACCCAAAGACGAAGAATATCCGCGCCGTACTTTTTGATTATATCCTGCGGGTCGATACCGTTTCCGAGGGACTTACTCATCTTCTTACCCTCGCCGTCAACAGTCCAGCCGTGAGTGATAATCTGCTCATAAGGCGCTCTCTGTCCGCCTGCTACTGCAGTGAGAAGCGAGGACTGGAACCAGCCTCTGTACTGGTCTGCACCCTCAAGATAAACATCCGCAGGGTACTTGAGATACGGTCTGTTCTTGCATACCGCTGCGTGAGAGGAGCCTGAGTCAAACCATACATCCATAATATCCGACTCTTTGTCAAAGCCCTTATCGCTTCCGCAGTGGGGGCACTTGAAGCCGTCGGGAAGGAAATAATCAGCCTCGTGAGCGTACCAAGCGTCCGAGCCCTCCTTACCGAAAATCTCAGAAACCTTCATCATAAGGTCATTATCAATGATTTCTTTTCCGCAGTCCTGACAGTAAACAACGGGAATCGGAACGCCCCATTTTCTCTGACGGGAGATACACCAATCGGCTCTTTCCTGAACCATGGACTGAAGTCTGTCCTTGCCCCACTCGGGGAACCACTTAACCTCCTCGGCAGCCTTTACAGCGTCCTCCTTGAAATCGTCAACAGAACAGAACCACTGACTTGTTGCACGGAAAATTACAGGGTTATGACATCTCCAGCAATGCGGATACTGGTGCTTGATTTTCTTGAGCGCAAAGAGAGCGCCAATTTTATCAAGATGCTCAGCGATGGGCTTGTTTGCGTCGTCAGTCTTAAGACCTGCAAACTGGCCTGCCTCCTCTGTAAGTCTTCCCTGTGCGTCAACAGGAACAACCATGGGAATTTCAGGATACTTTCTGCAGACAACGAAGTCGTCAACACCATGACCCGGCGCAGTGTGTACGCAGCCCGTACCGCTTTCAAGAGTTACATGGTCGCCGACAATAACAAGGGAGGTTCTGTCGATAAACGGGTGCTGAGTCTTCATATACTCAAGCTCCCTGCCCCTGATAATGCCGACGGTTTCATAATCAGTGATGCCCGCGTCGTCCATTGCCGCGCCTGCAAGGTCGGTTGCCATTACATAGTATTCACCGTTCGCTTTAAGAAGTGAGTACTCATAATTCGGACCAACGCAGATTGCAACATTCGCAGGAAGCGTCCATGTGGTTGTTGTCCAGATTACGAAGTAGGTTTTTGAAAGGTCAGCGCCGAGAGCCTCAAGCTTACCGCCGAGGTCGTCGGTTACCTTAAACTTAACATAGATTGAATGGCAGGGGTCCTCGGCATACTCAATCTCAGCCTCTGCAAGAGCGGTATTACAGTCAGCACACCAGTAAACGGGCTTTAAGCCTTTGTAAATATAGCCCTTGTTAGCCATTGTTGCGAATACCTTAATCTGCTCCTCCTCAAATTCCTTGTTGAGCGTGATATAAGGCTTATCCCACTCGGCAATAACGCCGAGCCTTTTAAATGATTCGCGCTGTACATCAATATAGCCGAGCGCTGTATCGCGGCAGATATGACGAAGCTCAAGGTCGGAGATATTACTCTCTGCTGTAATGCCCGCCTTCTTTCTTGCCGCAAGCTCAGTCGGAAGACCGTGAGTGTCCCAGCCGGGTACGAACGGAGACTGATAGCCTGTCATATTCTTATATCTTACAATAAAGTCTTTAAGAGTTTTATTAAGCGCATGACCGATATGGATATCGCCGTTTGCGTACGGAGGTCCGTCGTGAAGCACGAAGAGAGGCTTGCCCTCGTTATGCTTCATAAGTCTTTGGTACTGATTGTCAGCCTCCCAGCGCGCAAGGAATTCAGGCTCCCTTGCAGGAAGGCCTGCACGCATGGGGAATTCGGTCTTTGGTAAGTTAAGTGTTTCGTTATAGTTCATTTATCAATGCTCCTCGAATTATTTTCTCTTCTTAAAAAATCCTTTGAAACGGGAAAAATCATCATCGTCCTCGTCCTCATCCTCCTCGGGAGAGATTAATGAGATTGTTTCATCGGTATGCTGATGACCCTTGGAGGTGTCAAAATAGCTTTCAAACGGCTGAGGTGTTTCAAACTCAGCCTCATCCTCGATAACGGGAATGGGGTTAATTGCATCGTCTGCAAGAGGGGTCATCTCGTTAGTTGAAAAGGAATCAATCGCCTGCTGAATTTCCTCGGGCGTCGGCGGAGCGGACTCCTCTTCCTCTTCCTCATCAAAGTCGATTTCCTCAAGCTCTTCAATTATCTCATCAACGATTTCATCGGAAACACGGCTTGCTTCCCTGTCGTCCTCGTCAATCTCTTCAAATTCAACAACGCCCTCGTCCTCAGCGTCCTCTTCTTCCTCATCCTCTTCATCAATATGGAAAAAAGCTTCCTGACCTGCGTCGTCGTTAACAACGGTTTCAGGCTCTGCCCCGGTCTGTGCTTCGGGCTTAGCCTCCTCAGCCTCCTCAGGCTCGGTGCCGATTATGTCCTCAATACCCGAAAGAATTTCGGTAAGCTCTCTCTCAAGGCTCTTAATTCCTTCTTCCTCAGCCTCGGTGTCGGAGCTGAAGCTCTGAATATCGGAAAGCTTTGAAAGCTGGGACTCATAAAGGGTTATAAGGGCAGTGCGGAACTGCGCTCCCTCAGCCTGAAGCTTTTCGTTCATCGAAGTGTAATAATCATTCTCGCTCTTTGCGTCGGAAACAATCTTGTTTGCAAGAGCCTTTGCCTGAGTAAGAGCATTCTGAGCAACGACCTTTGCGCCGTTTATCGCCTCATTTGCCTTCTTCTCAGCCTCGGCAATAATCTCGTTTGCGCTCTCGGTCTTTTCCTGCGTAATTCTTACTACATAGTCCCTTGCCTCGGCAACAATTCCGTCAGCCTTCTCCTGAGCGTCGCTGACAGTTTTCTGAGCGGATTCCCTGCTCTCGGAAATAGTGAGCTCAGCCTGCGCCTCGGCTTCCTTGGTCATCTTGTCCGCAGTTTTCTGCGCTGTGATAAGGGCTTTTGTAATAGAATCCTCGTCAGCTCTATACTCCTCAATGCGATTTGCAAGAATATCCATCTTGCGGTAAAGCTCCTTATTCTCATTGAAAACAGCCTCATAGGACTCAATTACCTCAAGGAGAAACTCGTTAACCTCTCCTCTGTCGTAACCGCCTTCCTCAACCGTGGAAAGCTTTTTCTCGCGAATCTGACTTGGTGTAAGCATATTCATATTCCCCTCTCTTTATCACATAAACATTCCGTTGTTTTCAAGCTCGTCAAGCAAATCGCCCATAACATCAACATTATAAGGTGTGATAATATATGTGTTATTTGCAACCTTTTTAATCGCACCGTTGCTTGCATAAGCAACACCGCTTAAAAAGTCAAGCAGCCTTCTTGCAACATCGCGGTTCGTACTTTCAAGATTAAGCACAACCGTCCTCTTCTCATTAAGATTGTCGCCGATTGCGGCAGCCTCCTCAAATCTCTCAGGCTTAACAAGAACAACCTGAAGCTGAGCCGTTGTATGAATATTCACAACCTTATCGCTGTCGTGTCTGCGCATACGCGGACGCTCGCTGTACTCCTCACGCTCTGCGCGCTCCGCTCTCTCTCTTCTCCTTGTTCTTTCCCTCGGAGGCTCAATGCCTACGGAATTATCTTCCTCGTAACCGAAATCCTCAAAATCGTCGTCATCCTCATTAACGATATCCTTAAGCTTATCTAAAAAACTCATACTCGCCTCTCCTTTTAATTAAAAATATTTTCTTGCGCCGAATATGGCAGAGCCAACACGGACTATATTTGAACCACTGGCAATCGCAGCTTCGTAATCGCCGCTCATTCCCATTGATAAAATATTCATATTAACATTATCTATTTTTTTATCCCTTATGTCAATGAAAGATTTATACATTGACTCAAAATATTTGCGCACCTCGCTGTCGCTGTCGCAAATCGGGGGAATTGTCATAAGCCCCTGTATTCGTACGCCCTGAAGCTCGGCAATCTCATAAATAAGCTCCTCAAGCTGTTCTGCGTAAATACCGCTTTTTGAATCCTCCCTGCCGACATTGACCTCGACAAGCACATCGCTTACAATTCCTTTTTTCTGCGAAAGCCTGTCAATCTCCGAGGCAAGCTTTAAAGAATCCACGGATTCAATCATATCCACCTCGCCGACAATATACTTAACCTTGTTTGTCTGCAGATGACCGATAAGATGCTTTTCAACGCCGTCAAGCTTCAGCTCCTCCCTCTTGCCGAGGTATTCCTGCACCCTGTTCTCGCCGATGAGGTTGGCGCCAAGCTCAATCGCTCTGTTAATATACGGGCTTTCAACCGTCTTGGTAACAGCCATAAGCCTTACATCCTCAGGATTTCTTCCCGCCTTTATTGCGGCTTCCTCAACATTGAACTTAACCGCCTTGTAGTTTTCCTCAACGGATTTAAGCCGACTTTCATCAGGAATAAATTTTTCCATCGTAAAGATCCTTTCCTTTCGTAATAATCTGGTCATACATACGAATAGAATCGCTGTTCTTTGCATCGTATTTAAAGATTGCATAATCCTTTGTGGTATACAATACCTCGCCCGTTCTCTCGGCAACCGTATTCGCTATAAGAGCGTAAACGCATTTTTTGCCGTCAGCGTTTACATGGATTGCCTCAGCGGGAATCTTAAAGCCCTTGTACTCGTTATATCTTATCTCGATATCCTCGCTGCGAATCGAGGTTATCATACCGTCCATTTCCGAGCTTGAAAGCACGAGCACGCTCTTTTCTGTGCCGAGCGATACATCCGCACCGCTTTCAATTTTACATCTCAGTACCCTGTCGGTGCCCTTAATTGCCACATCAAGACTGTCGCCGTTATGCAGATTTTCAAGCGCCGAAGCGTCAACCGTGCAGCAGAAATACCATTTGAAATTATTTATCAGCTTACCTATATATGCATCGTTTTTCTCAGCGTTTTCAGCCTGAGTCAAATAATTTTCAAGCTGCTCCGGAGTAAGCTGTGTAACGCTGTCATAATCGAACATTTCCTCACAGCCGTCAACATACGAGGAGAAGGTACCCGACTTATCGGTTGTTATAAAGCTCGTCGGCTTTACGGAGGACAGCGCATTAATCTGCGACTGTAAGTCCGTTATGATTGCGCCGAAGTCAATCTGCTGACCGATAATAAGCTGACGGCGCGTAAGCTTATCGTTAATCATCTCGGCGTCAGTCGAAAGAGCGCTTATATCGCCCTTGCTTGAGCTTAATACATAGGCGTTTATATCCTCTATAATATCCTTATCAATTGTCGCGATATCGCTGTTAAGCCCTGCTGACTTTGTCTGCAGGTCAAGGTAGTAATCAAGCTGTGAATGAAGCACCTGCAAATCGGAATACTTCTTAGCGTCCTCGCTTGAATTGAAGGTCATAGCGATATTACCGTCAAGCGCAACCTTTTCGCCGTCCTGAATACAGGGCACCGTTACGCCGCCCGAATTCGTGCTTATCGGCTGTTCATCACGCACGACAAGCGCCTTTGCTTCAATTGTTTCGTACACAACGCTCTGTGTTGCGGTTATGGTTTTTACATCAATATGTGTTACCTTATGCACCTCAACACCTATATACACAAGGATTATAAGCACAACCGCGACTATTGCCACAACATCGGGGCGTATCCTGTCCGACTGCTGCTCCACCTTGTTTTTTACGCTTTTCAGTTTGCTTTCTTCAGGCATAAAAATTCCTCACTTAAGCTGACGGCGGTTTCAGCCGCTTTATCTGCGCCAAGCTCGTCAACCGTAATGAAATATTTGTTTTCTCTCTCTTTTTTATTAAACCAGGTAATCTGGCGCTTTGCGTAATGCCTCGTTTCCTGCTTAAGCTTATCAAGAGCCTCATCAAGACTGCACTGACCGTTTATATAGGGCGCAAGCTCCTTATGCCCTATCGCCTGTGCGGAGGTCGCCTGAGAAAAGGAAAGCACCTGCCTTGCCTCAACCTCAAGCCCCTGCTCAAGCATTTTATCAACGCGCTGATTTATTCTGTTATAAAGCACCTGCCTGTCCTTAAAGGCAAGGACAAGATACAGCGCGTCATAAGGCGAGGGCTCCTTTTTTGAGTTCTCATTCTGCTTTGTTTTACTCGTACCCGAGTAATAAAGCTCAAGCGCCCTTACCACTCTTTTCTTATTGTTTTTATGTATCTCCTGCGCCGCTTTTTCATCAAGCCTCATAAGCTCGGCGTAAAGCTCGTCGCAGTCCTTACTCATAAGCTCAGCCCTGAGCTTTTCGTCAATTTCGATATCCTCAAAAATAATATTGTCAACAAGACTGTCAATAAAAAGTCCCGTACCGCCGACAATTATCGGAATATGTCCCCTGTCGGTTATAGCGTCTATACACTCTCTGGCAAGCTCACACCAGCGCGCAACGGAGAAAGGCTCATCGGGATTTAAAATTCCCACAAGGTGATGCGCTGCCTCTGCCTGCTCCTCAGCCGTCGGCGCAGCGGTTGCTATCGGCATACCCCGGTAAACCTGCATTGAATCAGCCGAGATTATTTCGCCGTTTACAGCCTTTGCAATTTCTATACCCAAGGCGGTCTTGCCCGAGGCGGTGGGTCCTGCTACTACAATGATTTTCTTTTTCATTTTCACACTCTGCCAAACTGCTTTTCAATATCGTATTCGGATATTTTTATAAACACGGGTCTGCCGTGCGGACAGAAACGGATATTAGGCATTGAAAGAAGCTTTTTAACGAAAAGCTCCTGCTCGTACGGAGATGTATAATCGCCGCCCTTAACCGCACCTCTGCAGGAAGCGGAATGATAAATCCAGTCAATTTTATCGGGTGTGATATCGGTCTTGTGCTCAAGAAGCTTTTGTGCAATTTCGAGAATTAAATCCTTAACGCTGTCCGTGCCGACAAGGGAGGGAACAGAACGCACAAGCACCGCGTCGGTGCCGAAAGGCTCCGCTTCAAAGCCGCACTGCTTTAAAAGCTCAAGATGCTCGCAGATAATATTGTACTCGTCCTTACTCATATTGACGGCGACGGGTGAAAGAAGCATCTGCACCTCGACTGTCGACTGCGCCTTGAGCCTTTCATAATTCATACGCTCGTGCGCAGCGTGCTTGTCAATAAAGTAAAGGTCGTTTTTAATTTCAACTATTAAATAGGTCTTAAATGCCTCGCCGATTAATCTGAAATCAATTTCGTCGGTTTTGTCCTCATCAACGGTAATGCTCTGAGGCTCGGGCTCTTTTATTTCAGGCTGAACAATTTCAGCTTTTTTCGGCTCGGCTTCGGTGTTATCGGTATCGGTTACGCTGTATGAGCTGCTGCTCTCCCTCACCCAGAAGTCCTGTTTAGGCTGGGTGCGGAAGGTCTGCTGCACGGGAGGCTCTTCCTTTTTTCTGAAAAAATCAATTGTCGTATGAGAATTAATCTTCGGGGCAGAGCCGATATTATCAAAAAGGTTTGTATCGGTCTTAGGTGAGAAATCAGCCTCCTTGACCGTTCGGTCAGCCTCAACAGCCGTCTTTACGCCGTAATAGATAAGGTCAAACACGGGGCGTTCGTTTGCAAAACGAACCTCGATTTTTGCAGGATGCACATTTACATCCACAAGCGCAGGCGGAAGCTCTATATTGAGAACGCACATCGGAAATCTTCCGACCATTATGTAATTCTTATATGCCTGCTCAAGCGCAGCCATAGCAGTGGCTGACTTAACAAGTCTTCCGTTGACGAAGAAAAACTGCATCGCCCTGCTCTTGCGTGAGGCAGTGGGCTTTGAAGCAAAGCCCGTGAGCTTCATATTCTCATACTCATAGCTTACCTCAAGCAGCCCGTCGCTTACCTCTCTGCCGAGAACCGAATATATAGCCGATTTAAGCTCTCCGTTGCCCGAGGTAACAAGCGTCTGCTTACCGTCGCGGATAAATCTGAAGGAAATCTCAGGGTGCGAGATAGCCATTCTGTCAACAACGCCTGCAACGGCGTTGCCCTCCGTTACATCTTTTTTAAGAAATTTCATTCTTGCAGGTGTGTTGTAAAAAATATCACGCACAACAATCGTGGTGCCCTCAGGGCAGCCTGCGTCATCAAGCGAAATCTCCTCGCCGCCCTGAACCTCGTAACGCGTTCCCATCTGCTCGCCCTTAGCTCTTGTCAGAACCTCGACCTTGGCAACCGCTCCGATTGACGCCATAGCCTCTCCCCTGAAGCCGAGAGTGCTTATGGCATTCAAATCCTCCTTATCGGATATCTTGCTCGTGGCGTGGGATACAAACACCTTTTTTATCTCGCTGCGCTCAATACCGCAACCGTCGTCGGTTATGCGGATATAGGTTGAGCCGCCGTTTTTAATCTCAAGGGTGATTTTCGTTGCGCCTGCGTCGACGGAATTTTCAATCATTTCCTTGACTATTGAGGAAGGCCTTTCCACTACCTCTCCCGCTGATATAAGCTGATAAACTTCCTTTGGCAGCACATTAATCTTAGGCAACAAAACCACTCCTTTCGTAAATTAATTATTTAAGCTCCTTAGCCTTTTTAGCAAGGTCATAAAGAGTCTGCATAGCCTCAATCGGCGTTAGCGTATTAACATCGACCGTATTGAGAATTTCTACAATCTCATCCTTACCGTTTGCGGTAAAGTTATACTGAATGTCGTTTTCTTCCTCTTCAAAAACGCTGTCCTCAGCCTTGAACTCAATCGGAACGGAGTTCTTCTCAAGCTCCTTTAAAATAACCTTGGCGCGCTTTACAACGGAATCGGGAACGCCTGCAAGCTTCGCAACCTCGATACCGAAGCTCTGGTCAGCGCCGCCCCTTACAATCTTCCTCAGGAATGTGATATCATCGCCGCGCTTTTTAACGGCTATCGAATAATTCTTCACACCGTCAAGCATACCTTCCATAACGGTAAGCTCGTGATAATGCGTTGCAAAAAGAGCCTTTGCGCCAAGCGTTCTTTTCTTGCAGACATATTCAAGTACAGCTCTTGCGATACTCATACCGTCAAAAGTTGAGGTACCCCTGCCTATCTCGTCAAGAATAATGAGAGAAGAAGGCGTTGCGTTTTTAAGTATCTGTGAAACCTCGTTCATCTCAACCATAAAGGTGGACTGACCTGTTGCAAGGTCGTCGCTCGCGCCGACTCTTGTAAATATCGCGTCCACAATACCGAGCCTCGCGGTTTTCGCAGGGACGAAGGAACCGATTTGAGCAAGAAGCACAATAAGCGCAATCTGGCGCATATATGTTGACTTACCTGCCATATTGGGACCCGTGATGATTGAGCAGCGGTTCTCGTCGGTATCGAGAAGAGTGTCATTCGGAACAAAGAGCGAATCCTCAAGCAGAGCCTCGACCACGGGGTGCCTGCCCTCCTTGATATCAATAACTCCGTCCGCTGTCATCTGAGGACAGACATAGTTATTTTCAACCGCTGTTTTTGCAAGTGAAGCGAGAACATCAAGCACCGCAACCGCCTTGGCGGTTTTCTGCATACGCTCAAGCTCGCCTGCGACAGTGTTTCTCACGCCGCTGAACACCTCGTATTCAAGCGCCGTGCTTCTGTCCTTAGCGCCAATAATCCTGCCCTCCAAATCCTTCAGCTCCTGAGTAATATATCTCTCGCAGTTTGTGAGGGTCTGTTTTCTTATGTAGGTTTCAGGCACCATTTCCTTATAGGAATTGGTAACCTCGATATAATAGCCGAACACCTTATTGTAGCCGACTTTAAGCTTAGGTATTCCCGTAAGCTCCCTCTGCTCAGCCTCAATTGAAGCGATTATACCTGCGCCGTCGTTCATAATGGCGCGAAGGGAATCAATCTCTTCTGAAAAGCCGTCCTTAATCATTCCGCCCTCGCGTACCGAAAACGGGGGCTC
This sequence comes from Oscillospiraceae bacterium, assembly GCA_902791235.1. Classification (GTDB taxonomy): domain Bacteria; phylum Bacillota; class Clostridia; order Oscillospirales; family Acutalibacteraceae; genus Eubacterium_R. Next base: position 19,016 of record CADAUV010000011.1, read on the forward strand.
GTCCTTGATTGCTTTATCAATAAGCTCCCTTACATCCTCAAGCAAATCTATATTTGAAAAGATTTCTTTGAGCAGCGCGCTTGAAGTATTCGCAAGCGCGTTTTTCACAAGCGGAAGCTTCTCAATCGTGAACTGGAGGGATTTAAGCTCCTTGGCGTTTGCAGTACCGTAAACAATACGGGTCATCAGCCTTTCAATATCGTTAACGCCCGTCAGGCAGTCGCGCACCTCGTCAAGAAGCATAGGACTGTCGGCAAGCTCGCCCACCGCATTCTGCCTCTTTGTAATAAGCTGTATGGACATAAGCGGTCTTTCAAGCCACGAACGAATCATCCTCTTGCCCATAGCGGTTCTCGTCTTATCAATCACCCAGAGAAGAGAGTGCTTCTTGTCGCCCGTCATCATTGACTTTGTAAGCTCAAGATTGCGCCTTGCGCTTATATCGAGCTTCATATACTGCTCGTCATCATAATAATCAAGCTCAGCAGGCGCTTCAATTTCATCGGTTTTCCTTGTGTCCCTCAGGTATCCGATAATTGCGCCGAGCGCCGATACCGCCGACTTGCTGTGTCCGATACCGAGCGAGGAGATTTCCTCACGCTTCATAGTCTGCATAATAAGCTCGGTGCAGGTGTTAAAATCAAAACACTCATCGTCAAGCACCTCGACATTAGCGTTTATCCTTTTAGCAAAGCTCTCAAGCGATTTAAAGTCAAGCGCCGCTGAATTAAGGATAATTTCCTTCGGCGAATATGTCGAAAGCTGATTTACGAGCTTACTGTCGGCGTCGTCGCCGCTGAGGACGGTTATATGAAATTCACCTGTCGAAACATCGGCAAAGCATATGCCCGTTTCATTCTGTCCCTTGGCAATACAGCAGAGATAGTTGTTTGCACCGTCCTCGAGCATATTGCCCTCGATGACCGTACCGGGAGTTATGACTCTTATGACATCTCTTTTAACAAGTCCCTTGACAAGCGCAGGGTCCTCCATCTGCTCGCAGATTGCAACCTTATAGCCTCTTGAAATAAGCTTTGCAATATAGCTGTCCGCACTGTGAAACGGAACGCCGCACATAGGCGCGCGCTCCTCCTGTCCGCAGTCCCTGCCTGTTAAAACAAGGTCAAGCTCACGCGAAGCAGTCGTGGCGTCGTCAAAAAACATCTCATAAAAATCACCGAGTCGGAAGAAAAGTATGGCGTCCGGATACTGCTCTTTAATTGTAAAATACTGCTGCATCATAGGTGAAAGAGTACCCTCACCCTTGCTTTTCTTTGCCATAAATATCCCTCCTTTATTTTAGTGAACTGTTTTGCACGGAAGGGTCCTGACCCTCCCATGCAATAGTATTTACGGTTATGCCCTTTTGCAGGAGCCTTATCTTAGTGGCAGCCTCCGCAGGTCGAGCAATCATGCGTGCAGTCAGCAGGAACCTCGCAGGTCTCGGGGTCCTTACCGTCAAAGAAGAGCCCTATCATCTGGCTGATATACTGAGCCATCTGCTCCATCTCTGAAGCGGCAGCGGAATACTTCTGCATATTCTCGCCCTCCATAATCTCACCGTATACCTTCTGGTAATCGTTCTGAAGCTCCTCGATTCTCTCCTGTGAAGCCTCCTCGCCCTTCTCAGCCTCCTGCTGATATTTAAGCGAGATAAGCTGAAGCTCCTGCATCTGCTTCTGAAGATTCTCGTCAGCGTCATTTGCCGCAGCTGCTTCCTGAAGAGCAATAAAGCGTGGGTCCTTCTGGATTTCCTTGCCAAGCTCTCTGAGTGCCGTAACTAAATTCATAATTATTTCTCCTTTACTAATTCGCCCCGCATTACAAATGTCAGAGGCTCTGTTACCAAAATGTTTTGAAAGGTTCCGATTAAGCTTTCGTCGCCTTCAAATTCTATAATCAAATTACCGTCGTTTCTCGAGGCAACATAATTATCACCGAGTTTGCCCTTACCGTAGACATAGCATTTATAGGTCTTCCCCTTATGAAGCGCCATCTGCTTTGCGCTGATTTGCTCCTGAAGGTCGGTAAGCTCTTTAAACCACTTTGTCTTTTCCTCGTGCGATACGGGGTCGTCCATCTCAGCGGCAGGCGTGCCTTTTCTCGCCGAATAGATAAATGTGAAAAGAGAGGTTGCATTTATCCTCTCAACAAGCGACAGGGTTTCCTTGAATTCCTCATAGGTCTCGCCGGGGAAGCCGACGATAATATCGCTTGTAATTGACACCTCGTCGCCCATAAGCTCTCTTGCGTAGTCTATAAGCTCAAGGTACTGTTCCCTTGTATAGTGCCTGTTCATCGCTTTAAGCACTCTGTTGCTTCCGCTCTGAAACGGGAGGTGAAGATGCCATGCAAGCTTCTTTCCGTTTGCAATGGTTTCGATAAGCTCCTTTGTACAGTCCTTGGGATGACTTGTCATAAAGCGGATACGAAAATCACCGTCAAGCTCATCAAGAGTCCTTAAAAGCTCTGCAAAGCTCATTTGCGGCACAAGGTCCTTACCGTAGGAATTTACATTCTGTCCGAGAAGCGTAATCTCCCGTGCGCCATCCTCAACAAGCTGTTTAAACTCGTTTATAATATCCTCGGGCATACGGCTTCTTTCCCTGCCCCTGACATATGGCACAATACAGTAAGAGCAGAAATTGTTACAGCCATACATTATCGGAAGCCATGCGCGCCTGCTGTTATCCCTTTTTACAGGGATACCCTCGGCAATCGCGCCGTCCATATCGGGAATTTCAAAAACCCTTTTCCTGCCCGTCATAGCTCTGTAAAGAAGCTCGGGCAGACAGTGAATTACATGGGTGCCAAAAACGAGGTCGACATAAGGAAAGGATTTTTTAATCCTGTCGGCGATATGCTGCTGCTGCATCATACAGCCGCAAAGAGCAATTACGGCGTCGGGATTATCCCTCTTGAAGCTTTTAAGCGCGCCGACATTACCGAACACCCTGTCCTCAGCATGTTCTCTTACAGCGCAGGTGTTAAAGATGACGAGTTTTGCCTCCTGCCTGTTTTCAGTGAAGCCGTAACCGATTTCATCAAGCATCCCCTTGATTTTCTCGCTGTCGGCAACATTCTGCTGACAGCCGTAGGTTACGACGCAGGCAAGCGGCTTTCGCTCATATCTTGCGGCAATAACCGACTGAAGCCTTTTGACAAACCTCCTCTGCCTTTCAAGCTCCTCTTCACTTATAACAGAGGTTGTCCTGTCCCTGTCAGCCATATTATCACCTGCACTTTCATATACTAATCCACTATATAGTAGTTATTATAACAAATACATACAATATAAATCAATATATAAATACTAATAAAATTAAATAATTTAATATAATAATTTATATATATTCAACAAAACATTGATTTTCCGTGTTATATTTGATAGAATAAGAGCATTGTAATTTTAGGTTTGGTGATACTATGTTAAAAAAGAGAGGAGCAGGCGTACTGCTCCACATAAGCTCGATGCCAAGCCCTTACGGCGTCGGGGTTTTTGATGAGAATGTAAGGGAATTTATTGACGAAATTGCGGATATGGGATTCACCTACTGGCAGGTGCTTCCCTTCAATCCTCTTGACGGCGCAAACTCGCCCTACTGCTCGCCCTCTGCTTTTGCAGGAAACTATCTTTATATAAATCCTGCAGGGCTTCGCGATATGGGGCTTGTCAGCGACGAGGATGTAAAAAGCAATATATATGACGGCACGCCCTATACCGCCGATTATGAATTCGCGGCGCAGAAAAGGCTCGGACTTCTCAAAAAAGCTTTCCTGAATATCGACGAGGAGCTTGCGAAAGAAATCAAGAAATTCGAGCTTGAAAACGAATGGCTCACCGATTACAGCGTATTTATGGCTGTAAAGGAGGAGGAAGAGCTGAAGCCCTGGTGGGAATGGTCGGATGAACATGCGCATTATTTTGAATGTATAAAGAATATCTACAAATACGAGGAGAGCGCCGCTTTCTGGAAATTCGTCCAGTACATATTCTACAAACAGTGGCAGGAAATAAAGGCTTACGCTAACGGCAGGGGCATTGCGGTAATCGGAGATATGCCGATTTATGTAGCGATGGACAGCGTTGATGTGTGGTCAAATCTGCCGATGTTCCTGATTGACGAAAAGACGCTGAAGGTCGAGAAGGTTGCAGGCGTTCCGCCCGATTATTTCAGCGAGGACGGACAGCTCTGGGGTAACCCGATTTACGACTGGAAGGCAATGAAAAAGGATGGCTACGGCTGGTGGCTTTCACGCCTCGGCCACACGCTGAAAACCTATGACACGGTGAGAATAGACCATTTCAGAGCCTTCGCTTCCTACTGGGCTGTGCCTGCACAGTCAAAGACTGCAAAGGTCGGCGAATGGCTTGACGGTCCCGGTATGGATTTCTTCAACAAGGTGTTTGAGGTATATCCCGACGCACCGATTATTGCGGAGGATTTAGGCGTGTTCGGCGAGGATGTAGTAAAGCTGCTTGAGGACACGGGTTTCCCCGGTATGAAGGTAATTCAGTTTGGCTTCGACCCGAATTCCGACTCGTCCCACCTTCCGCACAACGCGGTGCAAAACAGCATTAACTATGTCGGCACCCACGACAACAACACCATTCTCGGCTGGCTCTGGGAAGCAAGCGAGGCTGAGCGTAAATTCACGCTTGACTATGTGGGATTTTACGGCGACAACTGGGGCGAGGGCGGTTATTACAGCAGTTCCTGCAGAAAAATCATCGAGGCGGTATGGAAATCGAGCTCGAATGTAGCCATGGTAGCGCTTCAGGATATGTGCGGCTTTGGCAGCGATGCAAGAATGAATATCCCCGGTGTACCCGAAAAGAACTGGCGCTTCCGCACAACGATGGACACAATCAGGAGCATTGATAAAAACTACTTCAGGCATATCAACGCTCTTTACAGAAGAATGTACCCGTCCTTAGAACCTGAAAAAAACGGTAAACAATAAAGATTAAGGCGTTCTCAAAGAACGCCTTAATTTTTATTTGTGCTTTGTTATTTATTTCGGTGTTGTCTGGATTAGCGCGTCGCGGTCAACAGGGAAAAACTCATCAACAGGAAAATCAATTGACTGGAAGGCTTCGCACGGGCTCGAGTCGGTGCAGGAACATTCCCTCTCGGGTATGCAGTAGTCGCAGGCATTGATAAGAATCTGAGCGTCCCTTTCCATCTGAATAATCGAGAAAAGTCCGAGAGTAACAAGCACTGCCTTATCGGAAGCATTTGCAAATCCCTCATCCTGTGCCTCGGACATAATTGATTGCGGAAAGCTTGAGGTCCACGGAATACCACATTCGTTTGACTCGTAAATATCCATACCGAGCACTACGGGGTCAACCGCCTGCACCTTGGCAACAGGATTCACATACTGCTTTGAAAGCGGCACATCGGTGAGCGCGTCCGAGCTGTCGGAGGAGAATACCTTAACATCGCCGTCGCCGCCGAAAAGTATGCACCTCTTATTAAACGAGCAGTAGCCGACCGCTGTCTGAGGCGGCGTGCAAGGCGCTGAATAGGTGTCAAAAAGAAGTCTGAAAAAGTAGGTTATATCGGCACTGTAAAAGCCCCTGTTAAACGGCACCTCTTCAACCTCTATCGAACATTCGGCAAGCTCACAGTTTCTTGCCTTGACGGTTGTCGCATTGTCAATAAGCGACTGGCTTCTCGCGAAAAATGTAACTCTTAAATTTTCAAGACAGTCCTTGCTGACGCAGCTGTCAAAAATTCTTTTTGTGTCAACACAGACGGTTTCGCGAAGCCTTTTTGAAAGATTGTCATTGATGAAATTTGGCATAATTAAACTCCTTCACAAATGTATTTGAAGTAAACTTCACTACATTCTATGAAGGAGTTAATATTATGTGATTAATCCGCCGAAAGCCCGCTCACATTCACCGAATAAATATGCGGAGCATAAGTTTTATTTCCGTTAAAAGTGAAATTTCCGCTGTTTGAAAGCGTTATTTCGTTTTCACCTTCCTCAAGCTGAGCGTAGAAGGTTACTGTTTTCACCTTATCCCAACTATAAGTATTCCTGCAGAAAACATCACGGGATACGCCGTTAACATCAATTGTAATATATCTTTCAATAAGGTCGACATTATAATCGTGAACGCCGCCCTCGTCGTTATTTGAATACTCCACGGTAAAGGCGTAAACGCCCGATTCTTCAGCATTTACCTTATATGAAGCGCTGCCGCCTTCAGCCGAAATACCGTCTATATAATAAGCATTATTATTTTCATCAAATACGCTTTTTGCACCGTCAAGCACAGCACTTTCGGCAGTGAGCATATAGCTCTCACCCTGCGACTCACTTCTTTCAAGAACGGGCGTTTTAAGCCCGTCAGAAGCATAAAAGTCAAGGTAGTTAAGACCTCTCATAAGATAGTAGCTTCCACCGTTTACAAAATCGGCTTTGCTACCGTTTACAAGGATTTTTTCAACTGAGCTTTCGTCTGCTGAAACACTGTAATAACCGTCCTCAGCGGCGCTTACAAGGTAGGAAATCATACCGTTCTGACTTCTGTCGCCGTCATAAATCACAGCGGTTTTTTCACATATATCCGCACTGCTTACAACAAGGCTGTCAAGCACATAGGTGCCGCTGCAATGCTCAAAGGAAATAGTGTGCCTGCCCTTTCCGAGCTTGACATTTTCAAGCGTGTAACAATCGGTATACTCACTTCGGATAGTGTTATCAAAAGCAATCTGCGTGCGATTTCCGTCAAGCGTCATATAGCTTTCGGCAAAGGTCCTGCCGTCGGGGCTCTGCCTGCCGTTTTCATCAAACTGACCGTCGTTTGCATTACCGTAAATTATGTCAAGATTGTATACATCATCACTCGGTACGGTAAAGGTAAGGCTTACGCCGTCGCCCTCATTTTCCATACCGCCGACCATACCCTGAAGCTCACCCGAAGTGGCATACGCACTGTCGTAGGTATAGGCGTTTTTAAGGAGCGTTCCGTTTTCAAACTCAAAGCGCTGAAGATATCCCTCATCGGTAAAATCATAAGCTTCGCCCTCAGCCTCAACCTTTTCAATAACAATATGATATGCGTTTGCAAGGTCGGTATTCTCAAGCCTTACGGTCTTATTTCTGCCGAGAGTTTCATAGCTCACGCTTCGTGTTACGGGCGCAGTTTCGCTTCCTGTAAGTCCTTTATAAACAGCCTCCTCAACGGTGATTTTCACAAGCGCGCCGTCAAAGGAGGTTGCGTCAAGCTTCCTGAGCTTAACCGCTGTATCGCCGCTTGTACCGCCGCAGATAATGTCAATCCTGTCCTCGCTCTCAGACATTGAAACAAGACCCATAAAGCCCTGCGAGGTATACTCCGCTTTGCGCTTTATATAGGCATTTTCAAAATTCGAGTTCCACAAATCCTGATATGACGAGGTAATTCTCTTCCCCTCCATATCGGCATACCAGCGGTAAAGCCACCAGTTTGAATTCGGGGTATTATCATCAGCGCAGGTGTCGCAGAGATTATCGGCAAGTCGCCAGTAAGCCTGGTCGCCGTATACGCCCGTCATCTCAATCTGAGTTATATACTGTATCATTTTACCCGGCATTCCGTTGTCGCACATTCTGCCGTATTCGGTAACAATTATCGGAAGCTCCCCGATACCCAAATCAGCCTCAATCTGTCTGTAATTTCTCACATGCTCGCGCCAGAAATAGACCGAATAATCGTTAAGCTCATGATAAATCATCACATCGGGAACGCAGTTATTCTTTGTGCAATATGACAGAAAAGCACTGATTTTTTCGTCATTATATTCAAAAAATCCGGGACCTCCGATGAGCGCGTCGGGATTTAAGGACTTAACCAAATCATATGTCTGCTTCCACGCGGAGAAAAAGTTTTCCGCGCCCTGCTCATTATAATTACACCAGAAGCCGAGGTCGGAATCATCCTCAACCGTTTCGCCGAACCACAGGCCGTTATCGCACTCGTTATACAGGCAGTAAACGACCTTATCGGCATACGGTGCGTCTGAAAGGAATTCAACGGAGTCCTTAACGCTCGGCAGGAAGAAGTCATTTATATACTCCTGCCAGTCATAAGTGCCGTCGCCCCTCATCCGCTCGATATTCTGATGGTCGTAGTACCATGTCGAATAGACATCCTGCAAATAGACAACATTGTACTTAGTATTATCAAGCTGAGGATATACATGGTCAAGGTCGCCTATCGGGTGCTGCAAGCCGCCCGGCACCTTCTGCGACACGGTTGAAATATCCAGACTTTCTGTCATATTTGCGCTTGGAACACCCTGCTCGGCAAGCCCGTAAAGATAACCCGAGGCATTACTTGTAATACTGCCCTCATCACTGCTGAAATCAGCGGTAAGACTTGGTGTATAAAGGACTAAAAAGCAGAGTGCAGAGCAAATGATAACAAGTATCACGGCTGCAAGCGCTATAATTATTTTTTTGATTGTTTTCTTCATATCAGTCGTTAATTACACAGAGCTTCAGCGCTTTTTCCTCGACCTTGAAATCAAGCTCGCTGTAATCAAAATTCTCCCCATCGCAGTTGCCGAGAAGCGCGCTGCCGTCGCTCATCCAAATCTTACCTGACTTTACATATCCGTCAACAAGCTTACCCTTGCCCGTTTCACTGTTAAGGGTACCAGCCGAATACTGAGGTATCAGCGGTAACGCCTGCGGCAGTGAAAGGCCGTTTACAATAACAAAATCGAGAAGCCCGTCGTCAAGCACGGCGTCGGGCGCAGGCTGAAAGCCGCCGCCGTAATAGCTCGCGTTACAGACTGCGAAAAGAGCGTAATCCCTCTCCTCCTCGTGAAGCTGATATTCCTCCCCTGTTTTTTTATCCACGCAGTTGAGGTCGAAGCTGATTGTATAATGAAGAGGCTTCATAAGCACGGGCACTATCGCAATATTATATGCCTGATGCCCTATGAAGGGGTGTTTATCCTTGATGCGCTTGCCTATCGTTTCAACAATGGTATCAAGACCGAAGGACATAACATTGATACATTTTTCACCGTTGTAATCAATAAGGTCAATCGGCTTTATTTTATACTTCAGCTTACCGTTATAAAAGCCGAAAGCCTTAATCACATTCTCAACATTAATATCCTTAGTGCCGTATATTTTCTTTGCAAAATCGTTGCCCGTACCGAGAGGAAGGACCATTAACGGAGTATCCGTACCTGCAAGTCCGTTCGCAATCTCATGCACGGTACCGTCGCCGCCGCAGGAAACTATAATACAGTCGCTGCCGTACTTCTGAGCATATTCAGAGGCGATGCGCTTTGCGTCGCCCTGACATTCGGTTTCCTCAAGTATCATCTCATCATCAAGCGGACGGAAGGTAGATTTAATTCTTGCTATAATCTTTGCTTTATTGTCATTGCCGGCAATAGGGTTTATTACAAATACATACTTCATTTTAATTCTCCGAAATAATTACATTACCCTTGTTCCGCCGACAGGACGGATGATAAGAACATGGCAGGAGCCTTCACCGAATACGGCGTCCATCTCTGTTTTATATGTATCGAGTAAATCATTCGGAACAAACGCCTGAATTGTACCTGCAAAGCCGCCGCCGTGTACACGCCATGCGCCGCGGCCTTCAAGAAGCTCCTGACTGATGCAAAGCGCAAGGGAGAGCTTCTGCTCGGTCGGCTTATTAGGTGTGTAGACATTCTGACAGTAAAGGTATGAGGACATTCCCGATGCGGTAATTACCTCCTTAAAGCTGTCAAAATCACCGTTTTCAAGAGCGCTTACAGCCCTGTCAACCCTCTTGTTCTCGTTATAAAAATGAGTTGCGCGAAGAATGGCTCTGTCGTTGACCTTGCCTGTAAGAGCCGGTATTGCTTTAAAGAAATCCTTTTCGTCAATCTCTCTTAAAACGCTTTTGCCCATTGCCTTTGCAACAGCCTCCATCTCAGACCTTACCGCAGCGTAGTCATCTGTTAAATCCGAATGACTGCCATGAGTATCAACAATACAAAGGCTGTATCCCGAATGTGCAAAATCATAGTCAACCTTTTTAATAATCGGCTCCTCAGTGCTCTTAAAATCAATTGTAACAAAGGTTCCGACTGATGAAGCCATCTGGTCAAGCAGACCCGAAGGCTTGCCGAAAAATACATTTTCGCTGTACTGCGCAGCCTTGGCGATATCAACAGCGTCAATGCTGCCGTCATTATATAAATAGGAGATTATATTACCGAGAAGCACCTCGAAAGCAGCCGAGGATGAAAGACCCGAGCCGCCCATTACATCGCTTGTTGTACAAGCGTCAAAGCCGCCGATTTTATAACCGAGGTCATTAAGCCTTGCTGCAACGCCCTTTACCATTGAGCCTGATTTACCGTACTCGGACTCCCTTGGGGTAAGGTCGGATATATCAACATTATTAACTGCATGACCCTCGGACTTTTCGCAGATTGAAAGGTCATCCCTCTTTGCGCAGATTGCGATTGCGTCAAGGTTTATTGAAGCGGCAAGCACCTTGCCGTTATTATGGTCCGTATGATTACCGCAGACCTCTGTTCTTCCCGGTGCGCTTACAGCCATTACATCCCTGTCGTCGCCGAACATATCAATAAACGCCTTGCAGGTTCTTACATACCTGTCCCTCTGGTAACAAACAGCCTCGTCGCTGACATAAACAGCCTTGAGCTTACCGTCCATCTCCCCGCTGTTAATCTTTGCAATAAGTTCACTTGGTTTCATTTTTTATCTCCTCATTATAAAACTATTCTATATTTTTCCTTTTCGGAATAAATTAAAAGCGTCTGATTCATCTGCTTTGATTTAATTCCGAAAAAGATATTAAACGCAAATACGGATATTCCCGTAAACGCAACAACAATAATAAGCATCGTAATAAACCTTGCGGAGAAGGGATTAAAGATGGCGTTACCGATTGTTGTGTACATATATATTCTCGGTGAAAAGCCGAGGATACTCAAACAGATATAATAGATGAAATCATATTTCATCGAGCCGTAATACTTCGACACCATACCAGGCGGTATCGACGGCACAAGCCTCGATACAAAAAGCACATAGGGATTACCCGTGCCCTTAAACTCAATCCATTCCTTGAGGAATTTAAGCTTCTTAATGCCGAGAATCATACCTGTCCAGCCGCCGCCGATGAAGCTGCCCTCAAAATACTTTACCGTAAAGAAAAACGAGGTAAAGACAATATTGATGACAATTGCCTGAGTCATCGGGAAAACCACGCCCGATATCATCATAAGAAAGCTCATCGGTATGGGAAGCTGACATTTTGCAATATATAACGCAAAGATACAAATAAGTATCTCGGTGTTTGAGTCAAGCTTTGTTATAGCGTAATCAACCGACGACAGCCAGTTGATAAGCACACTGAAGCGTATTTCAAGGTTTGCGTGATTCTGAAGCACAAGACCTAAAAATATCAGAAGCGCCGTCATAACTATAAGTATTACCGCAGTAAAAAATCTTGTTCTGTGTCTTTTCTGCTGTTTCAAGATTTCACCCCAGATTATTCAGCCTCATAATAATTTCCGAGAAATTCAAACACGGGAAGCTCGTCTGACAGAGCGCAGATTAAATCAAGCGTTGTTTCATCCCTGACATTACCGAGCACATCGACATAGAAGTAATAACTGAAATTACCGTTTTCAATAGGTCTTGACTCAAGCTTTGTAAGGTTGAGCCCCGCCATTGAAAACCTGCCGAGTATTCGGTAAAGCTTACCCGTTTCATGAGGCACCGTGAATATGAGCGAGATTTTGTTTGCGTCCTCGCTTATAAGAAGCTTTTTTGAAATGACAATAAATCTTGTCTTATTGATTATTGTATTCTGAATATTTCTTTTAATAACCTTAAGTCCGTATTCTTTTGCGGCTTTTTCCGAGCAGATTGCAGCAATATCGTTTCTGTCAGATGAGGCAACATACTTTGCGGCAGCCGCAGTATTTGAATATGTAATACCCGTAAAATCAAAGTTTTTAAGAAATTTATTACACTGCGCAAGCGCCTGCGGATGCGAATACACATCCTCGATATCCTCATATTTTGTATCAGGCTTCGCACACAGACAGTGGTCAATCCTAAGGTCATAAGCGCCGACAACATAAAACCTGTATTTCATTATAAGGTCGTATGATTCATGCACCGAGCCTGCAGTCGAGTTCTCAACAGGGATGATACCGAATTTAGCGTCGCCCTTATCAACAGCCTCGAACACATCCTCAAACGCCTTGAAAAACTTAACGGGAGTGTCAGGGAAAAGAAGCTTTGCGGTCTGTCCGCTGTATGCGCCCTCGACGCCCTGACAGGCAATCTTACTGTCGGTATAAAGACCGCCCTCGATAAAGGAGCTTTCAACAAGATTTCTAAGCTCGTTACCTCCGCCGATAATCTTGTGCTGAAGCGCCCTTGAAGCGTCCATCGCAGAAGAGAAAACGGTTTTAATAAGCTCTCCGTTTTCGCCGCATTTTTCTTCAACGCTGTCAAGAATCTGCTGTTCCCTCTCCTCATTAAGAACGGGGATACCGCGCTTTACCTTGTATTCGGCAACCTTCTTCGCAATCTCCATTCGCTCGACAAGGAGTGGGACAAGCTGACTGTCGATTTTATCTATTTCTTTTCTTAACTCAAGTAAATCCATTTAAAAATCCTTTATTTGTAAACTAAAGCATTAAATCCGCAAGCACGAGCGCCGTCGCCGCTTCAATTACGGGGACTGCCCTGTGTACTATACAGGGGTCGTGGCGGCCTTTAACCTCAAGTATCTCCTCGCTTAAAGTCTGTACATTCACAGTCTTCTGCGGCTTGGAGATAGAAGGTGTGGGCTTGATAACAGCTCTGAAAACGAGGGGCGCGCCGTTACTCATTCCGCCGAGAACACCGCCGTTATTATTTGTGATTGTTGAAATCTCCCCGTCCTTGATACAGTAGCCGTCGTTCGCCTGACTTCCGAGCATTTTTGCAAGCTCGAAGCCCCTGCCGAATTCCACGCCCTTCACCGCAGGAACGGCGAAAAGCATTCTTGAAAGCTCACCTTCAAGGGTGT